>SKNW01000040.1 GCA_007120305.1 Gemmatimonadota bacterium | reverse complement strand
TGGCGGCGATCATTCTCCAGATGGCCATTTCGCGGACCAACGAGTTCCAGGCCGATTCCACCGCCGCCGACATTGCCGGCACCCCGGACGGACTCACCAGCGCCCTGCAGCGCCTGGAGTCGGCCGCGCAGCGGATCCCCATGGACGTGAACCCCGCTGCGGCACAGCTGGCCATCGTGAACCCCCTCCGGGGGGGTGCCATGGGGGGCTTCACCAAGATGTTCCGGACCCACCCGCCCACCGAGGACCGCATCGCCGCGCTCCGCCGCCTGCATGGCTGACGGTAACGGGAGGGATTTCCTGGTCGTCCGGGGGGCCCGGGAGCACAACCTCCGGAACATCTCGGTCGAACTCCCCCGGGAGAGCCTGGTCGTGCTCACCGGCATCTCGGGGTCGGGCAAGTCGTCGCTGGCCTTCGACACCATCTACGCCGAGGGCCAGCGGCGCTACGTGGAGTCGCTGTCGGCCTATGCCAGGCAGTTCCTGGGGCTCATGGAGAAGCCCGACGTGGACGCCATCGAGGGGCTGTCGCCGGCCATCTCCATCGAGCAGAAGACCATTTCCCGGAACCCCCGTTCCACCGTGGGGACGGTCACCGAGGTCTACGACTACCTGCGCCTGCTCTGGGCCCGGGTGGGGACTCCGCACTGTGCGGAGTGCGGCCGCCCGGTGGAGCGGCAGAGCGCCACCCAGATCGTGGAGCGTCTCCTCACCCTTCCGGAAGGGAGCCGCCTCGAAGTCCTTGCGCCTCTGGTGAGGGGCCGGAAGGGGGAGTTCCGCGACCTCTTCGAGAAGGCCCGGAAGGAGGGCTTTGTCCGGGTGCGGGTCGATGGCGAGACCTGGGACCTCTCCGACCCCCCCACCCTCAACCGCTACGAGAACCACGATGTGGCCGTGGTGGTGGATCGCCTGGTGGTCCGCCCGGCCGACCGCGCGCGACTGGCCGACTCGGTGGAGACGGCGCTTCGTGCCGCCGGGGGGATTCTGGAGGTCCTGGACCATGGCGCGGGCGGGCGCAACTCCGGAGAGCCGGTGATTCATGTCTTCTCCGAGCAGTATGCCTGCGCCCACTGCGGCACCTCGCTCCCCGAACTCGAGCCCCGGCAGTTCTCCTTCAACTCCCCGTACGGCGCCTGCCCCGACTGCGACGGGCTGGGGACCCGCAGAGAGGTGAGCCCGGACCTGGTGGTCGGGGATCCCTCCATCTCCATCCTGGAAGGGGTGGTCCTCCCGTGGGGGGAGCCTTCGGGGCATCTCAAGACCTCCGTGCTCCCCGCGCTGGCCGAGGCGTACGAGTTCGACCCCAGGCGGGCCTGGCGTCATCTCGCGCCGGACGTCCGCGAGGCCATCCTCTTCGGCTCGGGCAAGATGAAGATCCTCTTCCCGTACCGGCGGGGCGGGAAGGACCGATCCTACACCGAACCATGGGAGGGGGTGGTGGCGTCGGTGCAGCGGCGCTACGCCGAGACCTCGTCCGACGCGGTACGGGAGCAGCTCGCCGACTACATGACCGCTCTGCCCTGCGCGAGCTGCGAGGGGACGCGGCTCAGGCCCGAGTCCCGTTCGGTCACCGTGGGCGGACGCTCCCTGGGAGAGGTGGGGCAGCTCTCCATTTCCGAGGTCCTGGCCTTCTTTCGCGCCATCGAGATCCCGGAGGGCGTGGCTGGACAGATCGCCGAACCCATCCTCAAGGAGGTACGGGACCGGCTCTCCTTCCTGGACGACGTGGGGCTCCAGTACCTGACGCTGGGGCGCTCCGCCGACACCCTGTCCGGGGGCGAGGGCCAGCGCATCCGCCTGGCGACCCAGATCGGGAGCCGGCTCGTGGGGGTCCTGTACGTGCTGGACGAACCGTCGGTGGGGCTCCACCAGCGCGATAACGACCGTCTCCTGGCCACCCTCAAGGCGCTTCGCGACCTGGGAAACACGGTGCTGGTGGTGGAGCACGACGAGGACACGATCCGGGCCGCCGACTGGGTGGTGGACCTGGGGCCCGGGGCCGGCGTCCATGGGGGCGAGGTGGTGGCCGAGGGCCCGGTGGAACGGATCGAGGCGTCGCCCCGCTCCCTCACCGGGGCATACCTGAGGGGCGAAAAGCAGGTCCGCCTCCCCACCGAGCGGCGCCCTGCCAACCCCGAGCAGGTGCTTCGCATCCGCGGAGCCCGGGGCCACAACCTGGCCAGGGTGGATGCAGCCTTCCCCCTGGGGTGCTTCGTGGCCGTCACCGGGGTGTCGGGGTCGGGAAAGTCCTCGCTGGTGAACGAGACCCTCTACCGGGCGCTGGCCCGCCACTTTCACCGGGCCAAGGACGTCCCCCTCCCCTTCGATGCCCTCGAGGGGCTCGAGGGGATCGACAAGGTCATCGAGGTGGACCAGGCCCCCATCGGCCGCACGCCCCGTTCGAACCCCGCCACCTACACCGGCGTCTTCACCCCCATCCGGAGCCTCTTTGCCGAGCTCCCCGAGTCCCAGATGCGCGGGTACGCTCCGGGGCGCTTCTCCTTCAACGTGAAGGGAGGCCGCTGCGAGTCGTGCTCCGGAGACGGACTGGTGAAGATCGAGATGCATTTTCTCCCCGACGTCTACGTGCCCTGTGACGTCTGCCGCGGAAAGCGCTACAACCGCGAGACGCTGGACATCCAGTACCGGGGCAGGACCATCGCCGACGTCCTGGCCATGACGGTGGAGGAGGCGCTGGCCTTCTTCCAGCCGGTTCCGAAGATCCGCGAGCGGCTGCAGACGCTGTCCGACGTGGGGCTCGGCTACCTGCAGCTCGGCCAGTCCGCCACCACGCTCTCCGGCGGCGAGGCCCAGCGGGTCAAGCTGGCCACCGAGCTCGCGAAGCGGGCCACCGGCCGGACCTTCTACATCCTGGACGAACCCACCACGGGGCTCCATTTCGAGGATGTCCGGGTGCTCCTGGACGTGCTCCACGAGCTCGTGGACCGCGGAAACACGGTGGTGGTCATCGAGCACAACCTCGAGGTGGTGAAGACCGCCGACTGGGTGCTGGACCTGGGGCCCGAGGGTGGGAGCGGGGGCGGCCGGATCGTCGCCGCCGGCCCCCCGGAGTCGGTGGCCATGAATCCTGCGTCCATCACCGGACGTTATCTGGAGATGATGGTCTCCCCGGCGGCCAACGTGTAAGTTGGGGTCGGGAAGACGCGCACCCCGGAATGGCGCGCATCCCGGGACGACCCACGACGAATGGAGGGGACGATGGTGACGACGGAGGATCTCGAGAGCTACCTCATCCGCATGGATGTGGACTACCAGGAAGTGGCGGAGGGGATGTACCTGGTCCGGAGTCGGAACGACGAGCTCCCGATCGTCGTGAACCACTCCCCCCCGCTCCTCATCGTGCGCATGAAGGTGATGGAGCTTCCCGCCGAGGTGGACCCGGCCCTCTTCCGGACCCTCCTCGAGCTGAACGCCACGGACCTGGTCCATGGCGCCTACGGCATCGAGGAGAACGAGCTGATCCTTAGCCATACCTTCCTGCTGGAGACCCTGGACTTCCAGGAGCTCCAGGCCGCGCTTGAAAGTGTCCAGATGGCCGCATCGGGCCACATGGAACGCATCCGGCACCTGGCACCGGTGGAGGGCTGACCCCATGAGCATCTTCCAGAAGATCTCGACGCTGTTCCGGTCCAACATCAATGATCTCATTGCCCGGGCCGAAAACCCGGAAAAGATGCTGAACCAGATCATCGTGGACATGCGCGACCAGCTGGCCCGCGCCAAGCGCGAGGTGGCGGCCGCCATCGCCGACGAGCGGAAGCTCCGCGCCCAGCTCGAGGACGAGCAGAAGCAGGCCCGGGACTGGGAGAAGCGCGCCATGCTCGCCGTCCGCGAAGGCCGCGACGACCTGGCCAAGCAGGCCCTCCTCCGGCACCAGGAGCACGCCGAGCGGGCCCACGCGATGGAGCAGACCTGGCACGCCCAGTCCACCGAGACGGAAAAGCTGAAGGGGTCGCTGAAGCAGTTGAACGACCGCATCGAGGAAGCCAAGCGGAAGCGCAACCTCCTCATTGCCAAGCAGAAGCGCGCCCAGGCCCAGAAGCGGATCCACGAGACCATGTCGGGGCTCTCGGACTCGTCGGCCTTCGACGCCTTCAACCGGATGGCCGAGAAGATCGAGGAGTCGGAGCGCCGCTCCCTGGCTGCCGCCGAGGTTTCGGAGGCGCTGCGCGGGGACTCCCTGGAGGACGAGTTCAAGCAGCTCGAGTCCGGCGATGCCGGGATGGACATGCGCCTGCTCGAACTCAAGCGGGAGATGGGACTCCTCCCCGCCGGCGCGGATCCGAAGCAGTTGAACGCGGGGGATTCGAACGCGGTGGACGAGGTCGAGACCGGGGGCGAGGCGGACGCTGCTTCGACCCAGGGGGCCGGCTCCGGTGCCAGCTCCGATGCACGGATCCGGGAGGCGGAACTCCTCGAGGAGTTCGACCGCCTCGAACAGCGCGAAACCAACTGAGGCCGCCTCCATGGACACGGTGTACCTGAACGGAAGCTACCTGCCCCACGCCGAGGCACGCCTTCATCCCGACGACCGGGGCTTCATTTTCGGGGACGGCCTCTACGAGGTGACGCCCTTCTACCGGGGCACCCCCTTCCGCATGCCGGCCCACATGGCCCGGATGCGAAAGGGGTTCTGCGAGCTGCGCATCCAGCCCCCGGCGGTGGACCTGGGCGAACTCCAGCATGAGCTCATCCGGAGGAACGGGCTGGAAGGCGAGGAGATGGCCATCGTCTACCTCCAGGTGACGCGGGGCACGGCCCCCCGGACCCACACCTTCCCCGACCCCGACGTCCCGCCCACCGTCTACGCCTGGGCTCGGTCCTTCCGCCGGCCGGCGCCGGAGGCGTGGGAGCAGGGCTACGGTGCCATCCGGGTCCCCGACCGGCGCTGGGCCCGGGCCGACCTCAAGACGGTGCAGCTCCTCCCCAACGTCATGGCCCAGCAGGAGGCGAAGGAGGCCGGTGCCGCCGACGCCCTCTTCGTCCGGGACGGACTGGCGCTGGAGGGAGGGCAGACGAACCTCTTCGTCGTGTCAGGAGGCACCCTGCTGACCCACCCGGCCTCGAACCAGATCCTCCACGGGATCTCCCGGTCCGCGGTGCTGGAGGTGGCGGAGGAGCTGGGGCTCCCCGTCGAGATCCGACCCATCCCCGACGCGGACCTCTCGTTCGCCTCCGAGATCTTCTTTACCGGGACCACCGCCGAGGTTCGCCCCACGGTATGGCTCGATGGCAAGCCTGTGGGTGACGGCAAGGTGGGTCCGGTGGCGCGGCAGCTCTACGCCGGCTTCCAGGAGAAGGTGGCCCGGGAGTGCGGGCTTCACGCCGGGGTCTGATCCTCGCGGCCCTGCTGGCCACAGCGGGAGCCGCGGCCGGAGCCACAGCCGGGGCGGCTGCCGCGTCGGCCGGGGACCCGGAGCCCGTCGCCTTCACGTACCTGGGGGCCGGAGGGTGGCTCATTCGCCACGGGGATGCCGCGCTCCTGACGGCGCCCTTCTTCTCGAACCCGGGGCTCGTGGAGGTAGGGGTCGGCCGCCTCCAGACGGACACCGCGGCGGTGGACCGCTTCCTTCCCCCCGTGGCCGATGTTCCGGCCATCCTGGTGGGGCATGCCCACTACGACCACCTCATGGACGTCCCCTACCTGGCCCGGGTTCACGCCCCCGGGGCGCGGATCTACGGGTCGCGGACCATGGTGAACCTCCTCCGGGGTGACCCGGCGCTGGACCCGGACCGCCTGGTGGACGTGGAGGCGCTGGCGGGAGACCACACCGCTCCGGGGCTCTGGACCTCCACACCTGACGGGCGCATCCGCTTCATGCCCCTGCGCTCGGAGCATGCCCCTCACCTCTTCGGGATCCGGCTCTACCACGGCGAGGTGGATACGCCCCGGTCCCGGCTGCCGGAGCGGGCCTCCGAGTGGCTCGACGGTCCGACGCTGGCGTGGCTCATCGATTTCCTCGACGAAGACGGAGACGTGGTTCTCCGGATCCACTACCAGGACTCGGCGTCCCGTCCGCCCCGGGGCTTCCCGCCGCCGCACGACGGGATCCCGGTGGACGTGGTGATCCTCTGTACCGCCGGATCGGGAGAGGCCGAGGGCTACCCCGACGCCCTGGTGGAGGCGCTGGCCCCGCGCCATGCCCTCCTCGGACACTGGGAAGACTTCTTCCGCCCCATGGACTGGCCCCTGCGCCCCGTCCCCGGAACGGACGTCCAGGCCTTCGAGCAGAGGCTGGCCGGCCTGCTCCCCGAGGGGAGCGAGCAGGTGAGGCCCGTTCCCGGCGAGACCGTGCGCATCCGTCCGCGAACGGGCGCTCAGCGCCCCGCGCCCTCCAGCCCGTAACGGGCGATCTTCTGCAGGAGGGTGGTCCGGGCAATCCCCAGGTCCCGGGCGCTTCGGCTCCGGTTCCCCCCGTGATGCCGGAGCATGAGCCAGATGTGGCGGCGCTCCACCTCCTCCAGGGACTCTGGCCGGAAGCCGCGCCGGCGCTCTGCCCCGGGTTCCCGTACCGGGGTCTGGAGCTCCGTGGGGAGATGCCGGGGGAGGAGGGGCTCCGCCCCCACCTGGACCGGCGACCCTTCGACCCCTTCCTCCCCGAGGGCCGAGAGGATTGCCCGCTCCAGCACGTTCCGCATCTCCAGGACATTTCCCGGCCAGGGATGCCCGAGGAGGATCCCCAGGGTGTCGGGGTGGAGTGAGCGGGGCACACCGGGGAACGCGGCCCCCACCTCCTCCAGGATGGCCTCCACGAGGAGGCGGCGATCCGCTTCGGTCTGCTCCCGGACCGGGGGGAGGTGGATCCGGCGGGCCCCGAGGGCCTCCAGGAGATCCGCCTGCAGGTGACCCGACGACGCCCAGTCGTCCAGCTCCCCCGGGTACCCCACCCGGGCGGTGACGATGATCCGGGCGTCCGTGGTGAGCTCCACCTCTCCCCCCAGCCGCGCGTAGCTCCCGGTCTCGAGGAGGCGAAGGAGCCGGGGCTGGAGTTCCACGGGGATCGCCGTCATCTCCTCCAGCACCAGGGTGCCCCCCCGGGCCTCGTGGAGGACCCCGTCCCGCCGGTCGCGCGCTTCGGTGTAGGCCCCCTTCTCGTGGCCGAAGAGCTCCGACGCCAGAAGGGTGGGGGAGTATCGGGAGGCATCCACCGAGCGAAAGGGCCCCTCGGGATCAGGACCCAGGGCGTGGAGCCGGCGGGCGGCCCGGCGCTTCCCGGTACCGAACTCCCCGGTGAGGAGGACCGGGGTGCGGTCCAGGCCGTCCGGGCGCATCCCCATCCTCAGCGGTAGAGAAGCGCCTCGCGCCGTCTGTCCTCGAAGCGCACCCGCTCTCCGGGCCAGCTGGCGGTGAGGCGATCGAGGTCCGATTCCCCGGCCTCCACGGCCATGCGGAGGGCGTCGCTCCCGGCCAGGCGGTCGAAGTGGGAGGGGATCCAGGACCAGGCCGCCCCCGAGATGCGGCGGGTCTCCACCAGGAGCGCGGCCCCGACCCGGGTGGGATCGTAGGTGGCCGGGTCCGTCACCACCAGGCGGACCCCCTGCACCTCCTCGGCGGAGAACTTCCCGTCCCCGGCGTTCACCGGGGTGAAGTGGACGGGCTCGAAGCGAACCCCGGCGAACTCTCCGGCCTCCAGGCGGGCCGTCATGGCCGCCGCCAGCGCCTCGCCGTCGAGCCAGGGGGCGCCGATCTGCTGGAAGGCCCGGTCCGTGCCTCGCCCCACCGAAAGGTTCGTCCCCTCGAAGAGGCAGGTGCCGGGGTAGTGGAGGGCGCTCTCCAGGTCCGGCATGTTGGGGGAGGGGGCCCGCCAGGGGAGCCCGGTTTCGGGAAAGAGCATGCCGCGGCGCCACCCCTCGAGGGGAACCACGTGGAGGTCGGCCTCCACACCGAAGGCGGAGCGGAAGAGGCGGGCAAGCTCTCCCGGGGTCATGCCGTGGCGCATGGGGATCGGGTACATCCCCACGAATGACGCGAAGGCGGGATCCAGCACGTTCCCCTGGACCTGGACGCCGCCCACGGGGTTCGGGCGGTCCAGGACCACGAAGGGGATCCCGGCCTCCCCTGCGGCCTCCATGGCCAGCGCCATGGTGTAGATGTAGGTGTAGTAGCGAGTCCCCACGTCCTGGATGTCGAAGAGGAGGACCTGGACCCCCTCCAGCATGGCCGGGGTGGGCTTCCGGGTCTCGCCGTAGAGCGAGTGGACCGGGAGCCCGGTGGCCGCATCCACCGAGGAATCCACCAGGACACCGGCTTCCGCATCCCCCCGGATCCCGTGCTCCGGCGAGAAGAGGGCCACCAGTTCCACCTGCGGATGCCCGCTCAGCCGATCGATGGCGTGGACGCCGGAGGCGTCCAGGGCGGTGTGATTGGTCACGAACCCCACCCGCCGCCCCTCCACCAGATGGAGCGAGTCGGCCAGCAGGACGTCGATGCCGGGCCGCACGGGCTCCGGCGCGGTGCGCTCGCCGGGCGCATCGACCCCGCCGGGCGCGGCATCCGCGGAGGGCTCCGGCGTGCACCCCCAGGCCAGCGCGGCCAGGAGAAGTCCCAGGTGGCGAGTGCGTCGGTTCATGGGCTCCCGATCAGACGTCGAAGGTGATCCCCTGGGCCAGCGGCAGCTCCGTGCCCCAGTTCATGGTGTTGGTCTGGCGCCGCATGTAGACCTTCCAGGCGTCGGAGCCCGACTCCCGCCCGCCTCCGGTCTCCTTCTCGCCCCCGAAGGCCCCGCCGATCTCGGCGCCGCTCGTCCCGATGTTCACGTTGGCGATGCCGCAGTCCGACCCCAGGTGCGAGAGGAAGGTCTCGGCCTCGCGCATGTTCAGGGTGAAGATGGCCGAGGAGAGCCCCTGCCGCACCCCGTTGTGCAGGGCCAGCGCCGACGCGGGACCGTCCACCAGCTCCCGGTAGCGGATCAGGTAGAGAATGGGCGCGAAGGTCTCGTCCTGCACGATCTCGTAGTGGTTCGCGGCCTCCACCAGCGCGGGGCGCACATAGTGCCCGGGGCGGTCCGAGAGCACCTCGCCCCCGTGGAGCACGGTCCCGCCCTCGGACTTCACCTTCTCGAGGGCGGCCTGCATGGCCTCCACCGCGTCCCCGTCGATGAGGGGCCCCATGAGCGTGCCCTCCTCCAGCGGGTTCCCGATGGTGACCTTCTCGTAGATGCCCAGGAGCCGGTCGCGCACCTCGTCGAAGACGTCGTCGTGCACGATGAGGCGCCGGGTGGAGGTGCAGCGCTGCCCCGCCGTGCCCACGGCGCCGAAGACGGCGGCCCGGACCGCCATTTCCAGGTCCGCGTTGGGGGTGATGATGATGGCGTTGTTCCCCCCGAGTTCCAGGAGCGACCGCCCCAGGCGCGCTGCCACCGCCTGTCCCACGGCCCTCCCCATGGGAATGGAGCCGGTGGCGGAGATGAGAGGGAGGCGGGGGTCGGTGGTCATCCACTCGCCCACCTCCCGGGCCCCCGTGACGATGCTGAAGATCCCCTCGGGGAGGTCGTTTCGCTTCAGCACCCGGGCCAGGATCCGCTGCACGGCCACGGTGCAGAGGGGCGTCTTCTCCGACCCCTTCCAGATCATGACGTCGCCGCAGACGGCGGCCAGCATGGCATTCCAGGCGTACACGGCCACGGGGAAGTTGAAGGCCGAGATGATGCCCACGGGGCCCAGGGGATGCCACTGCTCGTACATGCGGTGGCGAGGGCGCTCCGAGTGCATGGTGAGCCCGTAGAGCATCCGCGACTGCCCCACGGCGAAGTCGCAGATGTCGATCATCTCCTGCACCTCGCCGAGCCCCTCCTGCACGATCTTCCCCATCTCGAACGAGACCAGGCGCCCCAGCGCCTCCTTGTTCGCCCGGAGTTCGTCGCCGATCTGCCGGACGATCTCGCCCCGCTGCGGGGCGGGGACCATGCGCCAGTGCCCGAACGCGGCCTCCGCCGCCTCCACGACCCGGTCGTACTCGGCCCGGGTGGTGGCGGTGACCCCGGCGATGCGGCTGCCATCGACAGGGGTGTGGCTCTCGAGGACGTCGGCCCCGTCGGACTGGAAGAAGCGCTGGCCCGTGGAGGTGCCGGGGTTCAGGTCCGAGAGGCCGAGGGAGGCGAGAAGGTCGGTCATGGCGGTGGGGGGCGGCGAGGGATCGGGGGATCTGGAGGTTTCCGGACTCCGGAGGCTAAAGGAAGCGGGAGTCCCGGGGCAAGGGTTGGGGCAACGGTTGGGGCAAGGGTTGCAGCAACCAAGGCCCCGATTGCCCGTTGGGAGCGGGATCACGTAGCTTTGGAGGTTACGTTTCCCCGCCCTGGAGATTTCCTGATGCGCCTGCTCCTGCTCCTCGCCCTCTTCCTTGCCCTCCCTTCGGTGCCGGCCCTCGCCCAGGCGCCGGCCCCGGCATCCTCCGGCGTTCCCGGAGTGCAGGATGTGGAGGTGGTCACCCTTGACCCGGAATCCGACGAGGCGAAGACGCTGGCCGAGGGGCTTCCCCTTCGCCCGGGGCGCCTCCTCCGGATGACGGTGACGCAGGGGAGCTGGATGTCGGTGGACGTGAGCCCCGATGGGAGCACCCTGGTCTTCGACCTCCTGGGCTCCCTCTGGACCCTTCCCATCGGGGGAGGCGAGGCCACGCCCCTCACCCGGGGGATGGCCTTCGATGCCCAGCCCCGCTTCTCGCCCGACGGCTCGCGCGTCGTCTTCGTCTCCGACCGGACCGGGGGCGAGAACGTCTTCATGATCGCCACCGACCTGTCGGACACGGTGCAGGTGACCCGGGGCAACACGAACAGCTACCAGTCCCCCGTCTTCACGCCCGACGGGCGCTACGTCGTCGTCACCCGGCAGGCCGGGGGCGGGCAGGGGAAGCTTCACCAGATCCACGTGGATGGGGGCACGGGGACCTCGCTGATCACGGAACCGGCCAACCTCAGGACCACGGGCGCCGCCTTCGCCGCCGATGGGGGCACCATCTGGTTCGCCCAGCGCACCGGCGCCTGGCAGTACAACTCGGCGCTGGGGGACTACCAGCTCGCCACCTACGACCGGGACACGGGCGACCGTCGGACGGAGACGAGCCGCTACGGCGGCGCCTTCCGCCCCACCCTGTCGCCTGACGGACGCTGGCTCGTCTACGGGACCCGCCACGTGGCCGAGACGGGGCTTCGCATCCGCGACCTGCACACCGAAGAGGAGCGCTGGCTCGCCTACCCGGTGCAGCGCGACGACATGGAGTCCCGCGCATCCCGCGACGCCTACCCGGGCATGACCTTCACCCCGGACTCGGAGGCGCTCATCGCCACCTACGGGGGGAAGCTCTGGCGCATCCCGGTGGATGGAAGCGAGCCCGCGGAGATCCCCTTCACCGCCCGGGTCGAGCTTCCCATGGGCCCCGAGGTGGACTTCCTCTACCCCATCGAGGACACCCCCACCTTCACCGTGAAGCAGATCCGGGATGCGACGCCCTCGCCGGACGGCGGCCGGCTCGCCTTCTCGGCGCTGGGGCGCCTCTACGTGCTGGAGGGCACCGAGGGGACCCCTCGCCAGGTCACGGAGCTCCCCGGGAACCAGCACGCCCCGGTGTGGACGCCCGACGGCCGCCACCTGGTCTTCGTGAACTGGGACTTCGACGAGGGCGGGCATCTCTGGCGCGTGCCCGCCGGCGGAGGAACCCCGGAGCGGCTCACCACCGAGGCGGCCTTCTGGCAGCAGCCCGCCCTCACGCCTGACGGCCGCCGGATCGTGGCCATCCGCGGGCCGGCGCGGGCCTACGTGGATGCCATCACCCAGGGTGTGCCCTTCGGCGCCCAGGAGCTGGTGTGGATTCCCGCTGCCGGCGGCGAGGCCACCCGCATTCGCGGGGCCCAGGGGATCTCGAGCCCCCACTTCAGCGAGGTGGGCGGGGGATCGGGCGAGGCGGTGACCGATCGCATCTTCGCCTCCGGATCGGGCGGGGCCCTTGTCTCCTTCCGGTGGGATGGCACGGATCCCCGGACCCACCTGCGCGTGACCGGCCCTGCGGCCGTGGGGGGGACGGGGTCACCCCCGGCCTCGCTGGTGCTCATGAGCCCCCGGGGAGGCGAGGCGCTGGCCCAGCACGGGCTCCAGCTCTACACGGTGCACGTGCCGCAGGTGGGAGGCGACGGCGCCACGGTGAGCGTGGCAAACCCCGACAACGCCGCCTTCCCGGTGCGCCGCCTCACCGACCTGGGGGGTCAGTTCGCCACCTGGAGCGCCGACGGCCGCCGGGTGCACTGGTCCATCGGGAACGCCCACGTGGTCTACGATCTCGAGGCCGCCCGTGCCCACGAGGATTCGGTGCGGGCCGATCTCCCGGCCCCGCCGGCCGACCCGGCCCCGCCCGCCGACCCGGTGGACCCCGACGACCCCGATGCCCCGGAACCGGGGGCGGATGCCGCCGAGCCCGCACCCCGGGGCGCCGACGACTACGAACCCCTGGAGTTCCGGGTGCAGGTGGAGGTGGACCGCGATCTTCCCCGGGGATCCCTCCTCCTCTCCGGCGCCCGGATCATCACCATGCGGGGCGACGAAGTCCTGGAGCGGGGTGACGTCCTGGTGCGCGACAACCGGATCGCCGGCGTGGGGGCCATGGGCTCCCTGACGGTTCCCGAAGGCACGCCGGTCGTGGACGTGGCCGGGCATACCATCATCCCCGGCTTCGTGGATACCCACGCCCACCTCCGGGCCCCCTTCAACATCCACCGGGACCAGCCCTGGTCCTACGCCGCCAACCTGGCGTACGGGGTGACCACCACCCGGGATCCGCAGACTGGCGCCACCGACGTCCTGACCTACGAGGACATGGTTCGCGCCGGCCGGACCGTGGGCCCCCGGGTCTACTCCACCGGCCCCGGGGTCTTCGCCGGGGAGCGGATCCAGTCCCTGGAGGACGCCCGCACGGTGCTTCGCCGGTATGCCGAGTACTACGACACGAAGACCATCAAGATGTACGGGGCAGGGAACCGCGCCACGCGCCAGTACATCATCGAGGCTGCCCGGGAGCTGGAGCTCATGCCCACCACCGAGGGCTCCCTGGACCTGGCGCTGAACATCACCATGGGGCTCGACGGGTACTCCGGGATGGAGCACAACATGCCCTCGTTCCCCCTCTACGGTGATCTGGCCCAGCTCGTGGCATCCTCCACCATGGCCTACACGCCCACCATTCTCGTGACCTACGGCGGTCCATGGGCGGAGAACTACTTCTACGCCACCGAGGATGTCATCGGCGACCGGAAACTCCTCCACTTCACCCCCTTCGAGGAGGTGCAGCAGAAGGCCCTTCGGCGCCCCGGCCCCGGCCCGGGGCAGGCGGGGTGGTTCCACCCCATGGTCCACACCATGGAGCCCAACTCCGACTTCGTGGACCTGGTGGTGGAGGCCGGCGGGCGGGCCGGAGTGGGAAGTCACGGTCAGCTCCAGGGGCTGGGCTTCCACTGGGAGCTCTGGGCCACCGGCGCCGGACGCATGACGAACCACCGGGCCCTCAAGGTGGGGACCCTGCTGGGGGCACGCTCCCTGGGTCTGGAGGGCGACCTGGGCTCCATCGAGGCCGGCAAGCTGGCCGACCTCGTGATCCTCTCGGGGAACCCGCTGGAGGATCTCCGCAACTCCAACACGATTCGCTACGTGATGCTGAACGGCCGTCTCCATGACGGCGACACCCTCGACGAGGTCTGGCCGCTTTCCAGGACGGCCGGGCCCTTCTACTGGCAGACCGAGGGGCCGGCCCCCGCCCCGGCTGCGGGGATGCGCTGAGCCCCACCTCCCCCTTCACCTCCTGTCCCATCCAACCCAAGGAATACCTTCGTGCAGATCCAGATCAACACCGACAACAACATCGACGGGAACCAGACGCTCAAGGCCGACGTGAAGGATACGGTGGAGCACCACCTGACCCGCTTCGGCGATCGCATCACCCGGGTCGAGGTTCACCTCACCGACGTGAACTCCCAGAAGGGGGGGCGGGACATTCGCTGCGTCATGGAGGCCCGGGTCGGGGGGATGCAGCCCGTAGCCGTGGACGAGCTGGCCCACGACTGGGAAAAGGCGACGAAGGGAGCCGCCGAGAAGCTGGTGCGCGCCCTGGACACGCGGTTCGGAAAGCTCGGGCGCTGACGCCTGGTTGCGCGCGGCGCGCGCGCGCCAGGCTGAACCAAAGGAATTCTCCGGGGTGAGAAGGAGCCCACGCGATTCTGGACCTCCTGCTCACCCCGGTGACCCTGCGCATGATCGGTGTTCTGCTTCTGGTACTCACGGCCGTCTTTCCCCTTCTCTGCTACCTCGTTCTCAAGGGCATCGTCCGACGCGATTCCAGGAAAGGTGTCCGCCCCTCGCTCGCCGCTGAACTGAACGATGCCACCGCAGAGTTCGAGGCGTTCGTCCGGGAAAAGGTTGCGCCCGTGAATCCCCGCCTGGCCGCGGAGATGCTCCGCGAAGCCGCCAGCAACAGGCGGGCCCTTGCCGAACTGTCCAGCGCGGGAAGGCTGTCGTACTTTCTCGGGCGCCCGAGGAGCAAACGGTCCCTGGAGGAGCTGGTCCGGACGGCCTCGTCCCGGTATGAATCCCTTGCCCGGACGGCCTTCTAGTGCGTCCCCTCCGGCATGGTCATCCCCGTGAGCCAGGCCGTTACCGCCAGGACCAGAGCGGCAGCCCCCACCTCCATCCAGGCCCGCTGCCGGGTGGCCGCGGCCCCTTCCGGGGTGTCCAGGACCGGGAGTCCTCGGCGCCAGTTGACGGCGCCCAGGAGGAGGACCCCGCCGGCCACCGCCACCTTGAGGAGGAGGACCCGGCCGTAGCCCGAGCTCCAGAGGTTCTCCCACGCCATGACGTGCTGCGTGGAGAGGATGAACCCGGCAAAGAGGAGCACGCCCACCGAGACCATGGCCACGGGGGAGAAGGCCCTTAGCTGCGCCGCCAGGAGGGCAGGGCCCCCGCCCCCGGAGAGGATCAGGGCCAGCGATCCGATCCAGGCGCCGGCTGCCAGGGTGTGGGCACCGTCCAGGGCTACGGCCAGGGGCACGTTGGCCGGCACCGACATGGCGTGGCTCGAGAGGGCCACGGTGGCCACCAGGGCGAGGACCCCCAGGTTCAGCAGCTTCCAGGAAAGGGGGAGGGAAGGGGGGGGCTCCGGCGCGCCCCACTCCACCCTCGCCGGAATCGCCGTCGGGGGCCGCCGGGCCACAAGCCCGAACCCCAGGGCGAGGACCAGGAGAATGCCCCCCTGGGCCATCCAGACGGTGCCCCAGAAGGTTTCGAAGACCAGGAAGGCCAGGTCCTCGGCCAGGGGCGCGAAGGGATCCCGGAATCCCAGGAGCTGGGTGTAGAGGCGGAGCCCCCAGACCGCCACCAGGACCCCGGCGGTGGCGGCCCCGATGGCGGCCACCCGGGCCTCGCGGGCTCCCAGGTGGTCCGGGCCCTCCGCCCCGAGATGGGCTGCCGCACCCGGGGCCACGAAGACCCGCCACGCCGCCACGCCCCCCAGGAGGACCACCCCGGTGAAGAGGAGCCATCGCTGGAGAGGGGGGACAAGGAGTTCGATCACGTGGGTTCGTCCCTTCAGCTGGCGGGGTAGGCCTCGGCCAGGAGGGCTTCCACGCGGGCGAGCACGGTGGGATCCATGGGGTCGAACTCCCCGATCCACCGGTGGGCAATGACCCCGTCCCGGCCGATGAGGAAGGTCTCGGGCACGCCCAGGGTTCGGAAGCGGTTCATGACCCGCTGGTCCGGGTCCAGGAGGATGGTGAAGGAGATCCCCAGCTCCCGGGCAAAGGATTCCACCTCCGGACGGGCCGAGCCCCGGTCGACACTCGCGCCAAGGACGCGGAGCCCCTGCCCCTCGAAGTGGCGCGAAAGGGCATCGAGCCCGGGCATCTCGCGGAGGCAGGGAGCGCACCAGGTGGCCCAGATGTTCAGCACCACCACCTCTCCCCGGAGATCGGCCAGCGCCACCGTCTCTCCCTCCAGGGTGAGGCCCTCCCACACCGGCGCCGGGTTCCCCGGCAGGGGGGGGAGGGGGCGCCCTTCGTCCTGGCCCGAGCATGCGGCGGCGGTAACGACGAGGATCGCCCAGCTTGCAGCCCGGAGTAGGCGCGTCATGCAGACTCCCGGAAGGGGATGCGGGGGGAAGGGGGACCCTCGCAATCTGGCCCTGCACCCACGACGCAGCAAGCAGGTGTCCGGGCCTGCTTGTCCCCCGGGAACGGCTGCGGTACGATCCATTCATGCGCTCAAATCCTTCGTTCTTCCGCAGGCTTCGCCGAGAAGCCCCTTCGCCCGCCCTCCTTCTCGGGCTCGCCCTTGCCGTGCTTCCGGCCTGCACGCCTGCCGCCGGCCCCGCCGGGGGGCCGGAAACGCCCGCCCCCACGGCCGAGCCCGACCGGATCCGGCCCCCGGATGGCGGCGCCGTTCGCCCTGGGGACCGGATACCGACGGAATGGGTGGAGGAGCGGATCCCCGTGGGGCCGCCGGCTCCGCCCGCTCCGCAGGACACGGCGCGTGCCGCCGAGGCGGCGCCCGAGGTGGGGGCGCCCGAGGCGGGGGCGCCCGAGGTGGGAGCCTGGACCGAGGCGACGCTGGCCTCCCTGAGTCTCCGGCAGAAGGTGGGGCAGATGATCATGCCCTGGGTGCTGGGAGACTTTGCCCCTGAAGGGAGCCCGGGACTCGAGCGCATCCTGGGCCTCATCCGGAACCAGGAGATCGGCGGGGTCATCGTCTCGGTGGGCACCCCGCTCGACGTGGCGGCCAAGGTGAATGCCTTCCAGGCCGCAGCCCCTGTCCCCCTGCTTGTGGCGGCGGACCTGGAGACCGGGGCCGGGTTCCGGATGCGGGGGGCCGTATACCTCCCCGGGCTTCACGACCTGGGGGGCGCCACCGACTTCCCGGCGCTCATGGCGGTGGGGGCCGCCGGCGACCGGGTCCTGGCCTACGAGATGGGTCGCATCACGGCACAGGAGGCCCGGGCGGTAGGGGTGCACCTGCCGTTTGCCCCGGTTCTGGACGTGAACTCGAACCCGGACAACCCCATCATCAACACCCGTGCCTTCGGCGAAGACCCGACGCAGGTGGCCGACCTGGGCGCCTGCTTCGTCCGGGGCGTGCAGGACCACGGGGGGATCGCCACGGGGAAGCACTTTCCCGGCCACGGCGACACCGAGACCGACTCCCACCTGGCCCTCCCCATCATTCGCCTGGGTCAGACCCGGCTTGACCGGGTGGAGCTTCCTCCCTTCCAGGCTGCCATCGCGGCGGGGATGGGCGGCATCATGACCGCCCACATCGCGCTGCCGGAGATCGCCGAGGACCCTCGCCTCCCGGCCACCCTGTCCCGCCAGGTGATGACGGGGCTCCTGCGCGGGAGGCTGGGATTCGAGGGGCTCATCTTCACCGACGCCATGGACATGAACGCCATCGACCGGCTCTTCGGTCGGGAGGAGGCGGCCGTGCGGGCCGTCCTGGCCGGGGTGGATGTCCTCCTGATGCCCCCCGACCCGGAGGCGGCGATCCGAGGGGTCATGAACGCGGTGCTCTCGGGTCGCATCCCCGAATCCCGCATCGACGCCTCGGCGCGCCGCATCCTCAAGGCCAAGGAAGACCTGGGGCTGCACCGGGAGGCCCGGGTGGACCTGGACGCCGTGCACCGAACGGTGGGGATCCCGGCCCACACGGCGGTGGCCCGGGAGGTGGCGGAGCGCTCCCTGACCCTTCTCAGGAACGAGCGAGGGATTCTCCCCCTTCGCGGCACCTCAACGGCGAACGTCCTCTCGGTGACCTTCCGGCGGACCAATGACCTCATGGCCGGGCGGGCCTTCGATGCCCGCCTCCGGCAGACCTACCCCCGGCTCCAGTCCACCCTCCTGACCCGCGATACCGAACAGGGGGAGCTCACACGCCTCCTGGCCCGGTCCCGCACCATGGACCTTGTGGTGGTGTCGCTCCATGTGACCGCCGTGTCGTCGGTGGGGAGCGTGGCCATCCCCGAGGAGGTGTCGCGCTTCATCCAGGAGCTGGCCCGGGCGCGGATCCCCCACGTGGTAATCTCGTTCGGGAATCCCTACCTCCTCCGGGAGTTTCCCGACGTCCAGGCCTACCTGCTGGCCTGGAGCGGTTCCCAGGTGAGCCAGCAGGCCGCCGCCCGGGCCCTCTTCGGCGAACTCCCCCTTCAGGGCCGCACCCCCACGCGGATCCCTCCGGGCTTCGAGATCGGGGCCGGGCTCCAGCTTCCGGGCGCGTGGGTGGCGCCGGCGCCGCGGAGCGGGCTCGCCCTCACTGGAGCTGGGTGCGCCCCTCCGATTCCGGTCGGAGAACCGTAAGAGGGGAATAGAAAAGGGGTTGCGCGGAGCGGGGCGCAAGAATACTTTGCATAAGCACACAATAGTGGCTTGTTTTGGCGTCTCCCACCCGAGCCCCATGCGTACGCCCAACGCCCCGGAGAGCTTTCTCCGCCATCCCACGAGCCTCCTCCTGGCCACGCCCGGCTCCGTCCGGGTGCTGCGGGAGCTCCTCGAGTCGGAGGCTCCCCTCTCGGTGGCGCACCTCTCCGGCCGGACGGGGCTCAGCACCCAGGGGGTGAGGAACACGCTCCGGAGCCTGCGGTCCGCCGGGATGGTCGAGGAGCTGGGCGAGGGGCGGAGCCGCCTCTACCGTCCCGACGTCGGGCATCCCCTGTACCTTCCGCTGGGCTCCCTCTTCCATGCCGAGAGGGAACGGTTCGAGACGGTGATGGAGGCGCTGGGCACGGCCATCGAGAACCTGGTGCCCGCCCCCCTCGGCGCCTGGATCTACGGGAGCGTGGCGCGGGGAGACGACGGCCCCGACGCCGACCTGGAGCTGGCCCTCGTGGCCGCCGACGACGATGCCGAGACTCCGGCGGCCCGGCTCCGCGAGGTGCTCGCACCTCTTCAGGATCTCCAGCGGATCTGGGTTTCGGTGGTGGGGCTCACCCCGGCGGATGTGCGGCGCCTCGCCCGCGGGGATCGATGGTGGACGCGCGCCACCCGGCCCCATCTGACCGTCTTCGGCCGAGGCCCCGACGAGCTCGCCGGCGACCTCGCCCGCCCCGAGGGACCCCGCCGCACGTTCCGGGGGTGACGCGCCGCGGTGGCGGCCCGCGGTGGCGGACGCCTTCGGCTTGCCCCGACGCCTTCGCCGGTGCCACCCTGCAGGGGAGCCCCTTGAATTCGAATGCCATGCCCCTCAACGCCGAGGCCTTCCGATGAAGCATGACCCCATGAAGGACGACCGAACCGTATCGCATCCCCGGGTGCATCCCCTTACCGGACGCCCCCTGACCCGACGGGAGGCGCTCCGGCTCGGCGTGGGGACGCTGGCCACCGCGGCCCTGGCCCCTGGACTCCTGGCGGCTTGTGGAACGGGCGATGCGAACGGGGGCGGCGCGGCCGGCGCGCCCTCGTCCCCGGATCTGGCCCTCCAGCCCATCCTGAAGCGCATCCCCTCGTCGGGGGAGGCGATTCCGGTCATCGGCATGGGCACCTGGCAGACCTTCATGGTTGACGATACCGAGGAGGAACTCGCCCCTCTCCGGGAGGTGCTCCGCATCTTCCATGACCGGGGCGGCCGCGTGGTCGACTCCTCGCCCATGTACGATCCGGCGGAGGAGGTGCTGGGGAGGCTCGCGACGGACCTCGGGCTGGTCGATGACCTCTGGGTCGCCACCAAGGTGTGGACCGAGGGACGCGAGGAGGGGATCGCCCAGATGGAAACGTCCCTGGCCGAGCTGCGGCGCCCGAACATCGAGCTGATGCAGGTGCACAACCTGGTGGACGTGGAGGTGCAGCTCGACACGCTGGAGGCCTGGAAGGCGGAGGGCCGGTTCCGCTACATCGGGGTGACCAACACGTCGGCACAGCGCTACCCGGCGGTGGAGGCCATCCTGGACGACGGGCGCCTCGACTTCGTGCAGGTCAACTACAGCCTGGCGGAGCGGGCCTCGGGCGAGCGTATCCTCCCCATGGCCCGGGCGCGGGACATCGGAGTCATCACGGCCCGGCCCTTTGCCGGCGGGAACCTCTTCCAGGCCACACGGGGCCGCGAGCTTCCGGAATGGGCGTCGGAGTTCGACTGCGCCTCATGGGCCCAGTTCTTCCTCAAGTACATCGCGTCCCACCCGGCCGTGACCTGTGCCATCCCGGCCACCTCGAACCCGGATCACATGCGCGACAACATGGGAGCCGGGGTCGGCCGGCTTCCCGACGCCGAGATGCGCCAGCGGATGGAGGCGTTCATCGACGCCCTGTAGGCACCCCGTCCTTCAGGTACATCTCCCACCACCCCAGCTCGCTCATCATCCGGTGCACCTGGTTCCAGTGCCCCCGGATCCCGTGGGCCTGCCCCTCGTAGATGATGAGGCGGGTGGGGATGCGCTGCTTCTTCAGGCAGGTGTAGAGCTGGATGGAGCCCTCCAGCGGCACCCGGTAGTCCACTTCGCCGTGGACGAAGAGGGTGGCCGCCTGCACCCCGCCGCAGTTCAGCGCCGGCGACTGGGCGATCATGATCTCCCGGGCCCGCGGGTCCCAGGGGGCTCCGAAGAACTCGGTCTCCTTGGTCCGGGAGACGTCGGACAGGGCAAAGTTGCTGGTCCAGTTCGACTCTCCCGCCCCGGGGACCGCCGCCCGGAAGCGATCCGGGTACCGGGTGATCAGCCAGTTGGTGAGGATCCCCCCGTAGGAGTGCCCGGTGGACCCCACCCGCTCCCGGTCGATGGGGAGGCGGGCCACCAGGTGGTCGATTCCCGCCATCACGTCCTCCCCGTCCCGGACCCCCCAGCCACCCCAGGTGGCCCACTTGAAGTCGTCGCCGTAGCCGGTGGATCCCCGGAAGTTGGGGAGGAGAACGAAGTACCCGTGGGCCGCGAAGAGGGAGTTCTTGAAGCTGAACCCGTATCCCGACGCCGCGTGGGGTCCCCCATGGTTCATGATGATGAGGGGATGGCGAGTCGGGGAGGCGGGGTCGTAGCCGTGGGGATAGAGGAGGAATCCCTCGATGGGGGTCCCGTCGTAGCTGGTCCAGGACACCGCCTCCGAGGGGTAGGTGGCCAGCGCAACCTCGGCCAGGACGTCCCCGTGGACATCCGTGAGCCGCCGCTCGTTCCGGCCGTCGATATCGGCGGTCCACACCTCGGGGGGACGGTCGAACTCCCCCACCGTGTACGCCATGCGGCGGAAGGCCTGGTCGAAGGTGATCCCGCTGATGCGCCGGGCCCCCGTGGTGACCTGCTCGACGGGTGCGCCCGGGGCCGAGCCCGCTGCCTGGCCCGCCGCCAAGCCTGCCGCCAAGCCTGCCGCCAAGCCTGCCGCCAAGCCCGCCGCCTGGCCCGCCGCCTGGCCCGGGGCCGCCACCCGGAAGAGGTGGACTTCCCCCCCCTCCTGCGCGGTGAAGTACAGGTACCGGCCGTCGGGGGACCAGCGGACGTTCTGGGGGTCCCGGTCCCACTCCACCGTGAGGTTCACCGGCTCCCCGCCCTCGACAGGCTGGAGGTAGAGGTCCTGGGGCCCGCCGTGGTCCAGCCTGAGCTGGATGATCATGTCGGTGCTGAAGGAGCGCACGTACGAAATCCAGCGGCCGTCGGGGGAGACCTCCACCCCGCCGTAGTTGTAGCCGTCCTCGGTGAGGCGAGTGAGCTCACCGTCCACCGTCACCCGGAACAGGTCGGTGGAGCCGTAGGCGATCTCGTCCAGCACACCCTCGTTGGCGGTGAAGAGGATGGTGCGGCCGTCGGGGAGCCACTGCAGGTTGCCGGGCTGGAGCCCCAGGCGGGTGAGCTGCCGGGGGGCGGCACTCCCATCGGTGGGCTCGAGGAAGAGCTCACTCGCCGCCCGTTCCGCCGGATCCGGGAGGGGGAAAGGCTGGCCGTCCTGGCGGAAGGGATACCAGTCGAAGTCGGCTCCCTGGAATCGCTCCCGATGCCGGCGCTGGAAGTCCGTGAGCGTGGGTTCCGGGCGGGGAGGCGGCGTAACCCGCTCGGTTCGCACCACCCATCGGCCGTCGGGGCTCGGGGTGCCCGAGGCTCCACGTTCAGCTCGGGGCTGCGGGGCGTCTCCCCGGCGGGCCGGATCCAGGGTCCAGGTGGTGTCCCGGAGGGTGTACCGGAGGAGGCCATTTCCCTCCCAGCCCGGGGCGACCACGTT
>SKNW01000066.1 GCA_007120305.1 Gemmatimonadota bacterium | reverse complement strand
GACGAGTCCGAGGCCGAGGCCGGAGGGCGTCCCCTTCTCCCGCCGGACCTGGTCACGGTGGGCGCGTTCCCGGAACGTCTCTACGTACCACGGCTTCCTCCTCCCCCCCCCGAGGTGGAGGAGGCGGCCTGGCGTCAGGCCCTCCGGGACCTCCCGACGGAGCGGCTTCATCGTCTCCTGCCCGTCGTTCCGGGCGGGGAGGAGGTCCGGGGCTGGGCCGCCCTGGCTCGCACGGTGGCGGGGCTCCACGCCCAGGTGGGTGCCGAGGGGCACACCTTCGAGGACGTGGCGCTCCGGTGTCGAGGCGCAGGCGACCTCCTCTTCAACGACGAGGACCGCTGGCAGGTCCTGGCCGAAGCCCAGCGGCGATTCCGGAAACACCTCGACGACGCCGGATTCCGCGACCGGGAGGGGGCTCGAGGGGATGCGCTGGCCGAGGGGATTGCGTCCCCGGCTGCAGGCCCTTCGACGCTGATCCTCGTGGGCCTCGTGGACCTTCCGGGGGTGGCGCGTCGCTTCATCGGGGCGTGGCCGGGGACGGTGGAGGCCTGGATCCACGCCCCCGCCGAGCTGGCGCACCGCTTTGACGCCCTGGGCGCCGTGGACCTTGCGGCCTGGGCCGAGGTCCCGTTTTCCGTTCCCGACACCCAGCTCCGGGTTGTGGACCGACCCGATGGGCAGGCTCTCGTGGTGGAGGAGCTCCTCCGGGGGCTCGGCGGGCAGCGAGCGGCCGAGGAGATCACCGTGGGCGTGCCGGACCCCCAGGTGATCCCTTTCCTGGTAGGCCGACTGGAGGGTGCCGGCGTTCCCACCCGCGTGGCCGGAGGTCGCCCCCTGCACCGGACGGCTCCCTACCGCCTCCTGGAGGCCGTGGCCGATCTCCTCGATGGGTGGAGCTTCGAGGCCTTCGCGGCCCTGGTCCGCCACCCGGACCTTCCCTCGGGCCTCTTCTCCGGTCTCTTTGCCGAGGGCGGGATTCCCCCGGCAGCCGTGGCTGACGAGTACCACTCCCTTCATCTCCCCGCGGTCCTCTCCGGGTACCTCCCGGCAGGCGAGAAGAGCGGCGAGCGGCCTGGGGGGGGCATGCAGTACCGCCGGGGTGCGCCTTCCGCCGTCCTCCTGGCCATGCGGGACGCGCTCCAGCGCGGCCTGCGCGATGTGGTGGCGTCCCCCGGGCAACCCCCGCTCTCCCCACGCCGGATGGCGGAATGGGCCGAGGCCCTCCGGGGGCTTCTCGTGATCCTCTACCCGGCAAGGGAGGGAGGTGAGGGGGGACGGCAGCTTGACCGCCAGGCCCGGGAGGACCGGGATCTGGTGGCGTTCGCCCGGGCGGCGAAGGGGGTTCTGGAGGGATTCGAGGCCCTCCCGAAGGCCCTCGATCCGGAGCCGGTCCCGGCGCACCAGGCGCTTCGGATGCTCCTCGCCCACCTCCGGGATGTGGCCGTGCCACCGGAGGCTGACGAGGGAGCGGTGGACCTCCTCGGGTGGCTTGAACTCCACCTGGATGATGCCGAGGTCCTGGCCATCACCGGGGTGAACGAGCCCTTCCTTCCGGAGTCGGTCACGGCGGATCCGTTCCTCCCCCACGAGCTGCGGCGCCGCCTGGGCCTCGTGGACAACGACCGCCGGCGAGCCCGGGATCTCTACCTCCTCTCGGCCATCCTGGCCTCTCGCCCGGACACCCTCCTCGTGGCGGGTCGCCGGGATGCCGAGGGAAGTCCCCTTCGCCCCTCCCGTCTCCTTCTGGCCGATGCACCGGAGGCCGTGGCCCGCCGGCTCGTCGGGCTCCTGGCCGGGGGAACGGAGCCCGGTCCCGTGGCTCCCGGTCGTCATAGTATCGAAGCATCGACATATGAAGATATATCAGGGCCATCGCCGCTCACCCTCCCCCCCGAGCCTTTCACTCTCCCCCCCGAGCCGGTCATTTCAGCCCCGGGAGGACCTCCCACCGCCCTGGCCGTCACCCAGTTCCGCCGTCTTCTGGGGGATCCCTACCGTTATGCCCTCGAGCAGATTCTGGGGCTGGAGCCCATGAACGACGAGGCCCGCGAACTCGATCCCATGGGCTTCGGGGTCCTGGCGCACGACGTCCTGGAGCGTTGGGCCCGGATGGAGAACGCCGACCGGATGACCGGGGCGGAGATCGTCCGGGCCCTGGATGCGGGGCTCGACGCACGGTTCGACGAGCGCTTCGGTACGCGTCCCGTTCCAGCCCTCCGCCTTCAGCGCGAGCAGCTCCGCATGCGTCTTCGTGGATTCGCCGCCATCCAGGCCGCACGGAATGCCGAGGGATGGCGAATCCGGGCGGTGGAGGCCGGCCCGGTGGGGGAGGGGGTGCCCGTGGAGGTGGACGGAGAGATCTTCTTCCTGCGCGGTCGCATTGACCGTGTGGACCACCACCCGGAGCGGGATCTCTGGCAGCTTCTGGACATCAAGACGTCCGAGACGGCCAGTCCCCCGGACCAGGTGCACCGGCGGGGGCGGGGCGCGGACCGGGTATGGGTGGATCTCCAGCTTCCGCTCTACCGCCTGCTGGCACGGGGGCTCGTGGAGGAGGGCCTCCCGCTCCTCCCCCCGGATGCGAACCTCGAGACCGGGTACATTCTCCTTCCCGGAGGAAGTGAGCCCGCCGTGGCCCTGGCGGACTGGACCACCGAGGAGCTCGACGAGGCCCGGGAGGCCGCCTCCGAAGTGGTGCGCCTCCTCCGAAGGAATCGGTTCACCTGGGATCCTGCCACCACCACCATCCGTCCGGGGGATCCCCTGGCCCCCGTGGTGGGCCGCGGCGTTCTCCAGTTCGACGACGACGGCGAGGGGAACGGAATGGACGGGAGCGGCTCGGACGCCAGCGGCCCGGACGGAAGCGGAGGCCGCGATGACTGATGCCCCCACGCCCGTCTTCGGGCGAACCCTGGTCCTGGCGTCCGCCGGCTCGGGAAAGACCTTCCAGCTCTCTTCCCGGCTCGTGGCGCTTCTGGCGGCTGGGGCACCCCCCGAATCCATCCTGGCCTCCACCTTCACCCGGAAGGCCGCGGGTGAAATCCTGGAGCGGGTTCTCCTGCGCCTGGCCGAGGCCGCCCTGGACGGAACCGATCCCCGCTTCGAAGGCAGGGCAGCGGAGCTGGCCCGCTCGCTTCCCCCGGGCGTCCCGCCGCAGGCCATGACCCCTGCCGCCCTTCGGGATCTCCTGGTGGTCACCGTGCGGGGACTGCACCGCCTGCATGTGCATACCCTGGATGCCTTCGTCCACCGGGCCGTCCGTGCCTTTGCGCTGGAACTGGGGCTCCCGCAGCGCTGGGAGGTGGGTGACGACACCCGGGGAACCCGACTCCGCGCCCGGGCGCTGGAAGAGGTGCTGCGGGAGGAGGATCCCGGCGTCCTCGTTGAACTGGTCCGCCAGCTTCACCGGGAGCGGGCCGACCGGGCCGTCCACCGGAACCTCCTTGCCATCCTGGAGGAGGTCCATGAACTCTACCGGGAGCGGGATCCCGGAGTGGAGGACCTCTGGGGCTTCGAAGGGGGCGCGAGTCGGTTCCCCTCGGTCCAGGACTCCCGCTGGGACGACCACGCCGACCAGGTCGCCGCCGCGGCAGCCCTCCAGCGCGCTGAACTGGCGCGTCCTGACCGCTGGATCAAGCCTCTGGCCAAGCTCGAAGGGGCCATCCGCGACCGGGACGCCGCGACGCTGGTGGGAGAGACCCTCTGGAAGAACGCCATGGCGGGGGATCCGCCGACCTTCCACCGCACGCCGCTCCACCCCCATCTCGTGGACGCCCTCCAGGACCTGGCGGCCGATCTCCCCGCCCTGGTGGGTCCCCGGTGGCAGCGCCGAATGGAAGCGGTGGGGAGCTTCGTCCCCCGGTACGACGCCCGCCTCGAGGCGCTTCGCCAGGAGGAAGGCATCTTCGGATTCAACGACCTTGTCCACGCCTTGGCCCGGGGCCGTGCACTGGGGCGGGCCGAGGAGCTGTACTACCGGCTGGACGGGCAGGTCCGCCACATTCTCCTGGACGAGTTCCAGGACACCTCGGCCTCCCAGTGGGCGGCCCTTGCACCGCTGGTGGACGAGCTCCTTTCGGGGTACGAGGGGGAGCGGGCCTTCTTCGTGGTGGCGGACCCGAAGCAGTCCATCTACGGGTGGCGGGGCGGCGAACCCCGGCTCCTGGACCACCTGCGAGACCGCTATGCCCTGGAGGGCGGGACGCTCCATCGGAGCTGGCGCTCCTCCCCGGTGGTCCTGGACTTCGTGAACCACGTCTTCCGGGACCTCCCTTCGAACCCCGTGGTCTCCGGCGAGGCGGAGGCCGCCACGGCCGCCGCCTGGATGGAAGGCTTTCGACCCCACGAGGCCGCTCGGCCGGAGCTCACAGGCCACGTGGAGGTGATCACCGGTCCGGCTGAGGCCCCTGGCCATCGGGGCGGAGTCCGTCCTCTCCTCCTGCGGGCCGCAGCTCGGAAGGTCCGGGACCTCCACCAGGCGGCGCCGGGTCGATCCATCGGCGTTCTGACCCGGACGAACGCCGTGGCGGCCCGCATGATGGCCGAACTCCGGGAACTGGGTGTGGAGGCCAGCGAGGAAGGGGGTGTGCCCGTGGCCGACTCCCCCCCGGTGCTGGCCATCCTGGCCCTGCTGACGGCCACGGACCATCCGGCTGATCGCGCGTCGGCCTACCTGGCGGCCGCATCCCCGCTGGGCCCGACGGAGGGGCTCGACGACCCCCGTAGGCCCGTGGCGGTGGAACGGGTCGCCACCCGCATCCGGGCGCGCCTTCTGGCGCGGGGCTACGGGGCCGTGGTCTCGGACTGGGCAGACGTGCTTCGGGGTGGCGCCTCCGCCCGGGATGCCCGCCGCCTGGATCAGCTCGTGGAGCTGGCTTTCCAGTGGGAAGATCGGGCGACCCTTCGCCCTTCGGACTTCGTGGCCCATGCACGGGTGGCACGACGGGAGGATGCCGGCGCCTCGCTGGTTCGCATCATGACGATCCATCGATCCAAGGGGCTCGAGTTCGACGCCGTCGTCCTCCCGGAGCTGGGCGGGACGCTGGCGGGACGCGGCGGCGCACAGGCCGTGCCCTTCCGGACCGTTCCCGGAGGGCCCGTGACCCGGGTCTTTCCCGGGATGCCGCAGTCGCTGGCCGAACTCTTCGCCGACCTGGCCCCTGCCGTGGCCCAGCGACGGGATGCCGAGCTTCGTGATGCACTGAGCGGTCTCTACGTGGCGCTGACCCGGGCCCGGCACGCCCTCTACCTCCTGCTTCCTCCCGACGGGAGCCGCCGCTCCGAGGCTCGGTCGGCTGCCGTACTCCTTCGCCATGCCCTGGGCGTCGAGGGGAAGGCAGACCCTGACACCTGCCTTTTCGAGCGCGGGGATCCGCGATGGTTCGCTCCCCTCGAGGCGGAACGGGAGCCGCTGGCGACCTCCTCCGACACGGACGCGCAACGAGCTCTTCCCGGGGCGAGGATCCCGCTGGCCTCCTCCCCTCGACGTCGCCTTGTGCCCCGGCGGACCCCCTCCGAACTGGAGGGTGGATCCAGGGTCCCCCTGGCCACCCTTCTCCGCCCGCCGCCCGCGGGGGCCCTGGAACGAGGCACCCTGGTGCATGCGTGGATGGAGGCCCTGGAATGGCTCCCGGACGATCCGGGGCCTTCAGGGGGTGAGCCAGGGCGTGAGCCAGGGCATGAGCCAGGGCATGAGCCAGGGCGTGGGCCAGGGCGTGAGTCAGGGCGTGAGGTGCTCCCCCACCTGGAGGCCCTCCTGGAGCAGGCTCGGCGGGTGGCTCCCTCGCTGGCTCCGGCGGCCGTTCAGGAGCTGGCCCACCGATTCCTGGGCTGGCTTGGGGCTCCCGAGGTCCGGGCCATGCTGGCCAGGGAGGCCTGGCCCGAGGGGACGGAGGTTCAGCGCGAGCGCCCCTTCGTCGTGCGGGACCAGGGCGGCGTTCTGCAGGGAGTGGCGGACCGGGTGCTCCGGCTTCCCGACCGGCGCCTCGTGGTGGTCGACTGGAAGACGGACCGGGTGCCGGACGACGCCGCCCTCGCCCTCAGGGTCGAGCACTACCGCCCCCAGATGGAGGCGTACATGCGAGCTTTGGCGGGGCTGGAGGGTGTGCCGCACGCCGCGGTGGAAGGGCGCCTCGTCTTCCTGGAGGCGGCGCGCGCGGTCCATGTCACGCTTCCTGCGAGCCCCCCCGTCCGTCCTTCGCTCAGCCTTCCGCCGGATCCAGGACAGGAACCGGGCCCAGAAGGGTGACCCCCTCGGGGGTAACCCTGCACCGGCGTCCGAGAACGCGGATCCCGGCCGCGCGGGCCTCGGCCAGCGCGTCGGCAAAGTCCGGATCGATCTCCCAGGCCGCCTCGATGCTTTCCACGTCCTCGCGCTGTGCCACGAAGATGACCGTGCCCGGACGCCCCTGACGGGCCAGGTCGGCCATCTCCCGAACGTGGCGGGCACCCCGGGCCGTGACGGCGTCGGGAAAGAGCGCCCGCCCGTCCTCTACCAGCGTGACGCTCTTGGCCTCGAGGATCATGCCCGAATCTCCCGAAGTGGCGTGGGCCCTCTTCAGGAGGAAGTCGAAGCGGGAGGGCCCGAAGGTGGCCTCCGCCCGGTCCATGATCCAGCCGGGAAGCTCCTCCAGCGCATCCTGGCCGGTCCCGGCCGCTTCCCTGAAGGCCTGGGCGAGGAGACGGTTGGGCAGGGTGGTGTCCAGCGACACCCACCCGTCGTTGGCAGGGGTACGGGCCAGTCGCAGGGTCCACCGGGTGCGGCGCTCCGGCGAGGCCGCCGCCTCCACCAGGACCCGGCGACCCGTCACCAGGAGTTCGGTGAGGCGCCCCGGGTCCGGGAGGTGAGCCTCTACCGGGTCCCCCATGGGCGCCCCGGGAGGGCCGTCCAGGAGGACCCGGCAGAGAAAGCGGTTGGGGCGCTCCAGGAAGACTGCGGCCCGGAGCGACCCATCAAAGGGGACGAAGGTCAGCGTCCGCCTGCCGTCAGCTGCCGAACTTCGGCGAGTCCCTCGGGGATCCACTCGGGACGTTCGTCCCGGTTCGCCACTTCCAGCGCGGCATGAGCGAGGAGCCTCGCCACCCTCGACGCCTTGTCCACGTCAAGCCGTTCCACTTCGTCGCAGGGGCGGTGGTAGCACTCGTGGACGCCGGTGAAGAAGAAGAGGGCGGGGATCTCCTTCCGCATGAAGTGGAACTGGTCGGAGCGGAAAAAGAAGCGCTGCTCGGGCCAGAGGTCGTCCGAGGTGGTGAGTCCGAGTTCGGGCATGGAGTCATTCAGTTCATCCACCAGGGGCCCGAGGGTGGAGTAGGTCTTTCCAATCACCACCAGGGTGTCCCGGTGCGCATCTCCACCGATCATGTCGGCGTTGATATTTGCGATCATCCGTTCCACCGGCATCCCCTCGGGTGCATGGTCCACGAACCAGCTGGCCCCGAGGAGGCCCTTTTCCTCGCCGCTCACATGAACAAAGGCGATGGAGCGCCGAGGCCCGTGTTCGAGCTGGGAGAGCGCGTTCGCCACCTCGAGAAGCGCCACGGTGCCCGAGCCGTTGTCGTCGGCCCCGTTGTAGATGGAGTCGCCGTCTACCGGTGTGCCCACCCCCACGTGGTCATAGTGGGCCGAGAGGACCACGAATTCGTGGCGAAGGTCGGGATCGCTCCCGGGGAGGACGGCGATCACATTGGCCGGGCGTCCATCCACCACCACCTCGGCAGGGACCCGGCCCGTGACGCGGGTGCCGGCCAGGTCGACCATGAAGCTCTCTCCCCCGTCGGAGCGAGCGGCCATCGCTTCGAATCCCTCGATGACCGAGGCGGCGACGTCCTGCCCGATGACGACCTGGGGCGGAGCCATGTCCCACCCCATGCGCCACGTCGGGCGATCGAAACGCTCGGTGAGTTCCGCCATGCCTTCGGCGCCGAACCCGGCGTCCACCACCACGAGGGAGCCGACGGCCCCGCCCGCCTGAGCCAGGGCGTTGGCCTGGTTCAGCCGCTGGAGCCAGGGCTGGCTGAAGTTGCCGGGCACGTGGACGATGACCATCTTGCCGGCCAGCGAGCCCGGGGCGGGCGCTTCCGCCGGGTTTGCCACGAAGACCAGGTCAGCGGCGAGATCGCCGTCGGAGCCTCCCCGAACGGCGATCCCGTCCGGACCTGCTACCGACGCCGATCCCCGAGGGCCGGTGAGGCGGAGGGAGGTTGCGGCCCGGTCGCTCCGGATCTGCCGGTAGGGCCATCGCTGGAAGTACGATCCATCGTCAGCTCCGGGCTCGATCCCCATGCGTCGGTGCTCGCTTCGGAGCCACTCCGCCGCCACCTCCAGCCCCTGGCTCGGGGTGTCCCTGCCCATGAGGGCGTCGGAGGCCAGGAAGGCGAGGCGGTTGTAGTAGGTCTCCGGGGTGATCACCCGGTCGATGACGGCGGCGGCATCAGAGCGATCCCGCTCCCCGGCGTTTCCGGCCGCCGGAACCTGAGCCTCCAGCTCCAGTGCTCCGGCGCCGGCCCAGAAAAGCAGGCCAGCCGCAGCGAGGGCCCCGCTCCGGGGGAACTTCGCGCGGGTGGCCATGCGCGTGGTCGTGATCCTGGTCCTTTCCATCATCCTGGCCTCGCCGTCCCGGTTGCCCGGACCGGCCCATTCAGGTGAACCAACTCGGAGAATCCATCTGGAATCGTGAGCCCGGGAAGGGTCTCCGATCCACGGTAATGGTGTGCTGCGGAGCGGGCCGAGGGCTTCGGCCGGCTCCCTTGAAGATTCGCATTCTCTTCCCCGTAGAGGAAGGGTGTGACGGGCCCGGTCACCGGCTTCGAGCCGAGCCGCGGGCCCCGCTGAAGCCGGGTGCGAGCCCGGAACAATCGAACATCAGGAGCAGGATCCCATGCAGCGCACCTTCGAGAACAGCTGGAATCTGGTCCAGGCCAGTGCCCGAATCCTGAACGAGGACCGGGCTCTTCTTCTCTTCCCGCTGATGTCGGCGCTGGCCTTCGTGGCCCTCTTCGTCGCCATCATCGTCCCCACCTTCCTCGTGGGTGGACCGGAGTCCCTCTTCGCCGAGGCGAAGGCCGTGGGACTCGCCCTGGCCTTCGTCTTCTACCTGGTCCAGTTCTTTGTGGCCTTCTACTTCAATGCCGCCCTGGTGGGTGCCGCCCTGATCCACCTGGACGGCGGACGCCCCACGCTGGCCGACGGCCTTCGCATCGCGTCGGACCATGTCCGCCCGATCCTGGGGTACGCGGCCATTGCCGCCACGGTGGGGCTCTTCCTGAACAATGCCGGACGTCGGGGCCAGACCGGCGGGCGGATCGTCTCGGGCGTCCTGGGAACGGCGTGGAACCTGGCCACCTTCCTTGCGGTGCCGGTTCTCGTGACCCGGGACGTGGGCCCGGTGGATGCGCTCAAGGAGAGCGCCCGTCTCCTCAAGGGGACCTGGGGCGAGCAGATCTCCGGGGTGCTGGGGATGGGGCTCGCCTTTGGCGTCCTTGCCGGGGTCCTCGGGGCCTTCAGCGTGGGACTCGTGGTGGTGGCGGCCGGGCTCGGCCCCTTCGGCCTCGTGCCCGTGCTCGTGGTCCTCGGCGCCTTCTGGGTCCTCTTTGCCCTGGCCACCACGGCCCTGCAGGGCATCTACCGGGCTGCGGTCTACCGGTATGCCCTCACCGGGGAGGCGGGGGTGGGTTTCGAGACGATTTCCATGCGCGAGGTGGCAGAGCTCGGCTGACCCCGTGTCACAGCTTCCTTGCGCAAGAGTCACAACTTCTGAAACCTTGTGGAGTAGTTGTCTCCCGGATCCGCCCGACGTTCCTCCTTCGGACCCAATCCCCGATCCGAATTCCTGACTCCAACATCCCCCATCTCGGAGGCGTGCCATGAATTCTCATCGTCCGGAACCTTCCCCCGACCGAATCCGGTCGCACCATCCGGTCCTTCGACCGCCTCCCCGGAGGCTCGCCACCCTGGGGGCCAGCCTGTTCGCCGCTCTCCTTCTCCTGGGTGCTGGCGGTGAACTGGCCGCGCAGACCGGGAGTATCCAGGGCACCGTCATCGATGCCCAGAGCGGACGCGCGCTCGTCGGCACCCAGGTGTCCATTCCGGGGACGCAGCGTGGCGTGGTAGCCGGGGCGCAGGGCCGCTACGTCCTCGAAAACGTCCCGGCCGGCGAGGTTACCCTCCGGTTCCAGATCATCGGCTACGAGCTTGTGGACCGGGTGGTGACCGTTCAGGCCGGTACCACGGTCACGCTGGACGTTCAGCTTCGTACCCGGGCCCTCGCCATGGACGAACTCGTGGTCACCGGCGTGGGGCAGGCCACCTCCCGACGCCAGCTTTCCACCTCGGTGGCGGTGCTGGGCGAGCAGGCCATTGCCGAGGCCCCGGTCCAGTCCATCGACCAGCTCCTCCAGGGCCGGGTAGCCGGCAGTACCGTGAGCGCCGTCTCGGCCCAGCCCGGCACGGGCTCCCAGATCTCCTTTCGCGGGGTCTCGTCGGTCTTCGGGTCCCAGACGCCGGTGATCTACATCGACGGGGTCCGAGTGGACAACTCCTCGGCCACGGCCCCCGGGACCGGGGGGGAGCAGTCCTCCGCGCTGGCCGACCTCCTGACCACCGACATCGAACGGATCGAGGTCACGCGAGGAGGTCCGGCCTCCACCCTCTACGGCTCGGACGCCGCCACCGGGGTGATCCAGATCTTCACGAAGCGGGGACGCCCCGGCGCCCCCCGCATCAACGCCCGCATCGAACAGGGGTTCGATGCTCCGGACCTCAAGTACATCCTCGATGCAGGGGAGATCTACCCCTCCCGCGTGGAGTCGGGTGAGCTCCCCGCCGACTTCCTGGCCCAGAGCTTCTTCCGGACCGGGTGGGTCCAGAACTACTCGCTGGGCGTCTCCGGCGGGTCCGAAGACGTGACCTACAATGTGAGTGGCCGGGTGCAGGATGCAGAGGGGATCCAGCCCAGGAACGAGAGTAACCTGATCAGCACCCGGGGCTCACTTCAGGCGAACCTGACGGACCGTTCCCGGCTCCAGTTCTCCGGCAGCTACACCCGCTCCAGCTACGGCCGGCTCTACAACGGGACGGCCATCGCCGATCCGCTGACGGCGCTGGAGGTGGGGGATGCCCTCTTCTTCACCGGGGCCTCCACGGTGCAGGAGGCCACGGAAATCTTTCTCCTGGCCGACATCGAGGAGCTGGTGGAGCGCACCGGCTTCAGCGGTGGCTACATCTACGAAGGGTCCGACCTCTTCGGCTTCCGGGCCACGCTGGGCGTGGACCGGCGGGCCAGCGAGCAGACCCAGTTCCAGCCCATCGGCTTCACCCCGGGTGACGAAGAGGGATCGCTCCAGCGCTTCCAGCGGAACTTCACCTCGGCCACCGTGGATGCCGCGGCCTCCCTCAACTGGCCCAGCACCGAGAACCTGCGGAGCACCCTCACGGTGGGTGCGCAGGGCTTCCGCGACAACGAGTACCGGATCTTCGGGTCCGGTGTGGGCTTCGCCCTCCCGGGCTCCAAGGACTTCGATGACGCGGCCACCATCACCGCCGGTGAATCCCGCTCCCAGGTCTTCACCGGGGGCATCTACCTCGACGAGAACCTGGCCATCCGCGACCGGGTCTTTCTGAACCTGGGCGTGCGTTTCGACGCCGGGACCTCCTTCGGCGACGAGGTGGACTTCGCCACCTACCCGAAGGCCGGCATCGCCTGGGACGTGGGCCGGGAAACCTTCATGGAGGACCTGGCCGGTCGCTGGGTCACCGAGTTCCGGCTCCGTTCGGCCTACGGCGAGACCGGAAAGTTCCCGCCTCCCTTCCTCCGGGACCGGACCTTCAGCGCCACCTCCTTCCGCGAGGAGTCGGCGCCTCGCTTCTCCAACCCGGGGAACCTGGATCTGCGCCCCGAGGTCACCAAGACCTTCGAGGTGGGCTTCGAGGCTGCCTTCCTCGATGACCGGATCGGTGTGGACTTTACCTGGTATGACGCCACAACCGAGGACGCCCTTTTCTTCGTTCCCGAACAGCCCGTGACGGGGCAGGGAACGCAGATCCGGAACGTGGGCGAGATCTCCAACCGCGGGATCGAGCTCGACGTGAGCGCGCTGCTGGTCAACCGGGCGAACTTCAGCTGGCAGGTGGGGGCCACCTACCAGACGGTGGACAACGAGGTGGTGAGCATGGGAGGCGCTGCCCCCTTCTTCGTGGAGCCCCAGAAGCGGGTGGTGGAGGGCCAGGTGGTGGGAGCCTGGTTCGTGACGACGCCGTTCGACTCCAACGGCGACGGCAACCTGAACGCGTCGGAGCAGCGGTTCATTCGCGACTGCGATGACTGCAAGGCGTACGGGCCCACCCCCACCCGTAGCGGGGGCGTCTCGACCCGGTTCAGCCTGGGGCCAAGCCTCACCCTCTCGGCCCGGGGGGACTGGGCCGCCGGCCACAAGGTCATGGATTTCGGGTCGGTCTGGTCCACCTTCAACGGCATCTACCGCCGTGAGATCCGCGAAGAAGGGTACGAATACCCGATCCGCTACAACGCCCAGGGACAGCCGGGGCGCCCCTACGCGCAGAGCGCGGCCCGTTCCGAGTTCATTTATGACGGCGACTGGTTCAAGCTCCGGGAGATCTCGGCCCGGTACGCCATTCCCGGGGCTCTCCTCTCCCGGGTGGGCGCCCAGGGCGGGGGAGCCTTCTTCTCCCTCCGGAACGCCTGGATCTGGTCCAAGAATCCCCTCATCGATCCCGAGCTCAGCGGTCTGAATCCAGCCGGGGGCGGCCTCGCCCTCGGGGGGGAGAGCTCCATCACCATGTCGCCGCCCCGGTCCTTCCGGTTCGGCCTCGAATTCACCTTCTGAGGAGGAGGAATCCCATGCGAATTCCAATGCATTCCCCACTCCCCGGAAGGGGCGCGGCACGGACCCTGATGCTCACCCTGGCCGTCGCCGTCAGCGCAGCCGGGTGTGACTTCCTCGATCCCACCAATGTGGAGAACCCCCTCACCACCACCGAGGACCTGGCCCGGGCCACCGAGCCCACGCGGGCCCTTCTTCCCGGGCTGCGGGCGCAGTTTGCCCGGGTCCTGGGCGGCACCATGGTTCTCACCGAAGTGGTGAGCGACAACTACTCGATCCATGGCACCGGGCTGAATTCGGAGTACGACAACCCCCGGGCCATCGTCCCGAACATCGTGAACGCCACCGGCACCGCCACAGGGCTCTACTGGAACCTCCAGGAACTGCGTGCTCTCAGCACCTTCGTGCTGGACGACATCGTCCCGGGCGACAATTCGGCCACGACGGAGCAGCTGGCCGAGATCCGCTACTACCGGGGAATGGCCTTCCTGATGCTGGCGGAAAACTTCACCGCCGCCCCGCTGGAGGTGGACGGCACACCGGTGCCGGCGTCGGAACTCCTGGCACGGGCTCTGGCCGACCTGGATGCCTCGCTGGCGTCCGGCGTGTCCGGCGAGTTCAACCTCCGGGCCCGTGCCGCCCAGGCCCGGGCCCACCGGCTGGGAGGGAACGCCGCCCAGGCCGCCCAGGCGGCCCAGCAGGCGCTGGCGGCCCAGGCGGATTTCGTCTTCCTCCAGGGTTATGATGCCACCTCCATCACCAACCAGGCCTTCGTCTTCACGACGCAGCGGGCCCTGAAGGAGATGCAGCCCCTCCCCCGGCTGGACTTCCTGGATCCCAAGTACACCTCACTTTCGGCCGGCGCCCCGGTGGCGAAGGCCGAGGAGATGCACCTGATCCTGGCCGAAATCGCGCTGGCGAGCGGGAGCCTCGGAGCGGCCCGTGGTCACCTGGCCGATGCCATCACGCTGGCCCAGTCGCGACCGCGGCCGAACTTCACCGACAACGACCAGCGCCAGAACGCGGACCTCACGGTGCGGCCGCGGAACGCCGAAATCGTGATCCGCGCCGATCCCCAGTCGCCGTTCCGGAGTGGGCTCGTCCTGACCCGCCCGGGCTCGGTGCCGGTTCCCACCATCTCGGGGACCTCGCTTCGCGCCGACTCGGTGCGCGCCCTCACCGGCGAGGAGGAGACCTGGCACGCCTTCCACCTGGCTCGCCAGGAGATCCACTTCCTGGAGGGACGCCGCATGTCGGACCTGGGGATCCGGCTCCCCATGATGCTGCGGGAAATCGACGCCAACCCCAGCATCAACCCCGGGGATGCGGGGACCACCGTGGTGGTGCCGTCCTACATCCCCGAGGGGAACGGAATGGACGTCTTCACGCCGTCGTCGCCCTACGACGACGATGACCAGCTCGTCACCACCCAGGTCACCATCCAGGTGGACATGAACCGGGTCCTGGCCCGGGAGCGGGTGAACGCCTTCAACTGAGGACGGCGTCCGCTCAGGGTGCGCCGGTCAGGACAGACCGGTCAGGGTGCGCCGGGAACATCGGGGGGCGGGAGCTTCGGCTTCCGCCCCTCTTTTTCGTCGTTTCCGCTTCCGCGGCCTCGGCCTTCGGGGGCCAGGTCTTCGTGGCCCCGGCGTCCGTGGCCCCTGCCGTAGTCCCGGAATCGCGTGTGGACCTCCGCCATCTGCGCCGCCGAGAGGAGCACCGGGGGACCCACCTGGAGCGCGGCCACGTACTGGGAGGCCAGGGTCTCCACCTCCACGGCCAGCTCCAGCGCCTCGGCCGGGGATTCGCCCACCGTCACGATGCCGTGGTTGGCCAGGAGGCACGCCCTCCGCCCCTCCAGCGCCGACAGGACGTGGGCCGCCAGCTCGGCGGTCCCGAAGGTGGCATAGGGTGCGCAGGGGATCGAGTCGCCTCCCGCCAGGGCCACCATGTAGTGGAAGGCCGGGATCTCGCGCCGAAGGCAGGCCAGAGCCGTGGCGTGGATGGGGTGGGCGTGAAGGACGGCGCCCACGTCGGGCCGCGCCGCCAGGATCGCCGCGTGCAGGTGCCATTCGGTGGAAGGCGGGCCGGCGCCGGCGTCCACGACCCCACCGTCCAGCCCCAGGGTCACGATACCGGCCGGCTCCAGGCTCTCGTAGGGGAGGGCCGAAGGGGTCAGGAGCATCCCCTCCGGCACACGGGCGCTCACGTTTCCGGAGCGACCCCGGTTGAGCCCCCGGGCGTTCATCCCCCGGGCGGCCTCGACCACCGCCCATCGGAGCGAGGTGTGGTTCATGGCGCCTCGTCGGGAAAGAGGGCGCGGAGCCCGGCACGGGAGGCCTGGGCCACGCCCCGTTCGGTCATGAGCCCGGTCACGAGGTGGGCCGGTGTCACGTCGAAGGCGGGATTCCGGACCGGGGATCCCGGCGCCACCACCCGCACAACCCGGTCATCGCCCTCGGCGGTCCGACCCCGCAGGTGGGTGATCTCGTCGCCTCCCCGCTCCTCGATGGGCACGTCGCTGCCAGCCTCCAGGGTCCAGTCGATGGAAGGGGAGGGCGCCGCCACGTAGAAGGGCACCCCCGAAGCCCGGGCCGCCAGCGCCTTCAGGTAGGTTCCGATCTTGTTCACCACGTCCCCCGTGGCGGTGGTCCGGTCGGTCCCCACGAGGCAGAGGTCCACCTCCCCCCGCTGCATCAGGTGTCCGCAGGCATTGTCCACCACTACCGTGTGGGGGATCCCTTCCTGCCCCAGCTCCCAGGCCGTCAGTGCGCCGCCCTGGTTCCGGGGGCGGGTCTCGCTGACCCAGACGTGGAGGGGGATCCCCGCCGCGTGGGCCAGGTAGAGGGGCGCGGTGGCGGTGCCCAGGTCCACCGTGGCCAGCCATCCGGCGTTGCAGTGGGTGAGGATGCGGAGGGGGCGCCCACCCCGGGCTTCCCAGGCGGCCCGAAGGAGCTCGAGCCCCACCTCGCCCAGCTGCCGGTTCCGGGCCACGTCTTCGTCGGCGATCCGCCGGGCCACCCGGGCGGCCGCGGCTGCCCGCTCGGAAGGCGGAAGGGGGCGCACGGCCCGGGTCACCTCGTCCAGCGCCCACCGGAGGTTCACGGCGGTGGGTCGGGTGGCCAGGAGAAGGGCCCGGGTGGCCTCCAGGGCGTGGTCTCCGGCCTCCCGCTCGAGCCCCAGCGCCAGCCCATGGGCGGCAGCCGCCCCGATGAGTGGAGCGCCCCGGACTCGCATGGCGGTGATGGCCTCGGCCACCTCCTCGGGGGTGGCCAGGCGCCGGATCCCCAGCTCGTGGGGGAGGAGGGTCTGGTCGAGGATGCGAAGGGACCCGTCCACCGGATCGGTCCAGAGGCTCCGGTACGCTGTGCCGCCGACGTTCATGGACCCGGCGCGTCCGCGGCCGGGGGGGACGCTTCGGGGGTGGGCGCGGACCTGGCGGGCGCGGATCCGTCCGGTGCAGGGGCGAGGCCCCGTCGCGCCAGGAGGGCGTCCACCCCGGGGTCGCTCCCCCGAAAGGCCCGGTAGCTGCCCATGGTGTTCCGGCTGTTCCCGCGGGAGAGAACCTCCCCGCGCAGGCGATCCCCGTTCTCCCGGGTCAGTCCGCCCCTTTCCCGGACAAAGGCAAACGCGTCGGCAGCCAGCACCTCGCTCCAGAGGTAGGCGTAGTACCGGGCAGAATAGCCTCCGGCGAAAATGTGCGAGAAAAAGGGGCTCCTGTACCGGGGAGGCACCGCCGGAAGGTCGACGCCGAAGCGGGCCAGCGTCTCCGCTTCGAAGGCCATCACGTCGTCGGGGACCCCACCCGGCTCCAGCATGTGCCAGGCCAGGTCCAGGAGGGCGGCGGCCAGGTACTCCAGCGTCTCGTACCCCTGGTTGAAGGCGCGGGCCGCAAGGATCCGCTCCATCAGGTCTGGCGGGATGGGGGCGCCCGTCTCGTGGTGCCGGGCGTAGCTGGCCAGCACCTCGGGCTCCGTGGCCCAGTCCTCCTGGAAGGTGGAGGGAAATTCCACGAAGTCCCGAGCCACCGTCGTGCCCGCCATGGTGGGGTGGACCACGTCGGAAAAAAGGCCGTGGAGGGCATGCCCCATCTCGTGAAAGAGGGTGGTGACCTCGTCCAGTGTCAGGAGGGTCGGTTCGCCTTCGGCGGGTCTGGGGATGTTCAGCACGTTCACGATGACCGGGGCCTGCTCCAGGAGGCGGGCCTGGATCACGAAGGTGCTCATCCAGGCGCCGCCGCGCTTCGCATCCCGGGCAAAGAGGTCCAGGTAGAAGAGTCCCAGGGTCCGGCCGTCCGCCTCCACCACGTCGTAGACCCGGACGTCGGGGTGGTAGACCGGGAGGTCGTGCCGGCGCCGGAAGGAGATCCCGAAGAGCCGGTTCATGACGAAGAACACCCCGTCGCGCAGGACCCGCTCGAGCTCCAGGAAGGGGCGAACGTCCCGGTCGTCCACCGCGTACCGCTCCCGGCGCACCCGCTCCGCGTAGTACTCCCAGTCCCACGGCTCCACCGGGCCCTCGAGGCCGTCCCTGCGCATCTCCGCCACGATCTGGGCCTGTTCCGCCTCGGTCCGCGCCCGCACGGCCGGAACCAGCTCCGTGAGCATGGCCAGCGCAGCCTCGGGAGAGGCCGCCATCTCCCGCTCCAGGGCGTAGGCAGCCCACGAGGGGTAGCCCAGCAGCCGGGCCCGCTCGACCCGAAGCTCCGCGATCCGTCGCACCAGGGGGCGGGTGTCCACACCCGGGCCGGACTCCGCCGCTCCGCCCTGTCCGCGCCCGGCCGAGGCGGTCCAGAGCCTCCGCCGGAAGGCGCGGTCCCGCAGGCTCGAGAGCCGTGGCTGCCGCGTGGTGTTGGTGAGGGGGATGCGCCAGCCCTGCTCCAGGCCCCGGGTCCGGGCCTCCTCCCGGGCACCCCGGATCTCGGCCTCCGACAGCCCGTCCAGGAGGGAGGCGTCCTCGGCCACCACCGCCCCCGCCTGGGTCATTTCCAGCAGGGCCTGCCGGAACCGGGTGGAGAGGGTGGAGAGCTCCTCGTTGATGACCCGGACCCGGGCCTGGCCAGCGGCATCCAGCCGGGCGCCGGCGCGAACGAAGGTGGTCCGGTGGTGCTCCAGGAGTCGTGTCTCCTCCTCCGTGAGCGTCACCTCTTCCTGCTCCACCCGGCCCCCCAGCGCCTCGAGGCGCCGGAAGAGCGCGGGGTCGAGGAGGATGTCGTCGGCGTGGGCCGCGAGCCGGGGCGCCATGGCCGTCTCGATGTCCTGGAGCCCGGGGGTGGTGTGGGCCGAAGTGAGGGCGGCGAAGGTCCGCTGGACCCGGTCCAGGGTCCGGCCGGAGCGCTCCATCGCCGCCACCGTGGTCTCGAAGGTGGGCGGTGAGGCGTCGGCCCCGATGGCCGCCATCTCCTCCCGCTGGAGCCGCATCCCCTCCGCGAAGGCGGGGAGGAAATGCTCCTCCCGGACGGCGCCGAAGTCGGGGGCTCCGAAGGGGAGGGAGGAGGGGACAAGAAGGGGGTTCGGATCGGTCACGGAGGTGCCGGAGGGAGGTGCGGAAGAAGATGGCATGGGCGACGCCGGGGGACGCCTCCCCCGGAAGCGCGGTCTGCCCGGTGTCACAACCACGTGCCACGGAGAGCATCGTTCGTTACGATGGGGAATATCGTGCGGTTGCGCACCCCCTTTCTCTCCTTCCTCCTCCACCCATCTCCTTCATGATGCGCCTTGGCATCCTGGCGGGAAGCAGTTTTCTCGGTGAGGACCTGGCCCTCGACGCCGCTCCCGAGACCCTCCACACATCGTACGGTCCGGTTCCGCTCCTGGTGGGCAAGACCTTCGTCTTCCTCCCCCGCCACGGAACCGGCGACCCGTATCGCCCGCCCCACCGGATTTCCCACCACGCCCATGCCCTGGCCCTCGAGGCGCTGGGGGTACGTCGTGCCGTGGGGCTCTACTCGGTGGGCGGGCTGCGCCCGGACTTCGTGCCGGGAACGGTGGTCATTCCCGACGACTACCTGTCCATGCATCCTCCGCCCACCTTCGTGGAGGACGAGCGCCTCCACCAGGTCCCCCTCCTGGATCCGCGCCTCCGGGCGGCCCTCTCGCGGATCGCGCTGCGGGTCGACGCGGTCGTCCGGGACACCGGCGTCTACGCCGAGACCCGGGGACCCCGCTTCGAGACCCGGGCCGAGGTCCGCTTTCTGGGGCAGCATGCCCACGTGGTCGGAATGACCGGGGCGTCCGAGGCCACACTTCTGCAGGAACGGGGCATGGCCTTCGGCATGCTGGCCATCGTCGACAACCTGGCCCATGGCGTGGGGGAGTCGCCCCTGAGCATGGAGGCCTACGAGGCGCGGCGGCGGGCCAACGGGACCCTGGCCCGGAGCCTCTTCAAGGGCGTGCTGGAGGCGGCACCGGCGCTTGCGGTCGGCGGGGACGCCTGATGCCTGACGGAAGCCAGGGAATCGGCGGGGCCCCTGGAACCGGTGCAGGGGGGGGCTCCCTCTGGATCCGGGATGCGCAGGTGGGGAAGGTGGGGCAGCAGGTGAGGCAGGTGGGGCAGGGGAATGAGGCGGCGCAGGGGGCTCAGGGCGGAGAGGCGACCCCCGTCTCGGTCCTCGTGCGGGGCGGGATCATCCAGGCCATGGGTCCCGGGGTGGCGCCTCCGCCGGAGGAGCCCGTCGCCCGCGTCCTCGATGCCACGGGCCTCCACCTCTTCCCCTCGTTCCGGAACGGCCATACCCACGCCGCCATGACCCTCTTCCGGGGGTGGGGCGACGACATGCCGCTGATGCCGTGGCTCGAGACGCGGATCTGGCCCGCCGAGGCCCGGCTCACCGCCAAGGACGTCTACCGGGGAGCGCGCCTGGCCGGGCTGGAGATGATCCGGAGCGGCACCACCTACCTGAACGACATGTACTGGCATCACCGGGCCGTGGCCCGGGCCGTGGGGGAGCTGGGCCTGCGTGCCCATGTGGGTGCCGCCTTCCTGGATTTCGGGGATGCGGAGCGGGCCCGGCGGGAGCGGGAGGCCGCCCTTCGCCATCTGGAGGCCCGGGATGACCTGGGCCCTCGGATCCGCCTCTCCCTCTCCCCCCACGCCATCTACACCGTGTCGGCCGAGAGTCTGGCCTGGCTCGGCGAGCGGGCGCGCTCGGACGGACTTCTCCTTCACATCCACCTCTCCGAGAACCGGGGCGAGGTGGAGAACTGCCTCGCCGAGCACGGGGTTCGGCCGGCCCATTTCCTGGATCGACTGGGGCTGGTGGGGCCGTGGCTGGTGGCGGCCCACGGCACCTACCTGGATCCCGGAGAGATGGAGGTCCTCGCCGAAGGCGGCGCCACCGTGGTCACGAACCCCACGGCCAACCTGAAGCTGGCCACGGGGGGGATCTTCGACTACGCCGGCGCCCGGGCGGCGGGCCTCCGGGTGGTGCTGGGGACCGACGGCCCCGCCTCCAACAACAACCTGGACATGGTGGAGGAGATGAAGGTGGCGGCGCTTCTCCAGAAGCACCGGGCCGAAGACGCCACCTGCCTTCCGGCCCGGGAGGCGCTGAGCCTCGCCACCGAGGCGCCGGGGGAGGTCTTCGGTCCGGGGCCGGGTCGGGTGGAGGTGGGGGCTCCCGCCGATCTCGTGCTGGTGGACCTCTCCCACCCCTCCACCCAGCCCCTGCACGACCCCGTCTCGGCCCTGGTCTACGCCGCCGGCGGGCGTGCCGTGCACTCCACCATCTGCGACGGCCACGTCCTCATGCATGCCGGACAGGTCGAGGGGGTGGACGAGGAGGAGGTGGTGGCCCACGCGGTGGAGTCGGCCCGCCGCGTCACCGGGCCCCGGTATTGACCCCGCCGACCTGCCTCGCCCAGCTTCAGGGATCTACGGGGCCCTCCCACGACCACCAGGAGCATTCATGAGCACCTTTGCCCGCATCGCCGGCCTCGGCCACCACGTTCCCGACCGGGTCGTCACCAACGACGACCTGGCAGCGCTCATGGACACCTCGGACGCGTGGATCCGGGAGCGTACGGGAATCGTGGAGCGGCGCTTCGTGGAGGATGGCACGACGTGCACCGACCTTGCCGAGGTCGCGTCCAGGGCAGCCATGGTCAACGCCGGGTGGGAGCCGGGCGAGGTGGACTTCATCATCTTCGCCACGCTGTCGCCGGATCTCTACTTTCCGGGGAACGGGGCCATCCTGCAGCACCAGCTGGGGCTGGGGCCCGTGGGGGCGCTGGACGTCCGGAACCAGTGCTCGGGCTTCGTCTACGCCCTCTCCGCTGCCGACGCCTACATCCGGATGGGGATGGCCCGGAAGGTCCTGGTGGTGGGGGCCGAGGTGCACTCCCGGGGGCTCGTCTTCAGCGATTCCGGACGGGACACGGCCGTGATCTTCGGCGACGGAGCTGCCGCCGCCTGCGTCGAGGCCGTGGGACCGGAGTCCGGGAGCCGCATCCTCCGTCACGCCCTTCACGCCGACGGGAAGTACGCCCGGGAGCTCTGCATCCTCAAGCCGGGATCTGCCTCGGCCCCCTACGTCTCCAACGACCACATCGAGGCGGGGCTCACGGCTCCCTACATGAACGGCCGGGAGGTCTTCCGGCATGCCGTGACCAAGTTCCCAGCCGTGATCCAGGAGGTCCTGGAGGCCGAGGGACTCGAGGCGGCGGACGTGGACTTCCTGGTGCCCCATCAGGCCAACCTCCGCATCACCGAGGCGGTCCGCCAGCGGATGGGGCTCCCCGAGGACCGGGTGGCCTCCAACATCTCCCACTACGGAAACACCACGGCGGCCTCCATTCCCCTGGCCTTTTCCGAGGCGGTGGCCGAGGGGAAGGTGAAGCGCGGGGACCTGGTGTGCCTGGCCGCCTTCGGGGCCGGCTTCACCTGGGGAGCGAGCCTGCTCCGATACTGAGGAGCACGCGCCCCGCCAGTGCGGCGCCGCTTCGGAACGCCCCTTCCACCCGTCCGCCGCCCAGCGCGTCGCCGGCCACCCCCACGCCGGCCTCCGGGTCCCAGAGGCACGCGAGGGGGTACACCTCGCCTGCGGGGCCGGGCTCTCCGGGACCCGCCCCCCCGCGGTCCACCTCCCCGCGATCTACCCCCCCGGGGACGGAATAGCGCCAGCGGTGGGCCCGGGCCTCCAGCACCTGGAGGTCGGCGGAGCGGCCGGCAGATCGGTCGGGGGAGAGGTCGGGGGAGCGGTGGCCCTCTACCTCCCCCCGGACCCGCCTCACCAGCGCCCGGAATGCCTCCACCAGGAGCTCGGCCACCCGATCCGGCTCCTCCTTCAGGTGGGCTTCCGACCAGGCCGGTGAGGCATGGAGAACCCAGCGGCTCTCCCCGGAGGCGTGCCTCCGGGGCCTGGATTCCTCCCGGGCCACCCAGCGAAACACCGCCGGGTCCGCGCCGTTCACGCCCTTCGCCCCGTCCGCGCCGACGGCACGTCCGCCCGGCTCCCCGCCGACGGCACGGCTGCCGGGCTCCCG
>SKNW01000068.1 GCA_007120305.1 Gemmatimonadota bacterium | reverse complement strand
TGACCGGGATCCCGATGATGGTGGCGGTGAGGAAGATGATCCCGAAGATCCAGGCGAAGGGGGAGAGAAGGAGTCCGGCCCACCCGACGGCCAGGCTCCGCCCCGGGACGTGGGTGGCGGTCCGGGCCACGACCTCGAAGTGCCGGGGAAAGAAGTAGAGGATCCCCATTCCGATGCCCAGGAGAAGGGCGAAGGTCACGGCGGTCTGGAGAAGCCCGCCCACGCCCGAGACCAGGTTGCGGAAGAACCCGCCCGAACTCCGGGCCTCTCGGCTCGGACGGGATCCGGACGTCTCCCGCATCCCGTCCCGGAGGCCACGTTCCACCTCGGTCCGGATCTCGTCCCGCATGCTCTCGAGTTCGCTTCGCAGGGATGCGGCGGAGGGAGCCTCGCTCCCCAGTTCCGAGAGGGTTCCGCGGACGGCCTCCCGCCGGCCCAGGATCCGACCGTCCAGGATGCGGAGGTCCCCGTCGATCCGGGCCTCCTCACCCAGGCGGAGGTCCCCGCCCAGCACCAGGAGGTCGCCGGTCACCCGGCCGTCCACTTCCACGTTCCCCTCCAGCACGAGGAGGGTGCCCTCCAGGACCTCGTCGGCCTCCACCCGGACATCGGTTCCCACCCGGACGTCGATGCTGGCCGCATCCCGGGACTGGAGGAGCTGGGTCAGCCCGACGGCCCGGTCGGGCCGCTGGACCAGGATGTCCAGGAGGGACCGGTCCCGTGACGGATCCTGGAGCGAGGATCCGGGTGCGGCGCCGGCGGGGACATCGGAGCCGGCAGGGAGAGCGAGGGCGCCGCGAAGGCCGGAACGCAGCGCCTCGGCCGAAGCCGCCGCATCCCCTGAAAGACCGCCCGGAGGATCCCAGCCGGCCAGGAGGGTCCCGGCGCGCCCGTTGTCTGCGGCAATCGCTTCGGCCAGGAGGGCTCTCCACGCCCGGTCCAGGGCGTCGCCCGGGGTGTAGCGACCCGCCTCGGCTTCGTTCAGGAGAAGGATGCCACCCCGGAGGTCGGCGGAGAACCGCATTCCGCCTTCGAACTCCAGGGTGATGCCGGCCCCCTGGTTCGAGACCGTGACCTCGTTGGATACGAGGGGGCGATCCTGGGCCGATCCCCACGAGGGGAGGAGCACCAGGAGAACAAGGGCGAGGAGGCCGGGCATCCAGCCGGCCGGGGTTCCGGCGCCTGCAAAGGGCCGACGGTCAGGACGTGGGCTGAGCATGGGTCTCCCCCGTGAGCGAGGGTGCAAAGAGGTTGCGGTAGACGACAAGGGTTGCCGTCCCCACGAGGGCCACCGCCAGGGCGAAGGCGCCTCCAAGGGCGAGCGGGGAGGCCTGGGCCACACCCGCGAAGAGTTCGAACAGCGCAAAGGTCACCGGGTTCTCGGCCACGACGGCGAGGACCCCGCGGCCCAGGCTCCCCACCGCCTCCACGCCTCGCCAGCGCAGGAAGGTGAAGAGATCGGGGAAGGAGACGAGGGGGTTCAGGACCACCGCCGCCACCACGGCCACCACGCCCAGGGTGGGGGCCGCCGTCACTCCCCCGGCCAGGATCCACCCCCGGCGGGAAGTGGGCAGGAGCCGATCGGTCACCCGTGCCAACCCCTGGGAAGCGCGTTCCCAGGGCGAGCGCTGCTGACGCGCAACGGCCGAGGCCACGGCTTCCACCTGGACCCGGGCCATGACCCGGTCCGCGAAGTCGTTCCGGGGGGCCAGGGTGGGGAGGGCCTCGATCTGGCGGAAGAACCCGGACCAGCTCCCCATCTCGGCCGAACAGGCCGTGCAGGTGGCGAGGTGGGCATCCACCCTGGACCGGGTTCGGGCCGCAAGGGTGCCCTCCAGGTAGTCCTGGATCCCCGTCGGGGTCAGGTGGCGCGGAGACCCGGTCTGCAGGGTCGTGCCGTCGGTCCGGATCCCGGCCGGGAGGCGGCGGGGGGGGCGAAGGCGGCGGACGACACCGAAGACCGGGTCCCCGAGGCGTTCGGTCAGGCGGGCGAGGAGGGGAGGGCGCTCGGCCCCCTGGCGGACACGTTCAACGTCCACCCGGGCCATGACCCGGGCGGCGAAGTCCGGGGCGGGGGGGCGGTCCGGGAGTTCCCGGAGCTCGCCCAGGAGCAGGCTCCACCCCTCCACCTCCGAGCGGCAGCGGGCGCACACCCGGAGGTGGGCGTCCAGGACCCGAGCCTCATGGGGCGCAAGTTCGCCGGCGGCTCGGGCTTCGAGTCGCTCGCTGTCGGGATGAAAATCAGGGGAGGACATGGAGGTCCGCTCCGGTTCGGGTTCACCTTCCCCTACGGAAGGAGGGCCTTGGGGGTTTCGGGGGCCGGTCATGCGGCCACCTCGGCCAGGAGGTCCTTCAGTTCGTTGCGCCCACGGTGGATGTAGGTCTTCACGGTGCCCAGGGGGACCTCCATGATCTCGGCCACCTCCTCGTAGCTCCGGCCCTCCACGTGACGGAGGAGGACGGCGGTCCGGTATTCCGGGCGGAGGCGCCCGATGGCGTTCTCGATCTGGCTCCCCAGCTCCCGGTTGGCGGTGTAGTCTTCCGGTGTCTCGCCTCCGTCGGGGACGGCGATGCGGGGGCGGCTGTCCTCCTCCCCGCGGCCGGGCGAGGAACTCCCGTGAATGGACACGGTGTCCAGCTGCTTCTTCCGGAGGTGATCGATGGTGAGGTTGTTGGCGATCTTGAAGAGCCAGCTGGAGAACTTGTAGCTGGGGTCGTAGCTGCCCAGGGCGTGAAAGGCCTTGATGAAGGCCTCCTGTGCCAGGTCCTCCGCCAGGGTGGCGTCCCGGACCATGCGTACGACGAGGGAGAACACGGGCCTCTCGTAGCGGGAGAGAAGCTCGCGAAACGCGGTCTCCCGCCCCTTGCAGGCGAGAGCCACGACGTCTCGGTCATCGAGGGTGGCGTAGTCCAACGGTAGGACTCCGGCGTCCGGGGCCGCGGCAAAGGTGGGGGGAACCACCCCGGTGGGGACGGGTTCCCCGGAAGGAGACATGCGACCGACCTCCCTCCGGGGTTCCCTACGGATGCCTCCGGATAGAAGTTTCAGGGCTTCCAGGTTCGGACCGCCGTGCCCGGCTGCCCCCGGTCGCGTCCCCCGGCCGCCCTCGTTCGTCAAAGGGCGTCCGTGCTTCGTCGTTCCCTCCTCATTCTACCGCGATCGGATTCCCATGGCGACCACGCCGGACGCCCGCCCCGAGCGGGGCAAGGCCCGCGAAAACCAGGTGCAGACGATCTTTTCGGAGATCGCTCCCCGGTACGACCTGCTGAATCATGTCCTGAGCCTAAACATCGACCGTAGATGGCGGCGCAAGGCGGTGAGCCGGCTGGACCTCCCCACCGATCGGCCGGCGAGGGTCCTGGATGCCTGCGCCGGCACCTACGACCTGAGCCTGGAACTGGCACGTCGGAAGGGGTTCCAGGGGGAGATCATCGCATCGGACTTTGCCCGCCCCATGCTGGTGGAGGGGAAGGGGAAGCTGGATCAGGCCCCCGTGCGGCCCATCTGCGCCGACACTCTCCGGCTCCCCTTTCCCGATGCCAGCTTCGATGCGGCCATGGTGGCTTTCGGCGTTCGGAATCTGTCGGACGTGGATGCGGGCTTCCGGGAGTTCGCCCGGGTGCTCCGCCCCGGGGCGAAGCTGGTGGTGCTGGAGTTCACGACCCCGCCCAATGCCTTCATGCGGTGGGGGTACCATGTCTACTTCCACCGGGTGCTTCCCGTGGTGGGCCGGATCATTTCCGGCCACCCCTGGGCCTACACCTACCTGCCGGAATCCGTGAAGGAGTTCCCGGGCCCCGAAGCCCTGGCGGACAAGTTTCGAAGCGCGGGGTTCCAGGCGGCAGACTGGCGGTACTTTACCGGGGGGATTGCAGCGCTCCACGTCGGGACGCGCTGAGCCCGGGCTCTCCCTCCCCTTCGCCTGCGCCCCCGCCTGAGCCTGCGCTCCCGCCTGCGTCCCTGCCCGAGCTCCCGCTGCCGGCGTTTTCGGCCCACGGTGGCGGGGTCCACAGCTCGAAGCGGCCGTCGGGCGAGAGGCGGTGGATGGGTCCGAAGCGCTCGAGGCCCGGTCCGAAGCGGTCGGCGTCGCCCACCAGGAGAATGACCATGGCCTCGGGGTCCAGGTGGCGCCGGACCACATCGTGGACGGCCTCGGGCGTCACCTCCTGGATGGCTTCGAGGTACCGCTCGAGCCAGCGGTCCGGGAGCTCCTGGGCCCGGTCCCCCATGCGCCGGTTCACGACCTGGCCGGCGGATTCGAAGGCGAAGACGTAGCCGTTGACGGCCTGCTCCACGGCCCGCTGGACTTCGTCGGCTCCGGGAGGCTCGGCCCGGAAGTCCTCGAAGATCTCGAAGAGCAGCTCCACCGCCTCCACGGTACGCTCGGGCCGGGTTCCCGTAACGGCGCCGACGATGCCCTCGTACCGAAGGGGCGTGGTCCAGACCGAAGAGGCCCCGTAGGCCAGTCCCCGTTCGGTACGCACCTGCTGGAAAAGGCGCGAGGTGAACCCGCCGGCCCCCAGGATGGTGTTGGCGATGCGGGAGGCAAAGTACGCCGGGGTATCCTCCTGCCGGAGCCCGCCTGGGCCGGCCACCACCACGGTGGTCTGCTCCACGGGGCGAGGGAGGATCCAGACGCCGCCTCCGCGTCGGAGATCGGGGATCGGGGTGGCGGGAAGGGGTGTGGCGCAGGTGGGCCATGCCTCGAGGAAGGCGCGGAGCCGCGGCTCGGCCTCGGACCACGACAGGTCGCCCGACACGCCCAGGATCAGGTTCTCCCGGCAGTGGGTGAGGGCGTGAAGCCGGCGCAACCGATCGGGGGCCAGGGCATCGGAGGTGATCTCGTCCTCGGTGAAGACCCACCCCACCGGATGATCGCCGAAGACCAGCCGATTGAACTCGGCGAAGGCCAGCGAGCCCGGGTCCTCCTCGCGGCGGCGAATCCGCTCGCGTTCCTGGTCCATCCAGACCTCCACGGCCTCGGGGTCGAAGCGCGGTTCCACCAGGAGCTGGCGGAGGAGATCCATGGCTTCGTCGAGCGTCGGCGTGAGGGCGTTGAGGGAGGCGAAGCTTCCACCTCCACCGCTCCCCATGCCGAGCTGGGCCGCCAGGAGGTCCAGCCGAACCTCCACGGAGTCAGGCTCGAGGGCGCGGGTACCCCCGGTCCGAAGGAGGGAGGAGAGGGCGGTCATGGCGGGGGCGTCGGCCCGGGGGCCGTGGCTCACGCCCCCGCGGACCTGGACGTAGAGGTCCACCAGGGGGAAGGTGGCGTCCTCGAGGTGGAAGACGGTGACGCCCAGAATCTGGTGTTCGTCGGCCTCCGGGGGCGTGAAGACGAGCGGAGGGAACGTCAGGGCCTCGATGGCGTCCCGCCCCGTCAGCCGCGCCGGATCGGGGACGACGGACGGTGTGGGCCCGGCGTCCGCCACTGGGACCGGCGACGGTGCGGGCCCGCCCATTCCCCCACCGCATCCCGCCAGAAGCAGGACGGCTGCCAGGACGAAGGCGGCGGCTGGGGCGAATGCGGCCGGACCGAATGCGGCAGGTGCGAAGACAGCCGGGGCCGAAAGAGGTCGGCGGCTCACGGAGCCTCCGGGCGTCGGAGGATTCCCACGGTGCGGGTCTCGGCGGTGAACCAGCGCTCCACAGCGCTCACGATGTCGTCGGCCGTCACCTTCTGCAGCCGGGACTGGAGCTCAAAGGTCGTGCGCCAGTCGCCCCACGCGGCCGCAGAGCCTGCCAGCTGGAAGGCCAGCCCCTGATTCGATACGAGGCGGCGGACCCGGGAGGCCTCGAGTCGGGTCCGGACTCTCTCCAGCTCCAGGGGCGTGGGCGGGTCGGTACGGAGGCGATCCAGCTCCTGGTAGATCACGGATTCCACCTCGGCGGCGGTGTGGGGAGCACGGGGGGCCGCGTGGATGGTGAAGAGCCCGGGGTCCCGGCCTCCCGGCGTCACCCCCGCGCTCACGAAGGTGGCGAGCCGGTCATCCCGGACCAGGCGGCGGTGGAGGCGTGCGTCGCGCCCCCCCACCAGGACGTTGGCCAGCATGGAGAGGGCAGGAAGGTCCGGGTCCATGCCGTCGCCCACCTTCCATCCCACCCGGAGCTGCGGCTCGGCGTCGGCCAGCACGTCGAGGCGCCGCTCTCCCCGCTGCGGAGGCTCCACCGCCAGGAGGGGGGGCGGCGGGCCCCGGCGCTCCAGGTCGGCGAAATGGGCGTCCGCCCAGGCGATGGCCGAGTCGGGTTCGATGGCGCCCACGATGGCCACCACCGTGTTCTCCGGTCCGTAGTGAAGCCGATGGAATTCCTCCATCTGGGCCCGGGTGAGATTACGAATGTCCTCCATGTGCCCGATGGGCGCCACGCCGTAGGGATGGACACGGAAGGCCGCCGCGGTGTGCTCCTCCCAGAGGCGGCCTCCGGGGTCCGACTCCATCCGGGCGCGGCGCTCCTCCTCCACCACTTCCCGTTCGCGGTAGAACTCCCGGAAGACGGGATCCCGCATCCGGTCCGACTCCAGCACGAACCAGAGCCGGGCCCGGTTGGCCGGAAGCTCGACGAAGTACTCGGTGCTCTCCCATGATGTGGAGGCGTTGAGGCCCCGAGCCCCGTTTCGGCTCAGGATGTCGTCGAACTCGTTGGGGACCACGTAGGTCCGGGCCGAATCTTCCAGGTTGCGAATCCGCTCCACGAGCCTTGCCTGCTCCGACTCCCGGGCGGCGAGGGCCTCCGCATCCCCCCGGGGCGGGGGCGGGGTGCCACGCGCGTGGCGAAGTGAGTCGTGAACGGCGTCCATCTGCTGAAAGAGCCGGCGCTCGGCGTCGGCGTCGGAGGTTCCGATGGTGGAACTCCCCTTGAAGAGAAGATGCTCCAGGAGGTGGGCCGCGCCGGTGCTCCCCAGGGCCTCGTGCGTGCTTCCCACCGGAACGTGGACCACGAAGGAGACGGTGGGAGAGGCAGCGCGGCGGAGGATGAGGAACCGCATTCCGTTGGCCAGGGTGTGCTCCACCACGGGGAGGAGGGACCCGTCGGCCGGGGCGGAGACGTTCTGCCCGCTCTCCGCCTGCCTCGCGTCCGCCGGTGTGGCCGTGACCAGCGCGGCCAGGATCACCGTCGTGGCGATGCCCACGCATCTGCATCCCCGTCCCCACCTCCTGATGCTGAGGATCGGCCACGCGCGCCCTTTGCGGAGGCACGGAAGGGCAGCGTCGGATGGAGTGGACGGGAGGCGGCGCATGGAATCCTCGAGGCTCGGTGGGTGCGACACAGACAGGGAAACACCGCCGAGGTGGAGGAAGTTCACCCCCCGGATGCTGCCGGTTCCCGGTGGGCGTGGGCCACCAGGGCCTTCAGGGGGACAATGCCCAGCGTGGCCTCGTGGGTGGCCGTGAGGACCACCGGGGGCGCGTGGCCGGCTTCCCAGGCCTGCTTCCACCGGGAGGCACAGAGGCACCATCGGTCGCCGGGGCGAACACCGGGAAAGCGGTATTCGGGTCGAGGGGTGGATAGGTCGTTCCCCACCTCGCGGCTGAAGGCCAGGAAGGCTTCGGTGGCCACGACGCACACGGTGTGGACGCCGAGGTCGTCGGGCCCGGTGTGGCAGCACCCATCCCGGTAGAACCCGGTGAGGGGGTCGCGACTGCATTCTTCCAGGGGGGTTCCGAAGACGTTGAGGGCCATGGTCTCGGTCGGTGGCAGGGAGGGGGAGGGCAGAGCGAAGGGAGCGGGACAGGGGGCATGGACACCTTGGTACCGGGCGGGGCTGGACGCAAGGGGTGCTGGAATTCTTCTGCGGTCCAGCGTTCGGCACGCGATTGCAAGTGCTTTTATAGCATAGAGTTGTGACCTCCATCCCGGATCACGGCCTATTCCCCACTTTTCACTCTGTAAATACTTCTGGACATCGCAAAGTGACAAGTATAGCTTACACCCAGAAATCGTTCAGGGGTGCCCGGCTCCGGGTCGGCGTCGACGCCCCGTTGAGGACCGGCCGCAGCGGCCGGCGGGCATCCTTCCTGACCAGAGAGGCGTTCCATGCGTGTCCTCATGATCCACCCGAACTACCATTCCGGCGGCGCCGAAATCGCTGGAACCTGGCCACCTGCCTGGGCGGCCTACGTGAGCGGCGCCATCAAGGAAGCCGGCATCACCGACGTCACCTTCATCGATGCCATGACGGATCGGATCGAGGACGACCAGCTGGAAGCCATGCTCCGTTCCGGACCGGTGCCGGATGTGGTCATGGCCACCGCCATCACGCCGGCCATCTACAAGGCCCAGGCCACCCTCAAGCTGGCCGGGGAGATCTTCCCGGACACGCTGACGGTGCTCGGCGGAATCCATGGCACCTTCATGTACCAGCAGGTCCTGGGGGAGGCGCCGTGGATCGATGTCATCGTTCGGGGCGAAGGTGAGCACATCGTCACGAACCTGATGCGCTCGGTGAAGGCCGGCACCTTCCAGGAGGATCGCCATTCCATCAAGGGACTGGCCTTCCTCGACGAGGATCAGGTGGTGGCCACGCCGGCCCACCCGCCCATCCAGGACCTGGATGCGCTCACGGCCGACTGGGGGATCCTGGACTGGTCCAAGTACATCTACATCCCGCTGAACTGCCGCGTGGCGGTGCCCAACTTCGCCCGGGGCTGCCCCTTCACCTGCAGCTTCTGCTCCCAGTGGAAGTTCTGGCGGACGTACCGGACCCGGGATCCCATCAGGTTCGTGGACGAGATCGAGGGCCTGGTTCGGGATCACGGAGTGGGATTCTTCATCCTCGCCGACGAAGAGCCCACGATCAACCGGAAGAAGTTCGTCGCCATGTGCGAGGAACTTGAGCGGCGGAATCTCCCGGTGAAGTGGGGGATCAACACCCGGGTCACCGACATCCTCCGGGACGAGGAGCTCCTCCCGCTGTACCGCCGGGCCGGGCTGGTCCACGTCTCGCTGGGGACGGAGGCCGCCGCGCAGCTCAAGCTCGATCGCTTCAACAAGGAGATCAAGCTGGACCAGAGCAAGCGGGCCATCGAGCTCCTGCGGGAGAACGGCATCGTGGTGGAGGCCCAGTTCATTGTGGGGATGGAGAACGAGACCCCCGAGACGCTGGAGGAGACGTACGAGATGGCGCTGGACTGGAAGGCGGACCTGGTGAACTGGAACTGCTACACCCCCTGGCCCTTCGCCGACCTCTTCGAGGAGCTGGGGGACAAGGTGGAGGTCCGGGACTACGCCAAGTACAACTTCGTGACCCCCATCATCCAGCCCGACGCCATGACCCGCGAGGAGGTGCTGGCGGGCGTGCTCAAGAACTACCGACGCTACTACACGAAAAAGGCGTTCGGGGGATACCTCTGGGACAAGGATCCCTTCCGGCGCAAGTACCTGCGTGGATGCCTGAAGGCCTTCCTCAAGAGCACCATGGAGCGCCGCTTCTACGACCTGGGCCGCATCAACTACTGGGGGCAGAAGAAGGTGGACTGGGGGTTCGACGAGTCCAAGGTCCTCACCCGCGACGAACTGATCCGGCAGCGCCAGCAGGGCGAACTCGTCCAGATCCAGCGGGTGAACGGTCGAAAGAAGCGTCCGTCGCAGCACACGATGCTGGCCTGCGGCGGTGGCGGGCAGCTTCACGAGGAGATGGAGACGGAGGCGGAGCCGGACCCGGTGTCCACCACCTCCGGACCCGTCGCGTGATTCACTCCGCGGCGTGCGAGTACGCGATCCGGGCGGCGGCCCACCTGGCGGGTCATGCCCCGGGGGAAACGGTGAAGCTTCGCCAGATCTCGCAGGACGAGGAGATCCCCGGTCCCTTCCTGGCCGCCCTCCTCCCGCGCCTCGTGGGGGCCGGTCTCCTGGATTCCACCCGGGGGCCGGCGGGCGGCTATACCCTGGCCCGTCCGGCGCGGGAGATCTGCCTCCACGACATCGTGGTGGCGGTGGATGGGCTGGAGTCGCTGGATCGCTGTGCTGCCGGTCTGGGCCGATGCTCCGATGCCGTCCCATGCCCGCTTCACCACGCCTGGTCTCCCGTCCGCGAGGGGGTGCGGGGCTACCTCCGTCGCACGACGCTGGCGGACATGTCCAGGGCCATCGACGCGAAGCGGACCCGGACAGAGGTGCCGGCAGCGAGGCTGGACATCCTCCCGGTGGCGGCCCCGTGACTCCCGTGGGCATCACCCTGTCGCCGGGGCGGCCCGGCGCCGGCCTCCCGCAAGGCGAGGAGCGACCTGCGCCGGGGCGGATCGGGCCCAATGCCCTGATCCAGACGGCCCGAGCGCTGGAGGCCCGGTACGGAGCGGACGAGGCCCGACGGATCCTCCGCCTCTGCGGGATGGACAACCTGATGAAAGAGGATCCCCAGGGGATGAGGGACGAAGGGGAGTTCCTCTCCCTCGTGACCTTCCTGACGGAGCTTCTCCCGTCAGGGGAACTGCGCGCCGTCCTCCATGACTCCGGGCGTCGCACCGGGGCCTACGTGCTGCGCCACCGCATCCCGGGTCCCGTGAAGCTCCTGGTCCGGCCCCTCCCCCGGGGGCTTCGGCTTCGCCTTCTCCTCGAGGCCATCCGGCGCCATGCCTGGACCTTTGCCGGGAGCGGTTCGTACCAGTTCCGGATGGGAGACCGACCCCTCGTTTCGCTCCGGCACGGGGCGCCGGCGCAGCGGGTGCCGTCGACCGAGCCCCTCCATGCCTACTACCGGGGTGCCTTCGAGGAACTCCTCCGCGCCATGGTGGCGCCGACCACCGAGCTCGAGGAGACCGACGCCTTCGGGGTGTGTCGCCGCGACGGGGTGGATTTCCACATTCGATTCCCGATAGACGAGAGGAAAACGCGATGATCCAGGCGGCCCGGTCCCCCGGGGTTCGGCGTCCCCCCCCGGGGCAGGCCCTGACCCCGGAGCGCGTCGAGCACTACAATCGCTCCGGTCCCCGGTACACGAGCTACCCGCCCATTCCCTTCTGGAGCGAATCCTTCGACGAGAAGGACTACCGGGCGGCGCTGCGGAGGGCAGCTGCGGCGTCCGACGATCCGGTGGCGCTCTACGTTCACCTCCCCTTCTGCGCGGAGCGGTGCGCCTACTGCGGGTGCAATGCCACGGTGACGAACCGGAGTTCGGTGGTGGATGCCTACCTGGACCGGGTGGAGCTGGAGATCGCCGCCGTGATCCAGACGCTGGGGCGCGGGCGGAAGGCTCTGGAGCTGCACCTGGGCGGGGGCACGCCCAACTTCCTGACCGAACCCCAGATGGAGCGCCTCCTCCGTCTCCTCGAGGACGCCTTCGACCTGGGGGCGGAAGCCGAACGCTCGCTGGAGATCGATCCCCGGATTGCCACCCCGGAGCAGGTCCGGTTCCTTCGCGGCCTGGGATTCACCCGCATCAGCCTCGGGGTCCAGGACATGGATCCCAGGGTTCAGGAGGCCATCGGGCGAATCCAGCCCGAGGCCCTCACCCGGAAGATCTTCCTCGCCGCCCGGGAGGCCGGCTTCCCCAGCGTGAACCTGGACCTGGTCTATGGCCTCCCCTACCAGACCCCCGAGGTCTTCCAGCGCACGCTGGACTCCGTCATGGAGCTGAAGCCGGATCGGCTCTCCTGCTTTTCCTACGCCCACCTCCCGCACCTCCGGGCGAACCAGAAGCAGGTGGACGCACGAGGGCTGCCGGCCACCGCCTGGGACAAGTTCTCCCTCTTCCAGCAGGCGGTGGATGCCCTGACCGAGGCGGGGTGGAGCTGGATCGGGATGGATCACTTTGCCCTGGAGACCGACGAGCTCTCCCGGGCCCTGGAGGAGCGCCGGCTCCATCGGAACTTCATGGGTTACGTGGAGAGGGCGGCGCCCCACCTGGTGGCCTTTGGATGCTCGGCCATCGGCGAGGTTGGCGGGGCCCAGATCCAGAGCGATCCGAAGCTGGGGAGCTGGCAGCGCGCCCTGGACGCCGGAACCCTGCCGGTGGTCCGGGGGCATGTGCTCACCGACGAGGATCTCCGCCGCCGGGACGCCATCCATCACCTCCTCTCGAACCTGGAACTTCCCCACCGCCTCCTCGAGGCCCGGGAAGGGGCGTCGGGACGTCAGCTTCCGGCCCTCGTCCGGGAGCGGGAGGCCCTGGAGGCCCACGCCGACGACGGGCTCCTTCGGCGGCTCGAGGACCGGTACGAGGTCACGCCGCTGGGTCGGTGGTTCCTGCGGAACCTCTGCATGGAGCTGGATGCCTACCTGCCAGTGTCGCTCCCGACGGCGCAGTCCGGGGCTCCCCGGTTCTCCATGACGGTCTGAGGATCCGCGGTGATGCCATGAACGATCCGGTGGTGGTGGTGGGCGGCGGGGTGGCCGGCCTGGGTGCGGCGTGGACGCTTCACCGGGCTGGGGTGCCGGTGCAGCTCCTGGAGGCCGGAAGCGAGGTGGGCGGCGTCGTCCGCTCCCGGGCGGGGTGGGAGGCCGGCGACCCGGCCCTCGCCCCGCGGGGCCCGGAGGATCTCCCCCTCGAATTCGGTCCCCAGACCCTTTCGACACGGGATCCCGAGCTCCTTCGCGCCTTCGGGGAGCTGGGCCTCGAGGACCGGATGCTGAAGGCGGATGCGGCAGGGGGACGCCGCTACGTGGTGAAGGACGGCCGGCCCGTGGCCGTGCCCCACGGGCCCGGGGATTTTCTTGCCTCCCCTCTGCTTTCGTCTTCCGCCAAGCTCCGTCTGCTGGGGGAGCCGTTTCGGGGCCGCGGCCAGGGCCATGGGACCGCGGCGCTGGACGAATCCGTGGCGTCCTTCGTGCGCCGACGATTCGGTCCCGAGGTCCTGGACCGGCTCGTGGACCCGTTCGTCTCCGGTGTCTTTGCCGGTGACCCGGAGAAGCTGGCCCTGGGCGCCGTCTTTCCGGACCTGGTCCGGGCCGAGGCTTCCCATGGGAGCGTGGTTCGGGGGATGATGGCGCAGGCTCGTACCGCCCGTCGGGAGCGAGGCGGTGAGCCACGAATCCCCTCCAGCATCCTTTCCTTCCGTGGTGGACTCCAGTCCTGGCCGCTGGCCGTGGCCGAGGCGCTGGGCCCTGAGGCGGTCCGGCGCAGTGCCAGGGTCGTGGCCGTGGAGCGGGAGTCGCAGGGGCGGGACGCGTGGCGGGTGGCCTGGGAGGAGCCGAGTGGGAGCGGCTCCTCGGTGACGCGCCGCGAGATCCAGGCGGGTGCCGTTATTCTCGCGACCCCGGCCCCGGCGTCCGCACGGCTCCTCCGGACCCTGGACCCGGGGGCGGCCGAGGCGCTGGCCGGCATCCCGTATGCCCCGGTCTCGGTGGTCCACCTGGTCTGGCCCCGATCGGCCGTGGCCCACCCGGTGGACGGCTTCGGGGTCCTGGTTCCCTCGGGCGAGGGGCGACGCATCCTCGGGTCCCTCTGGCCGGGAACGCTCTTTCCGGGGCGGATCCCGGAGGACCTGGTGGTGACGGCCAACTTCGTGGGTGGTGCCCGGACCCCCGAGCGGGCGCATCTGGCCGACGAGGAGATGCTGGCCATGGTCCGGGAGGAGCTGGGCGATCTCCTGGGGGTCCGCGGGGAGCCGGTCCTGGGTCGCGTGCAACGCTGGCCCGAGGCCATCCCCCAGTACGTGGCCGGCCACGCGGGTCGGGTCGAGGAGGTGGCGCGGGCCGAAGACCGGCTCCCGGGCCTGTTCCTCGCGGGGAACTGGCGGAGCGGAGTGAGTCTTGGCGCGGCATGGACGTCGGGGATGGAAGCAGGAGGGCGGGGCGCCGCAGTGGCGGGACGCCGAGTGGGCTGACGCAGGGGCGCTGGTCTCCTGCTTCTCTGTTGCTTCCTCAGGGCGCGTTTCCCGGGAGAGGCGCGGGTCCGCTCAGCCCCGCTGTCCGAGCCGGGCCAGGCTTTCCACGAAGGCGGGATGGTCCTCCACGCATCCCACGCGGACCAGGCTTCGGCCCCCTGCCTTGAGGAAGATCTCCTTCCCCTCCTCCCCGATTTCCTCCACCGTCTCGAGACCTTCGGTGATGAAGCCCGGAGTCACCACCGCCAGCCGCCGGATGCCGGCGCGAGCCAGTGACTCCAGCGTGTCGTCGGTGGCGGGCCGAAGCCAGGGTTCGGGGCCGAAGCGGGACTGGAAGGCGGTGGTGGCCTGCGCTTCGGGCCAGCCGATCCGGGCCAGGAAGGCCCGGGAGGTCCGCTCGCACCCCGTGCGGTAGACGCCACCCTCCCGACGGTCGTGCCGCGTCGGAATCCCGTGGTAGGAGAGAACCACGTGCTCAGGCTCCACGTCGGCCTCCCCCAGGGCCTCCTCCCATCGTCCAGCCAGGGCCTCGATGAATCCCGGGTCATCGGGCTCCGGGTGGAGGACTCGAATGACCTCCGGATCTGCCGAGGCCCGGGCCCCCACGGTCCGATGCACCAGTTCGTCGATGGTTCCGGTGGTGGAGGCCGTCTGGTGGGGAAAGAGGGAGACCACCGTCACGGGTCCCTCCTTCGAGGCCTGGGCCACGGTCTCCGCCAGCCCCGGTTCCCCGTAACGGTAGGCGACCCGGACGTGGACCGCCGGATCCACGCGGTCCCGGATCCCGGCGGCGATGCGCTCGGTGCCGACCCGGAGGGGGGCGCCCTCCTCGGTCCAGATGGAAGCGTAGAGCCGGGCCACCCGGTGGGGCCGGATGGGGAGGACCATGCCCTTCAGAATGGGCCGCCATACCCACGCGGGCCAGTCCACCACCATGGGGTCACCGAGGAACTCCCTGAGAAAGTCCCGGACGCCCTGGGGGGTGGGGGTTCGTGTCGTGCCCAGGTTGACCAGGATCAGGGAGGAAGTCATGGCGCGCAACGTCGGGTCGGGAAGGTCCCGGCCGGCCTTGAAAGGAGGGGGGTCGGAGCCCCTGGTGGGGGCAATTCCCATGCCTGGGAGCGTCCTTCCGTCCCCTGGAACCGGTCGCCGGATCCCGGGGTCCACTGGGACGAAAGGTCCGTCTCGCTGGGCATTCTGTCACCGCTCCGGAGCTGTCGACACCGTGGGCCTGGAGGGGAGGAGCACCCCGGGGTTCAGTGTCCCCCGGGGATCCAGGACGTCCTTGATCCTCCGAAGCTCACGGACCCCCTCGTCCCCATACTGGATGGGGACGAGGGGGCGCTTGAGACGTCCGACACCGTGCTCCGCCGTCACCGAGCCCCCGAGCCGGACGGCCTCGCGGGCCAGCTCCAGGTGCAGGGCCCGCGCCTGCTCCAGCTCGCCCTCGGTTCGCGGGAGGAAGTTCAGGTGGAGATGATTCTCGGCGGCGTGACCGAAGAGCACGGATTCGAGTCCCGAGGCATCCCGGACCTGCTCGTAGAGCCCGTACATCTTGGCGGCCGCCTCGTCGGGGACGGCCAGGTCCGTTCCCACCTTGTGGAGAGAGGGCACGGTTCTCCGGTAGCGCGTGATTCTCGCATTCACGGCCTCCGGAACCGCGTGCCGGAGGGCCCGGAGTTTCCGGCGCTCGGCTGCGTCGTCCCCGGCCCATGTGTCGTCCATGGACGCTCCGCGGCGGGCAAGGACCTCGTCGAGGCCTTCCAGGGCCGTGTCCACCTCGGCCTCGTCGTCGAAGCCCAGTTCCAGGAAGAGGGCGGAGTGGGCCGACGCAGGGAGTTCAGGAATGATCCCGCCCCGACCCTGGGAGCGTTCTTCCCGAAGGAGGCGGAGACTCGCGGCATCCATGAACTCGATGGCCATGGCCGGGAGGCGGGAATCCTCGCGGAGGTCGGACACCAGCGCGACCACATCCACCCCGGCCGGAAGGAAGCCCACGATCCCGAGTTCAACGGACGGCGCAGGGGTAAGGGCCAGTTCCGCCTCCACGACCACGCCCAGGGTCCCTTCGGACCCGATGAAGAGGTCGAGGAGGTCACCCCCGGGGGCCAGGTCGTAGCCCGCCACGCAGCGGCTTCGGGGTCGCGGGATCCGAGGCACGGGAATCGGCGCGGCTCCCGGCGCATGGGGCCAGAAGACGGCGTCCCGGCCGGCGTGAACCTCGCCTCGCCGAAGGTCCACCCGCCTGCCATCGGCCAGCACGAGGGTCAGGCCGCGAACCCAGGATCCGGTGGGTCCGTAGCGGAAACTGCGCCCCCCGGAGGCGTTGGTCGCCACCGTGCCCCCCACGGAGGCGGACCACTCGGTGGGATCCACGGGGTAGACGAGGCGCGCACCCGAATCCGACCGGACGCCCTCCAGGTTCCGGGCAAGGTGGTCCAGCGAGACCCCCGCCTCCACCCGAACGGTGACCTCCCCGGAATCCGGGTCGACCCGCGGGGGGTGCAGGCGCTGGAGCTTCTGCAGGGACATAACCCAGTGCTCCCCTGTGACCCCTCCCACATGCCCACCCGCCGCGGCTCCATCCCCTTCGCCCTGGACGGGAACGGCCCCTCCCGAGATCCCGGTGCGGGCTCCGCTGACCGTGATCGTGGCGCCTGTGCGCGCCGCCTCGGCGACCACGTCGGCCACCTCCTCTGCCGAGGAGGGGAGATAGACGCGGGTGGCCCGACCGGCCGCCAGGTTGGATTCGTCCCGGAGAAGATCGGGGAATCGCTCCCCGGCCTGGTCCAGGCCCTCTGCCGCGGGGCGGATCACCGCGAGCCTCGGCCCCCGAAGCGAATGCCGGCCCCCACATAGATACCGAAGCCGCCGTGCCGAGCCGATTCCCGGAACTCCGCATCGCCGATTTCGGCCATCGTGGAGAGGCCGAAGCCGTAGCGGAGCCCCCCGGTGAAGATCAGGGGCCCGAGCCCCGCCGTGACGCCCCCTCCCGCGATGGCACCCACATCGACGGTGCGGGTGGAGATGTCCTCGCGGTCATCGCAGTCCACCGATGTCCCCTCCACGGTGCAGTCGATCTGGATGCCCAGGTACGGACCGGCGTAGAGGTGGGGGGTGAAGGAGGACCGGGGAGCGAGGGACACCCGCAGGAGGAGGGGGATCTCGAAGGCGTCGAGGTCGAGACTCTCTCGGAGGTCCGACCCGGCCTGGGCGCCACGGCTCACCACCAGGGCCTCGGGCTGAAAGGCGAAGGGGCCGCCGAGAGGGAGGAGAAGGGAGATCCCCGCCATCGTCCCGGATCGCCCGTCGAAGCCGTCCACATCCCTGAGGTCCGAGTAGGTGGCGCCCCCGATCACGGAGACCTGCGTCCCCTGGGCGTCGGCGGCCGCCGGGAGGAGGGCGGCAGCGGTGAGGCCCGCCGTGAGCGTGGCCAGAACCACGCCAAACCCCCGTCGCCGTCGGGCAAGCTGCGGAGGGTGGATGGTGTGGCCTGCGGCTTCCCATCCGGTGGTGCGAGGCTCGGGCCTGCAGGGTTCCGGGCGTTCGGTCGTGAAGATTCCGAGCATGGTGGCTCCTGGAGGATGCGGACGAGCGGGGGCGGGGGGAGAGGGCGTAAAGAATCTACCCGCGCGGGACATGCGGGGTCCGGTCCGCAGCGGGGTTCCAGGCCCTTTCTCCATGCCATCTCCATGGTGGGGGCTACCCGTCGTTCGGGAGCTCCGGCTGGCAACGGGGGCAGTAGAAGGCGGACCGGTTCGAGAAGACGATCCGGCGGACCGGGCGGCCGCACCGGGGGCATGGCTCTCCCTCCCGTCCGTAGACACGAAGGCTGTGCTGGTAGGCGCCTTCCCATCCCTGCGCGGTGCGATAGTCCCGGAGCGTGGTTCCTCCCCCCTCCACGGCTTCCGCCAGCACCCGCCGGATGGCCCGATGGAGTCGGCGTGCCCCGGCTGCATCCACTTCCGAGGCCGGCAGGGCTGGATGGAGCCGGGCCACGTGGCACGCTTCCGAGGCGTAGATGTTGCCGACGCCCGCCACCTTGCCCTGGTCCAGGAGCCAGGACCGGAGCGGGGTGCGGGAGCGGGCGAGTTCCAGGGCGAGGCGGCGGGCCGTGAACCCGCGGGAGAGGGGCTCGGGGCCCAGGCTCCGCGACCAGGTCCGGTAGGCGCCTTGAGTGAGGAGGCGGATCCGGCCGAACCTCCGCGGGTCGTGGTAGACCAGTTCACCCTCGGGGGCCGCCCGAGGATTCGGTGTCTGGGCCGCAGGACGCAGTCGGAAGACGACTCCGGGGTGGGAAGGGGGCGGCGAGGGGTCGTGGGCGGGCCGCCAGAGAAGACGACCCGACATCCCCAGGTTCACGACAAGATGGTCGCCTCCCTCGAGGCGCAGGACCACGTTTTTCCCACGCCTTCCAACGGCCTCGATGATGGCGCCCGTGATCCCTCGGACAAGGGCCGCCGGCCCCATCTCCACGAGGTCGGCGTGAAGGACGGAAACCCCCGTGATCGTGCCCCCCTCGACGGGCGCACGGAGGCCACGGGCAATGGTCTCGGCTTCGGGAAGTTCGGGCATTCCGGGAGGGGACGGAGAAAGAACGGGGACGAGGGTCGGCTTGGACGCAGGCTTCGCCCAGCGCACCCGGCCGGCAGGAACAGGACCCGGGCCGCGAACGCGACAACGGGTCGCCGGGAAGAACCCCGACGACCCGCCGTCGATCCACCGGACGGCGCCCGGGGGCGCGTCCGGGACTGGCGAAGCTCAGCGCGTGAGGAGCGGTGCGATCACGAGGCTGACGATGGCCATCACGTTGATGAGAATGTTCATGGAGGGCCCGGAGGTGTCCTTGAGGGGATCCCCGACGGTGTCGCCCACCACGTTGGCCTTGTGGGTTTCGGAGCCCTTGCCCCCGAAGTTCCCCTTTTCCACGTACTTCTTGGCGTTGTCCCACGCGCCGCCGGCGTTGGCCATGGTCAGGGCCAGAAGCACCGCCGAGATCAGCGCGCCCCCCAGCATCCCTCCCAGGGCTTCGGCACCCAGGCCAAAGCCCACCACCACCGGCCCGAGCACGGCCAGGGAGGCGGGGAGGAGCATGCGCTTGATGGCGGACTTCGTGGCGATGTCCACGCAGCGGGCTGCGTCGGGCTGGGCCGTGCCCTCGAGGAGCCCCGGGATCTCCCGGAACTGCCGGCGGATCTCCTGGATCATCTCGAAGGCCGCCGCACCCACCGCGGTCATGGTGATGGAGGCCACGAGGAAGGGGAAGAGCCCACCGATGAACATTCCGATGAGGACGTTGGGGTCATCGATCCGAAGCTCGAAGCCGTCGAGTCGGTAGCTCACCTCGGCGATGTAGGCCGCGATGATGGTGAGCGCCGCCAGGGCCGCGGCGCCGATGGCAAACCCCTTTCCGATGGCGGCGGTGGTATTCCCGAGTTCGTCGAGGCCGTCGGTGATCTTCCGGGTCTCCTCCCCCAGGCCTGCCATCTCGGCGATGCCGCCGGCATTGTCCGCCACGGGTCCGTAGGCGTCGATGGCCATGGTCATCCCCACCGTGGAGAGCATGGCCACGGCGGCGATTCCCACGCCGTAGAGCTCAGCCTGGCCGTTGGCGATGAAGATCATCAGACAGATGGTGAGCACCGGGATCACCACGGACTGCATGCCGATGGCCAGCCCGGCAATGATTACGGTGGCGGAGCCGGTCTGCCCGGCCGCGGCAATGTCGCGGACCGGCTTTCCGGCCGTGTAGTACTCCGTGGAAAGCCCGATGACGACGCCTCCCACCGAACCCACGATGGTGGCGATCCAGACGCCGTTGGAGACCTCGAGCCACGAGATGAGGAAATAGGCCAGGGCCACGAATCCTGCAGCCGCCGCAATGGTCCCCGTGCGAAGTGCCACCTCGGGGCTCTGACCGGATGCGAGTCGGACAAGGCCGATGGCCAGGATGGAGCAGACCAGCCCCAGCGACGAAAGGAGGAGGGGGAGTCCCATCAGGGCGCTGCCCGGTCCCATCCCCGGGATTATCGCATCGACGCCTCCGATGCCTCCCTGCTGCTGGATCATGACGCTGGCCAGGGCCACCGTGGCGATCATGGCGCCGCAGTAGGACTCGAAAATGTCCGATCCCATGCCGGCCACGTCGCCGACGTTGTCCCCCACGTTGTCGGCGATGACGCCGGGGTTCCGGGGGTCATCCTCGGGGATTCCCGCCTCGATCTTCCCCACCAGGTCGGCGCCCACGTCGGCTGACTTGGTGAAGATCCCGCCACCCACGCGGTAGAAGAGGGCCACCACTCCGGCGCCCATCCCGAACCCGTGGATGCGGTGGGCCGTTTCCGGGTCCGTGCCGAAGATGACGTAGAGGGAGCCGAGCCCGACCAGACCCAGGGAGGCCAGCACGATGCCCATGACCGAGCCGCCGTAGAAGGCCACCGTCAGCGCCTTGCCCGTGCCGTGGTTGTGGGCCGCGGTGGTGGTGCGGACGTTGGCCCGTGTGGCCGCGATCATCCCGAGAAAACCGGCGGCGGCGGAGCACACCGCACCCACCAGGAAGGAAGCAGCCGTCTCGATGCCCAGCCCCGACACGGTAATGGCCACGAAGATCACGGCCACCGAGAGCGCGATGAGGATGAGCTCCCGGCGCATGAACGCCATGGCCCCCTGCTGAATCAGGATGGAGATCTCGGTGGGTTTTCCCTCCATGGCCGGATACCGCATCATGGCGCGGTAGATCACGAAGGCCACGCCGAGTCCCACGATCCCGAGGATCGGGGGAATCATGAGCTGGTCCATTGCTGCTCCCTGGATGTGATAGGGTTCGGGTTCACGGAACCGTCGGCCCCGGAGGGCCGCAAAGACGGCGGATCTTAGGCCCAATCCGGCGTCGAGGCAATGGTTCGCGCTCGCCCCTGCGACGTCTGGACGGAAGTGTGGTCGAGCCGTACGTTCGCCGGATGATGATCCCGAGCCGGCTCCTGCGCATTTCCCGTGGCCCCGCCGCCGCCCTCCTTCTACTCGTCGCAGCCATGGGGCCGGGGCCGCTGGACGGGGCCGTGCCTCCCGCCGTCTGGCCCGGTGAGGGTTCCGCCGCCGCGCCTGCCGTCCAATCCGCCCCGCCTGCCGACCATGCGGCCGCGCCTGCTGGCCATGCGGCCCCGCCTGCCGACCATGCAGCCGCGCCTGCTGGCTATTCGGCGCTTCCCGATACGGTGCTGGAACCGGCTGACGAACGGCTCGTCGTGGTCGGCCTGGATGGACCGGTGGAGATCCTTCGGGATCCGTGGGGCATTCCCCACATCTACGCCCAGTCCGAGCGGGACCTCTTCTTCGCCCAGGGGTTCCAGGCCGCCCGCGACCGCATGTTCCAGCTCGAGATCTGGCGCCGGCGGGCCTCGGGAACGGTGGCCGAGATCCTGGGTCCCCGGGAGCTGGACCGGGACCACGGCGCCCGCCTCTTCCGGTTTCGGGGCGACATGGACGCGGAGCTCCTGCACTACCATCCGCGGGGAGACGCGATCGTCGGCTCCTTCGTGGAGGGGATCAACGCCTGGATCGACCGGACCCGGGACGATCCTTCCCTCCTCCCCGTGGAGTTCAGGATGCTCCAGATCGAGCCCGGGTACTGGACTCCCGAGGTGGTGATCTCCCGCCACCAGGGGCTCCTGGGGAACGCGCCCAACCAGCTTCGCATCGGACGCGCCGTTCACCTCGGGGGAGAGGACCTTGTTCAGCGCATCCAGCACTTCCACCCGCATCCCACGCCCCCGAACCTGGCGCTGGACCCGGCGGTGGATGGGCAGCACCTGGTGGAGCATGACATCCTCCGCCTCTACTCGGCCTACCGGAGCAATCTCTCCTTCCGCCCCGAGGACGTGGCTGCGGAGTTCCGGGAAGGCACGGAGGAGGATCGAGCGGGGAACGGGCAGGCTCCGGCCACCGATATCCCCGCGGGTGCCCCCCTCGGTGCGCCCGTCGATCCCTTCGAGCTGGACCCGGAGCTGGCCTGGCTCGAACTGGAGGGGATCGGGAGCAACAACTGGGTGGTGGCCGGGCGGCTGGCGCAGGACGACTACCCGCTGATGGCCAACGATCCGCACCGGGCGCATCAGGCACCCCCTCTCCGGTACTGGGCCCACCTCAACGCCCCCGGGTGGAACGTCATCGGGGGCGGCGAGCCGGCCATTCCGGGGATCTCCATCGGCCACAACGGAATGGGGGCCTGGGGCCTCACGATTTTCGCCACCGACCACGAGGACCTCTTCGTCTACCGGACCCACCCCGATGACCCCACCCGGTACTCCTACGGGGGAGCGTGGGCCTCCATGGAGGTCGTCGTGGACACGGTCCATGTCCGCGGCCAGGCGCCGGTGGAGGTGGAACTCCGCTACACCCGCCATGGCCCGGTGGTCTACCAGGACGAGGAGGCCGGGATCGCCTACGGCGTGGCAGCCGCGTGGCTCGAAGTGGGAGGTGCGCCCTACCTGGCGTCCCTCCGGATGAACCAGGCCCGGAACTGGGAGGAGTTCCGGGAGGCGGTGACCTACAACCATGTGCCGGGCGAGAACATGGTCTGGGCGGACCGGACCGGGACCATCGGCTGGCAGGCTGGTGGGATCTCCCCCCGACGGCGGGGCTTCAGCGGACTGGTGCCGGTACCGGGCGACGGGCGGTTCGAGTGGGATGGCTTTCTTCCGCTGGGCGAGCTTCCCCATGAGGTGAACCCGCCGGAGGGGTTCCTGGCCACGGCCAACGCCAACGTCACCTCCCCCTTCGACTACCCGCACCTGGACGATGCCATCTACCGGATCTGGGCCGACCCCTTTCGACAGTCCCGGGTGAACGAGGTCCTGGCCTCGGGGCGCCGCTTCAACCTGGCGGACATGGCCGAACTGCAGCATGACTACCTGTCCATTCCTGCCCGGACCCTGGTCCCGCTCTTCCGGCCCCTTTCGGCTCCCGATCCCGCCGTGGAGGAGGCGCGGAGGCGGCTCCTGGCCTGGGATCATGTCCTGGACCCGGGGTCCGTGGAGGCGGGGATCTGGGTGGCCGTGGAGCGCGAACTCCTGAGCCGGACCCGGGAACGCTTCGTCCCCGAGGAGGCCCGCCCCTACCTGCCCGTGGGAATGAAGCGGACCCTGGACTTCCTCCTGGCCCCGCCGGGGGAATTCGGCCCCGATCCTATCCGGGGGCGGGATGCCTTTCTCCTGGACGCCCTGACCGCGGCGGTGGCGGACCTGACCCGGCGCTTCGGCTCCGACATGGACGGATGGCAGTACGGGCAGGAGCGGTACAAGCACGCCCTGATCCGGCATCCGCTCTCCGGCGCCGTCTCGTCGGCATGGCGGGAGCGGCTGGATTCGGGCCCGGCGCCGCGAGGAGGGAACAACTTCACGGTGGGCGCCACCGGCGCGGGGAACAACCAGACGTCCGGCGCCTCGTTCCGCATCCTGGTGGATACCCGGGACTGGGATCTGGCCCTGGGGATGAACACCCCCGGGCAGTCCGGGGACCCGGACAGCCCCTTCTACCGGAACCTCTTCGATCTGTGGGCGGCGGACCGTCTCTTTCCGGTCTTCTACTCCCGAGCCCGGGTGGAGGACGTGAGCGTGGAGCGCCTGGAGATGGTGCCTGGGCGACCGTAGGCCTATATGGGGCGTGTAACTGGGGTGCGTGGTGTGGCCGGGGTGCGGCGGGGAGGCTTCAGGAAGCCGACGTCTGGAATGCCCGCCACCCGATGTCCGCCCGGAACGCCTTCCCTTCGAAGTCGATGGCCCGTGCCGCGGCGTGACTCCGCTCCCGGGCCTGGCCCAGGTCGTCGCCCAGCCCCACCACCGACAGCACCCGTCCCCCGGAGGTGACCACGGCTCCGGCGTCATCGCGGCGGGTTCCGGCGTGGAAGAGGAGAAGGTCGGGGTCATCCACCCCCAGTTCGTCCGGGATGTGAACCTCGTGCCCCCGAGCATATTCCCCCGGGTAGCCTCCCGACGCCAGCACCGTGTTCAGGGCCACCCGCCCCGTGGAGGCCGGATCCCCGGCGCCCTGGAGGCTTCCCCCCCGGGCCACGGCCACCAGGAGCTCCAGGAGGGGCTCGTCCATGAGCGGCAGGACCACCTGGGTCTCGGGATCCCCGAACCGGGCGTTGAATTCCACCACCTTCGGGCCGTCGGGCGTCCGCATCAGCCCCGCGTAGAGAAGTCCGCGGAAGGGCGCCGCGCTGGCCTCCATGGTTTCGAGCACCGGGAGGAAGACCTGCTGCCGGATCTCTTCCAGGAAAAGGGCATCCAGGCTCGGAACCGGTGCGTAGGCTCCCATTCCGCCCGTGTTGGGTCCGGTGTCCCCCTCTCCGACCCGCTTGTGGTCCTGGGAGGGCAGGAGGAGAGAGACGTGCCGGCCGTCGGTGATTCCGAAGACCGAGACCTCCTCGCCCGTCATGAACTCCTCGATGACGATCTCACGCCCGGCATCGCCAAAGGAGGCCTCCGCCAGCATCTCCCGCGCGGCGTTGAGCGCCTCGGCCTCGGTGGAGCAGACGACCGCGCCCTTTCCGGCGGCGAGCCCGGAGGCCTTCACGACGATGGGGGCGCCCTTCTCCTTGAGGTAGACTTCGGCCTCGGGCCACCGGGTGAAGGTCCGATGCGCCGCGGTGGGAACGCCGGCCCGTTCCATCACCTGCTTGGCGTAGGCCTTGGACGATTCGATGCGAACCGCGGCCGCCGAGGGTCCGAAGAGAGGGAGGCCCCGCTTCCGGAAGAGGTCGCCCATCCCCCTCGCCAGCGGTACCTCCGGCCCCACCACGGTCAGGGTGATGCCCTCTCCCTGGGCCCACGTGGCCAGTCCCTCCACGTCATCGGGGGCCAGGTCGACCGCGGAGGCCAGTGCCTCCATGCCAGGATTCGGACGCGTGGCGTAGAACCGGGCGCCGGGGGCGTCGCGGCGCAGCTTCCAGAGAAGGGCGTGCTCTCGCCCACCGTTTCCAACGACGAGGATCTTCATCAACCAGGGGTTCCTGCGCGACCGAAGGCGGGAGGACAGGTGCGGTGGGTGGCCGGCCAGGCGGCGCGCCCCATGCCGTCTCGAGACCCCAATCTAGCCCGACCGGGAGGAGGAGGCGAACCCGTGAAACACGGATCCCTTCGGCATCAGTCCCGGACTGCAGCTCCGGTCACCACCCGGCGCCGGGGCTTCCGTCGCCCCCTCGGGGTCCGCCACTCCGGGGCCCGCCGGTTCGGAGGCCCTCGAAGATGGAATCCCGCATCTTCCGGGCCGCGCTGGCCAGATCGTCGACAAAGGCCTCGGCCTCCTTCCGGTAGCTCTGCCCGGCTTCCTTCAGGTCATCGAGGTACTCAGGCTCCGGGTCGCCCCGGCGCGGGTACTCGCCTCGGAGGACCCGGTCATATTCGCCGGATTCGATCCAGCTGCGGAGTTCGCCCACCCGCAGGACGAAGAAGGGGTGGGTCGCCCCCAGCAGGTTGAGGACCTTGAAGACCGAATCGGCCACGTCCTCGCTCTCGCGGTAGGCCTCGGCCTGTTCCAGGAAGGCCGCCAGATTCATGTCGTCGCCCCGTCCACCGCCCGCCATCTTCATCATGGCGCCGAAGACCACCTCCGGGTCCTGCACACCGAGGAGCCCTGCCCGGTCCGACGACAGCTCGCTCTTCCGGTACCACTCCAGCAGCGCCACGAGGACTGCCCGCGCGGCGAGCCCCACCAGCGGAAAGCCCCGCTCGGCCAGCTGGAGGAGAATGACCATCATCGTCCGGTAAAGGACGTGGCCGCTCAGGATGTGCCCCACTTCGTGCGCAAGCACGTAGCGGAGTTCCTCGTCGTCCAGGAGGCTGAGGGCGCCCGAATTCAGGATGACGAAGGGCTTGTCCATTCCGTAGGCGCCCGCGTTCACCATGGGCGTCTGGGAGACGAACAGCGGGTAGGCCTCCGGGGCGTCCAGCGTGTGGAGGACCTCGTCGTAGATGCGGTGAACCCGGGTGAACTGACGCTCCGACACCTGCACCGCGTTGGCCTGGAAGGCGAGGCGGATGGGCTTTTCGCCGAGGATCCCGAACAGCTTCTTCAGGACCTCGTCGAAGACCGGGATGGTGCGGAGCGCCGTGAGCGCGGCTCGGTCGGCGGGGTGCTCCCAGGCCCGGGGAGAGATGGCGTCGAAGCGGATGCGTCGCGGGCCGCCGTGGTCTCCAGCCGGCCCCTCGGTGAAGGATTCGTCGATCACGCGCCGTACTCTCCTGTGCGGGTTGCGGGCCGGGGCTGATGGATCCGGGGAAAAGGAATCCAGGGAGGCCGGCGCCGAAGGACCAAGCTCGTATTCTCAGTACGAACGGGCGGCCTGGATGTTTCACGCCCCACTGGCGCTGGACCCCTTTGTAGCCTACTTCTGTGCGCATGGGGGAGACGACTTCAACCAACGAAGGGCTCTCATGACCTACCTCTGGCTCCTTGCCGTCGCGGCGATCCTCGTCTACGGCATCGGTCGATACAACCGTCTGGTCACGCTCCGTGAGCGCTACCGCAACGCCTTTTCCCAGATCGATGTGCAGCTCCGGCGTCGCTACGACCTGATCCCCAACCTGGTGGATACGGCGAAGGGGTACCTGAAGCACGAGCGCGAGACGCTGGAGGCGGTGATCCGGGCGCGGAACGAGGCCATGAAGGCCGACAAGGTCGCCGCTGCGGATCCCGGGGCACCGGCCGCCATGCTCGGGCTCGTGGCCGCCGAGCAGACCCTCACCGGGCACCTGCAACATTTTCTCGGTCTCGTGGAGGGGTACCCGGAGCTTCGGGGGAACGAGACCATGCTCCAGCTGCAGGAGGAACTGGCCTCCACCGAGAACCGCATCGCCTTCGCCCGCCAGTCCTACAACGACGCCGTGATGCGCTTCAACGCCACCCGGGGGGCCGTCCCCACCAACGTGATCGCCAATGCGTTCCGATTCTCGCGGGCCGAATTCTTCGGCATCGAGGACGATCGGGAGCGGGCCACCCCCACCGTGGCCTTCGGCGACTGACCCGGCCGTGGATTTCTTCGATGCCCAGGACCACGCCCGGAGCCTCTCCAGGAAGCTCGTCCTGCTCTACGGACTGGCGGTGGCCGTGCTGGTCCTGGGGGTGTACCTGGTGGCGCTCGTCGCCTTTGGCTTCGGGTCCGCGGAGGCCGGCGCGGAGGGAGCGGCCTTCGTCCAGCCCGGCCTCTTCCAGCCCGGACTCTTCCTGGCGGTGGCGCTGGGAATGGGACTGCTCATCGGGGGCGGAGCCAGCTTCCGGACGGCCCAGCTCCGGAAGGGCGGAGGGGCCGTGGCCGAGCTGCTGGGGGGGCGCCGCGTGGATCCCGGGACCACCGACCCGGCGGAGCAGATGCTCCTGAACGTGGTGGAGGAAATGGCCATCGCCTCGGGCGTTCCGGTACCCGAGGTCTTCGTCATGGACCGGGAGGCGGGGATCAACGCCTTTGCCGCCGGCCACACCCTGAACGACGCGGCGGTGGCCGTGACCCGGGGCGCGCTCGAGGCCTTTTCCCGCGACGAACTCCAGGGCGTCATGGCCCACGAGTTCAGCCATATCCTGAACGGCGACATGCGCCTGAATGTTCGCCTCATGGGCCTTCTCTTCGGGATCCTCCTCCTCACCATCGTGGGGCGCGGCATCCTGAGGGGAGGCTTCTACTCGGGAGGGCGGGCGCGTCGGAGCTCCGGGGGGCGCGACGGCGGAGGGGGGCAGATGGCCCTCATTGGCGTGGCCCTCGTGATCCTGGGCTACCTCGGGGTGCTGGCCGGGCGGCTGATCCAGGCGGCGGTGTCCCGCCAGCGGGAGTACCTGGCCGACGCCGCCGCCGTCCAGTTCACCCGAAACCCCGACGGCATCGCCGGCGCCCTCAAGCGGATCGGCGCCGCCTCGCACGGTTCCCGCCTGCAGGACCATCATGCGGAGGAAGCGAGTCACCTGTTTTTCGCCCGTGGCACGCGAAAGGCGCTGTCGGGGCTCACGGCCACCCACCCACCTCTGCCGAGCCGCATCCGCCGCATCGATCCTTCGTGGGACGGGTCCTTCGAGGTGCCTCCGCCACGTCCAGCCCGCAGGACGCGTCCGCAGGGTTCCCAGGGGCAGCAGGGGCGTCCGGAAGGAGGGGCTGCACCCCGGAGAGGGCCCTTCGGGGCCTTTCCCGGGGGAGGGATCCTGGGGGGCGCCTCCGCGGGCGGAGGGGCCCCGGGTACCGGGTCGCCGGGCGGGGCGGTCGGAGGGGGTCTCCTCCTCGGGGCCATCCTGGCCTCGGCGGGATCCCTGGAGGCCGGGGACGTGGACCAGGCCCGCCGCCTCCTGGCCACCATCCCCGACGAGATGCGTGCCCGACTCCGCACCCCCGAAGGCGCGTTGGAGGGTGTCCTTGCCCTGGTGCTCCCTCCGGACGGTCCCCCGCGGGACCGCGCCCTCGAGGCCACGCGTCGGCGGGTGGGAGAGCGGGGAGCGAGGGCGGCACTGGCCGCCCAGCCCCTCCTGGAGGGCGTGGGGGCCGAGGCCCGGCTCCCTTTGCTGGAGCTGGCGCTGCCGGCCCTCCGGTCCCTCCCCCGGGAGAGAGGGGCGGCCCTTCGGGACCTGCTGGCGGAGATCCTTGGGGACGACGAGCGGGGTGGCCGGATCGACCCCTTCGGCTTTGCGGTCTACCACCTGGTCCGCCGGAATCTGCCCGCCGGCGTGGAAGGGGACCCGGCCTCCCGCCGAAGCGGGACCACTCCCCTGGCCCGGCTCCTCCCGGAGTCCTCGGTGCTCCTTTCCCTGCTGGCCTGGAGCGGCGCAGGAGAGGGTGGGCCGGAGATGGAGGCCCGGGCCGGGGCGGCCTTCGAGGCGGGAGCCGCACGCCTCCCCGGGGGCGGCAGCGGCCTGCGGCTTCTCCCGCCCGAGGGGACCCGGCTTCGCGCGGTGGACGAGGCGCTCTCCCGCCTGGAGATGGCCGCCCCCCAGGCGCGGCGGGAGTTCCTGACCGCGGGCGCGGCGACGGTGGAGGCCGACGGACGTGTCGACCTGGCCGAGGCCGAACTCCTCCGGGCGCTGGCCGAGGCCCTGGAGGTCCCGATCCCCCCGGTCCGAATCACCAGTCCCGGAGGTGACCATGGATGAGTCGGAGCTCTTCATCCTCTGGATGGGATTCTTCGTGGCGATGGCCGGGGTCGGTCTCACCTTCACCGCGCCCATGCACCGGATCTACTTCCGGGGGAACCCGGGACCCGGCCTGGTCCGGGCCGCCCTCATCCTCTCCGTGGCGTGGGTCTGGCTCGTCTGCATGGTCTGGGCCGACGAGAGCGTGCAGGGTGTCTACGTCCCCTTCTACATGGCCCTGGGGTACGCGGCCACGAAGCTCTTCGGGCATGCCGGGTCCCGTTGGATCGGGTTCCGGTACCGCGTGGAGGTGCTGGAGCGTCGGAACGTGTCGGCGGCCCTCGTCATCGCGGCGTTCACGCTGGCCACGGGGCTCATTTTCGGGGGGAGCCTCTGGGGGGACGCGGACCCGGTGGGTGACGACGAGGGCGGGTGGTGGATCGTGGGGGCCTTCTTCCTCATGGGCTGGGTGTTCCTCGTGGCGGCCTTCCGCATCTACCTGAGGCGGGAACGGGCGCGCTTCCGGGGGCGGACCGGAAGCCTCCGGCGGAGCCATGACCTGGAGGACGGAAAGGCGGCCGCCCTCTTCCTCCTGGCGGCCGGCGTGACGCTCACCGACGCCGTGTCCGGCGACTTCTGGGGATGGCGCCACGGGATCCTCACCTTCGGCGTCCTGGCCGGTCTCCTCCTGGCCCACGAGATCTTCGCCGGCATTGCCCGGGGAGGCGGAGGGGGGCCGGCGGGAGCCCCACGGGATGCATCGGCCTCCACCTCGGGAGGGGTGGCGCCGGAACAGCGGTCCGGTGGCCTGCGTGCCACGGAGGGGCTCGTCTACCTCTTCCTCGCGGTGGCGGCGTGGGGCGTGAACCGTCTCCTGGACGTTGTCCTGGGGGCCGGGTGAGCACGCTGGCACCCCCGTCGGCGTGGGGACTCCGGACCCGACCCTGGGGGCTGGCCCCGGCAGCCCACCGGGAGCTCCTTCGGGCCCTCCGCTTCGACTACCACAAGTGGGACACCTTCTCGGCAGGAGGCTTCACCATCCTTCCCGAGTCCATGGTGGTCCCGGAGAGCCTCCACCACCGGGTGGTGACGGCGGTGGAGGCGCTGAGCGCAGGGCTTTCCCGCTTCGAGGCCCGGGTCCGCCACGAGCCCGAGGCCCTGGAGCGCCTCGGGATTCCGAAGGCCCTTCACCCCCTCATCGCGGCCGAGCCGGAACGTCCGCATCAGTGCGCCCGGTACGACCTCTTCCCCTGCGATGACGGTCGCCTCATGGTATCGGAGTTCAACGAGGATGTCCCCGGGGGATTCAACGAGACGGAGGGGCTTCCTGCGCTCCTGGGGGACCCGGGACCGGGCTGCCGGTGGGAGGCGGGGCTCCGCCAGCACTTCGTGCGGGCTTTCGAGGAGGCCGATGGGGTAGGGCTCCTGTATGCCACCGCCTTCTCCGAGGACCTGCAGCACATGCTGATCCTGGAGGCCTGGCTCCAGGCCGCCGGTCACCCCACGGTCCGCGGGTCACCCGCGCATCTTCGGAGGAGGTGGCTCGGAGCGGGGAAGGCCCGGGTCCTGGGGACCCCGGTGGACGCCGTCTTCCGCTTCTACCCCGGCGAGTGGATGCCCCGCCTTCCGAATTTCGCCATCTGGCAGCGGGTCGGGCCGGACCTCCCCATGATGAATCCGCTCCGCCATCTCGTGCGTCAGAGCAAGAAGATGTTCGACCTCTGGTGGGAGGATTCCGCCGGGGATGCCGAGACCCGTGCCCTCCTGGAGGCCCACGCCCCGCGGACCCATCCCTTCCGTCCCGACCAGGTGGACCGCCTCCGGGCGGAACGGAGCGAGTGGGTCCTGAAGCGGGCCTTCGGGCGGATGGGCGATGCCGTCGTCATGGGCACCCTGGTGACGGCGGCCGAGTGGGACGCCGCCCTGGCGGAGGCGGCCCGGGACCCGGCGTCCTGGTGCGTCCAGGCCTGTTTCCGGGTCCTCCCCCTGGAGTTCGAGGCCGGGCCCCTCTACCCCACGCTTGGGGCCTTTGTCGTGAACGGCCGCTTTGCCGGCTATTACTCCCGGGCCGCGGCCCGACCCTTCCTGACGCACGAGGCGCTCCATGTGGCAACGGTGGTCCAGCTTTCTTGAGGCCCTGGGCGGGATCCGGATCCCGATCCGGCTCTCGAGCGCGAAGGAGGCGGGGGATCCGTCAGCCCCCGATGCCACCGGTGGCCGGGGGTGGGCCGCGTACGCGCGGACCGAGGCTCTCTTCCAGGTCTGGGGACCGCTGGAAGGGGGGGACTGGGAGCCGTACCACTGCGTGCCCCTCTTCGCGGCGCTGGACCAGATGGACAGGAAGAAGGTGGGTCCCACCCCCATCCGGATCGTGGAGGATGATGCGGAGCGGCTGGCCCGTTCCCACGGGGGCGGAGAGCCGCACGGATCGGCGGCAGGAGGGGGCGCCTTCCTCCTTCCGGCCCACGCCCGACCGGGGGCCCCGGCGCCCCGGTGGCTCGAACCCGGCACCTTCTGCGTGCTCGACCTTCCCGGGCGGGCCACGGTGGAGGCAGCGGCCTGGCTCGTCACCTCTGCCGACGCCCAGCCGGTGTGCACCTTCGATCACTGGCCCCACCCGAGGGGCGTCCTGCCCGCCGAGCTGATCCTGGCCGAACTCCTGCGATGGGCCACCACGCTGGCCATGGCCAGGGGGCGGATCGCCTCCGACGCTCCGCCCGTCTGGATCTGTGACGCCACCCGGCTCGGTACGAGGAAGGGGAAGCCCGGGGAGTTCGACAACCGCTACTACCTGGACGACTCCATTCTCCCCACGCCCCAGGTCCTGTCCAGGGCGGGGATCACCCGGGTCGTCTACCTTGGGTGGGCCGGCGGGGAAAACGGGGCCGACGCTCCGGCCCTGGGGTCCGCCGTTCCCCTCCCGGATCTCGTGGAGTGGTTTACCGACCTCCTCGGAGCAGGCATCGAGGTCCTCCATGCCCCGATCCGGGACCCGGAACTGAGGCTCCGCCCTCTCCAGGCGCCCCCGAAGCGCCCGCGCTTCTCGACCAAGGGATACAAGCGCTCCGCGGCCGGTGGATTCGGCACGGAAGTCCCGGAACCGTCGTCGTCGGGGAGCAGCGGGTAGGGACCTCGGCGACGGCCGGGTGGGGCGGTGGGCCCGGTCGGCGTCCTGGGCCCGGACGCGGGTTCCGGCACGGGGCTATCCGCCGAAGAGGATGCTCAGCACCAGCGTGGGCACCAGGGCGACGACCAGGACCCAGAAGTAGAGCCAGCCCAGCGTCCAGTACTTGAAGGCCGTCTTTCTCCACCCCTGGCCGTAGACCTTCCGCATGGCCAGGAAGATGTAAAGCGCTGACCAGAGGAGAAGGAGCGGCGGGAGGAAGGTGACTCCGGCCATGCCGGACAGGATGACCAGGGAGAAGGTGCCAAAGACGAAGGCGTGGGTGTGGAGCACGAAGATGAAGTGCTCCGCGTAGAAGAGCGGGCTCCGGAGGTAGAGGAGCCGCAGGAGTCCGGCGAAGACCGGGAGAAGCACGAACATCAGGGTGGGCACGTATCCGACGAAGGTCCGGACCAGCTCCCGGACCGCATCCTCCGGCTCCATCCGGCCGAGGCGCTGCGCCCGGGCCTCGAGAAGCGCATCGAGCCGTGGGCTCCCCGTGTTGACGGAAAGCTCCTGCAGCCAGGAGCGGCCGTCTCCGGTCGTCGTCTCGGAGGTCGTGTCGGGAGAGGGGGCGAGGACCGAGTCCGATGCCTGCGGGGGGGCGGGATCCCGTCCGAGGTCCGGCGGAACCGGAGGGCGCTGATCGGCCACCGCATCCCGAAAGCCCCGGGCCATCTCCAGCGCCACCGAGTCCCCCGCCGCTCCGAAACCCGCTCCCCCCCGTTCCCCGGACCCGAATGTCAGCCCGGCCATCCCCCGCGTGGAAGCGAACCCCACCAGGAGAAAGAGGACGAGGGAGCTTACCAGGTAGAGCTTCAGGGGACGCACGTACCGGACGACACGTCCGTCCAGGTACTCCCGGGTCAGGAAGCCCGGCCGAAGGAGGAGGGCCACGATCGTGGTCGGCGTGCGTCCGTCCACGCCGAACTGGTCTTCCAGGAAGTCGCCCACCAGGTCGCGGAACGACACGTGGACATCCACCTTCCGCTGTCCACACGAAGGACAGAATTCCCCCGGGGTGGGATCCCCGCAGTTTCGACATGGCTCGTCGGGGTGGACATGGGCTCGGGGTGGGCTCGCAGGCATGCGGCAATCTCTCGGGCGGCCCGTGGCGACACAACCCGGCGGTCCCTACACTTCGGGCACGGTTCCTTCAGCCCGGTGTTCGTGTGTTCGGGCATTCCCCTTCCCTGGTCTCCATGGACTCGTTCCCATGAACCTCCCGTTCCCCGCCACGGGGGCCGTCATCCTCGCGGCCGGGCGTGGATCCCGCATGGCCCGGGCGGACGTCGGGATCGGCCTCGAACCGGGGCAGGCGGAGGCGGCGGCCCGGGGTCTCAAGGGGCTCATTCCATTCCACGGGCATCCCTTTCTCGCGCACGTCCTGAGCCGGGTGGCCGACGCGGGGATCCTGCGGGTCTGCCTGGTGGTTCGCCCCGGGGCCGACCCCATCCGGGCGTACTTCGAGGGCCGGCGGTGGACCCGCCTGGCCATCGAGTTCGCCGAGCAGTCCCACCCCCTGGGATCGGCTCACGCCCTCCTTGCCGCCGAGTCCTTCGCCGGCGGTGAGCCCGTGGTGGTGCTGAACGGTGACAACCTCTACCCGGCGGAGGTCATCGACCGGGTCCGCCGCCTCCCGGGGTCGGGGCTCATGGGCTTCCGGGCCAGCGCTCTGACGGGGCAGGGAAACATCCCCCGGTCGCGGGTGGCGGCCTTCGCGGTCCTGGCCACCCGACCGGATGGATGCCTGGCGACGCTGGTGGAAAAGCCGGACGCACGGACGCTGACGGCCTTCGGTCCGGACCCGCTGGTGAGCATGACCTGCTGGCGCTTCCTTCCCTCCGTCTTCGCCGCCTGCCGGACCCTGGTGCCCTCGTCACGGGGGGAGTACGAGTTGCCCGATGCCGCCACGGCGCTTCTGGAGGAGGGGGCCTGTCTCCGCGTGGAGCCGGTGGAGGCCGGCGTCCTGGACCTGACCCGGCCGGAGGACATTCCGGAAGTGAATCGCCGCCTCGAAGGAAGCGAGGTCCTGCGGTGACCGACCCGCACCGGACGGGGAGGGGCTCACCGGCGGAGCCGGGGGGGGAGGGCGCGGGGTCGACCGCCTTCGGCCCGGCACTCGTGGACGTGCTGCAAGGTCGGGGGCTCACCGCACGGGGCGCCCGCCGTGCCGCGTGCCGACTGGAGTGCGCCCGAGCCGCCCTCCGGGGTGGGGACGACCGGGTGGGCGAGGCGGTGGCGGCCTTCCAGGTGCCCGGCCGTGTCGAACTGGTGGGAAAGCACGTGGACTACGCCGGGGGAAGGAGCCTGGTAGCTGCCGTGGAGCGGGGGATTTCGGTGATGGTGGCGCCTGCCAGGGAGCCGGTCCTGGTCTTCGTGGATGCGGATGGCCGGGAGCGCGGCGAGTTCGGAGCCCGGTTCGAGGTCCCCCTGGGAGGGGATGGGCCCGAGGAGGGGAGGGAGGACGCCGGCCATGGTGAGGGGCCGGTCTGGCACCTCTATCCGCGAACCATGGTGCGAAGGCTCGCCCGGGACGTTCCGGGGCGGATGGACGGAGGCGCCGTGGTGGCCTTCTCGAGTTCGCTCCCGCAGGCCGCCGGACTCAGCAGCTCCACCGCCCTGCTCACGGCCCTCTGGCTGGCCCTGGATGCGCGGTTCGGCCTGGTGACGGGACCTTCCGTGACCCCGCTCCCCGGAACTCCGCAGGCGCCGGTGACGCAGACCCTGGAGCTGGCCCGCTACCTCTCGGCCCTGGAGTCGGGCCGACCGCATGGGGGCCTCCCGGGGCTGCGACCGGTGGACGCCCCGCGCGGCGGTCCGGACCCGGAAGGGGTGGCAACGGAAGGGGTGGGGACGGAGGGGGGCACCCAGGATCACGCCGCCATACTCCTGGCCCGGGAGGGTCGCCTGACCCACCTCCGGTACCGGCCGCTGGAGCAGGTGGCGGAGATCCCCCTCCCGGAGGGGTGGGTCCTGGTTGTGGCCTCCTCCGGGGTTCGGGCGGAAAAGGCCGGTGGGGCTCTGGACGCCTACAACCGGCTATCGGTGGAGGCCCGGGAGGTCGCGGCCAGGTGGCGGGAGCGGACCGGGGGGGACGAGCCCCACCTCGGCGCCATCCTCGACGGCCTGAGCGATGGGGATCCGGGTGCGTGGATGGGGCCGCGCTTCTCCCAGTTCCGCGCCGAATGCCTCGAGATCCTGCCCTCGGTGGTCCACGCGCTGGAGGCGTGGGACGCCGGCGGACCCGAGCGCATGGGGCGAGCCGTGGACCGATCGCAGCGGCTGGCCGAGGAGATCCTGGGCAACCAGGTCCCGGAGACCGTGTTCCTGGCCCGGTCGGCCCGTCGTCTCGGGGCGCCCGCGGCCTCGGCCTTCGGGGCCGGTTTCGGAGGAGCGGTCTGGGCCCTCGTCCCGGCGGAGGCGGCCGGGAACTTCGTCCACCGGTGGAGGCGGGCCTACCTGGATCGATTCCCGCGCCGGGCCACCGGGAGTCACTTCTTCACGACCCCGGCGGGACCGGGGGCGTTCCGGGTCTTCTGAGGGGAAGGAACGGAGGTCCGTGGAGGCGTCCCATGTCCACGTCCGGTCCCCGCGCTTGGCAGGGGGGATGGAGGTCTACCTTGCCCGACCTCATCCACGGGCGCCGTTCCCGCGTCCCCGTCGTCTCCCCTGTCCAGAGGAAGGACCCGATGCCCTCACCCCGACGCGGCGCTCCCCGCCGATCCCCCGTCTCCTGCGCCCTGCTCCTGGCCCTCACCCTCCTTGCCCTGGCCGGGTGCTCCGGTGCCGACGAGACCGCCAGCGAGGCCAGGACCACCGCGGCTTCGGATCCTCACGCGGGCTTCCTGGCCAACCTGAGCGACGCGTGCGGCCAGGCCTTCCCGGGGGTGGTAACCACCGCCCCTCCGGGGTACCTCTACTTCTCGACGGGGCCGAACTGGTCCTCGAGTTCCGGGCCTGCTCCTGGACGGGAGCCCGGTGGATGGCCCGGACCACTTCGGGAGAGAAGCGCGCCATGGAGAGCGCCCCCTCCAGGTGGCGAAGTCCGGTGACGGAGGTCCGCTCCAGCGGAACCGGGGCAGGCAGTTCGCCGGTGTCGGGGGTCCATGCCGCATGAGGGCCTCCCTGGATCAACCGGATCCGGATGGAGTCGCCGGGCTGGTTGTCGTCGCGCACGCTCCGTTGGAAGGTCCCGCCGTCGTAGGCCCCCTCCTCCAGGTACCGAAGAAAGTCGGCCACCGTCAGGGGAGCCCGGTCCGGGTAGAACTCGGCCTGGATGCTCCCCTGCTCGGTGTCGATGCGCACCGGATGCCCAGCGATGACCGGGGACGCCTGGGCTCCTGAACGAAAGCTTGACGCAAGATGAGAGGGACGGTAATGGTAGTGCAAGATAGCTGTCGGCTATGGCCTCCGTCGCCGACATGCCCCAACGACCCACCGCCCGGAACGGGCGGTAGCCACCTCGACGCGGAGCGATCCCTATGCGATGCATGGTGCGGCCGTCGGTTCCCGCAGTCCTCTGGGGGGCCGTGGCCCTCGCAGGCCTTCTTCTGCTTCCTTCGCTGGTCCTGGCCCAGACCGGTGTCCTCACCGGGCGCGTGACTTCGGCCGGCGTTCCCGTCCAGGGAGCGCAGATCATGGTCCAGGGCACGAACCGCGGATCGGTGTCCGATGCCCGCGGCCTCTACACGATCAGCAACGTGACCGCCGGCACCTACACGGTCCGGGTCCAGATCATCGGGTACCGGGCCGCCGAGGCGTCCGTGGCCATCACGGCGGGGGGCACGACGGTGGAAAACTTCATCCTCGAGCGGGAAGCCGTGGCGCTGGAGCGGGTGACCGTGACGGTGGGTACCCGGTCCCGTGTCATGGCGGCGGAGGAACTCACCGTTCCGGTGGACCTCTTCACCCGGGCCGATATCATCCAGGCCACGCCCCAGCTCGAGATGACCAACATTCTCGAGACGCTCTCGCCTTCCGTGTACTTCTCCCGGGCTCAGATCGCCGACATCACCTCGGGCGTCCGCCCCTTCCAGCTTCGCGGGCTCAGCCCCGACCATTCGCTGGTCCTCATCAACGGAAAGCGTCGGCATACCACGGCCGTGGTCCATGTCTTCGGGGCTGCGTCGGGTGGTTCCGGCTCCAGCGGCGTAGACATGAACGCCATCGTCCCCTCGGCGCTGGGAGGCATGGAGATTCTCCGCGACGGTGCCGCCGCCCAGTATGGCTCCGACGCCATCGCCGGCGTCATCAATGTTCAGCTTCGAAATGATATCCATCGCCCCGAGTTCTCCCTCGCCCTCGGACAGTATACGCCGCGCAGCGACGCGTTCCGGCGGGATGGTACCCGTGTCGAGGGGACAGGCAGCGTCGGGTACGCGCTTGGAGACCGGGGGACGCTGGTGGTCTCGGGCATGCTCAGCCAGCGGGAGCGGACAGACCGGGCCGGACCCGATCCCCGAGACCAGATTGTGCCCGGGGATGCCGACGTGATCCAGGTCGGACCCGACGGGATCGGAAGGATCGTGGAGAAGCGCAACGCCGTTCCGCAGCCCAATCACCTGATCGGAGATGGCCAGACCACGAACTCCGGGGTCTTCTTCAACGCCAACTACCTGCTGGGCGCGGACCAGCGCACGGAGGGCTATGCCTTTGGGGGCTACAGCTTTCGCCGGGACAACTCCTCCGGGTTCTACCGGCGTGGAATCGACGCCCGAAACTGGCCCGAAATCCATCCCCTGGGCTTCCTCCCCAGTTTCCGGGGGGACAACAAGGATTTCATGTGGGTGTCCGGAATCCGGGGGTCCCTGGGGACAGACTGGACCTACGACCTGAGCGGGCAATGGAACCGTAACGTGCTGGACACGGACATCTACAACACCCTGAACGTGACCCTCGGCCCCTGCCTCACCACGGCATGCGCGCCTGGACCCTGGCCTGCGGGGGTGGACCCCATCCCCAACAAGACCGACGTATACGCCGGGACGCTCAAGCTCAACCAGACCATCGCCTCCTTCGATGTGAGCCGCGAGGTTGAGATCGGGGCCTACACGCCCCTCAGCCTGGCGCTCGGGACCGCCTTCCGGGCGGACAACTTCCAGATCATCGAGGGGGAGCCGGCATCCTGGGTGAACGCCGGCCACCCCAACCGGAACGGGGGGCAGGGTGCTCCGGGGAGCCAGGTGTTCACCGGATTCCGCCCCGATCAGGCGGTGAACGAGTGGAGGTCCAACGTGGGGGTCTACTCCGACCTGGAGGTCGATGTCACCTCCAGGGTTCGCGTGGCCGGCGCCGCCCGGTTCGAAAACTACTCCGACTTCGGATCGACGCTTACGGGGAAGGCAGCCACCCGCATCCAGGCGGCGGAGCAGTTCATCGTGCGGGGAGCCATCAGCACCGGGTTCCGGGCGCCGAACCTGAGCCAGTCGCACTACGGCCACGTTTCCACGGGCTTCCGCAACGTGGGTGGGGACCAGGTGGGGTACGAGATCGGCGAGATCCCCGTGGGCTCACCGGAGGCTCGGGCCCTGGGCGCCCAGCCGCTCACGGAGGAGAAGTCGTTCAACCTCAGTGGAGGGCTTGCCTGGTCCCCGGTGGAGAATCTCACCTTCACCGTTGATGGCTATCAGATCGACGTCAATGACAGGATCATCCTCACCGGGACCATGAGCGGGCCTACGGTGGCCCAGATTCTCGCCCCCTTCGGTGCGCCCGAAGTCAAGTTCTTCACGAATTCGGTGGACACGAGGACGCGGGGACTGGATCTGGCGGCCAGGTACCGGCATGACCTGGTTTCCGGTCAGTTCGTGGAGATCCTCGGCCAGTACAATCGGAATTCCGTGGAGGTGACCGATGTCCGGGTGCCCAACGTCATCGAGGAGCTCCGGAACCAGGTCTTCGGAAGCGGAAGTCAGTACGCCATCGAGAACGGCCGCCCGAAGGACCGCGGAACGGTCCGCACCCGGTATGTCAGGAACGACCTGCGCCTGAACCTCTCGGGCAACTTCTACGGACTCCAGGCCTTCCGACTCCAGGAGGGCGGCGCCAGCGCTCCGGCCATCTGCACCCAGGGGATCTCCAACGTGCGATGCGTGGGCTACGACCAGGGTGCCGGGTCGGTCTTCCTCGACAACGGACCGCACCTCGTCTTCGATGCCGAGGCTTCCTACCAGCTGCGTCAGGGGCTGACGCTTTCGATCGGGGCGGAGAACATCACGAACAAGGAGCCCCCGGTCCGCCCGGACGGCTTCAACTTCTCGGGGAACTTCCCCTACTACAGCTCGTCAGGGCTGCACATGAACGGGCGGTACGTCTATACGCAGCTCCGCGTTCAGTTCTGACCGGGCCCTTTCAGGGCGGGTGAGGAGGAGAGGGAGGGGGCGGGGCGTCAGGGCCGGCCACGGTCACGGCGCACCGTCACCCTCCTTCCCTTGATCTTGGCACCGTGGAGCGAGGTGATGACCTCGTCCACCACCTCGCGACCCACCTCCACCAGGGTGAACTGATCCCCGATCTGGATCTTCCCGATCCGACTTCCCGGGATCCCCGACTCGCCGGTGATGGCGCCCACCAGGTCCTGGGGACGGACGCCGGCGTCCCTTCCCACGCCCACGTAGATGCGCTCCACATCCCCCGGCGGAGGGCCACCCTTTCGCGGTGCGGGGCTGGAGCTCCGCTTCCCCCCTCGGCTCGAGGTGGAAGCCGGCTTTCCCCCGGACACCCGCACCTCGGGGATCTCCACCGCTTCCGCCACGTCCTGGCCGCTGGCCACCTGCGCCAGCTTGACGGCGGCGGCGGCGATGTCCAGCGGGTCGAACTCCTCGGCGAGCGTCTCCACCATGCTCCGGAATCGGTCCAGGTCGTCCCCTGAGATCGCTTCTTCCAGAGAGGTCCGAAGGGCCTCGAGGCGGCGGTCCCGCAGGTCGGCCACGGTGGGGAGCCGGGCCACGTTGAGAGAGCGGCGCGTCAGGCGCTCGATGTTCTGAATCAGGCGCTGCTCCCGTGGCTCCGCCAGGGTGATGGCCACGCCCTCCCGGCCCGCCCGTCCCACCCGACCGATCCGGTGGACGTAGGCCTCGGGCGCGTTGGGGACGTCGAAGTTGATCACGTGGGTCAGCCGGGAGATGTCCAGACCCCGGGCCGCCACGTCGGTGGCCGTGAGCAGGTCGGCGCCCCCGCCCCGGAGCTTCTTCATGACCCGGTCCCGCTGTTCCTGGGACATGCCGCCATGCAGCGCCTCGGCCCGGTACCCATGGGCGGCCAGGGTTTCGGTGAGTTCGTCCACCTCGGTGCGGGTGCGGCAGAAGACGATGGTGGCTTCCGGGTCCTCCACGTCAAGAACGCGGCCCAGTGCCACCACCTTGTGGGCGCGGGTCACGTAGTAGACCATTTCCCGGACCTGGGGGGCCTCACCTTCGGCCTGACCCTGCCCGGCGATCCGCACCTGGACCGGATCCTTCTGGTGGTGCCGGGCGATCTCGTGGATGCGGGGCGGAAGGGTGGCGGAGAAGAGAACCGTCTGCCTGTCGTCCGGCGTGGCAGCGAGGATCGCTTCCAGGTCCTCGGCGAATCCCATGTCCAGCATCTCGTCGGCTTCGTCCAGAACCACGGCGGCAAGGCGGTCCAGGCGAAGCGTGCCGCGCCCCACATGGTCCAGGGCACGCCCTGGCGTGGCCACCACCACATCCACGCCTCGCTTCAGCACCTTGAGCTGCTGGGAGAAGGACTGGCCGCCATAGATGGGAAGCACGCTCACGCCCAGGGCCCGTCCGTAGCGGTAGACCGCCTCAGCGAGCTGCATGGCCAGTTCCCGGGTGGGAACCAGGATCAGAACCGACGGCTGCGGCCGCGGCGTCCCGGCCTCCGCCAGCCGCTGAAGGAGCGGAAGGGCGAAGGCGGCGGATTTGCCCGTTCCCGTGGCCGCCTGGCCCATCAGGTCCCTCCCCTCCAGGAGCGGCGGGATGGCCTCGCACTGAATGGGCGTCGGCTCCTCGTAGCCAAGGACGGTCAGGGCCTGCACGAGGCGGTCGTCGAGACCGAGGTCGCCGAAAGGGTTCGACGCGGATTCCGGGGAGGTTTGTTCGCTCGTTCGTTCGCTCATTTGTTCGCTCATTGGATCTGCCGTGTACTGATGGCGAAGGTGCAGCAGGGAGGAGCGCGAGTCATGCAGAAGCGCCGGTTCAAGTATAGCGCAGAACCGGGCGACCCGGCGGGAGTGTCGAGGATACGTTGCCTCTCGAGGCAGGGAGGACGTACTCTGCTCCACCGTCAGCCCCCTGGCCCCCGGTGGGCCTTCTTTCCAGGATGCCAATCCAGGATGCCGCACATGCCGCTCGCTGCTGCCTCGAATCGACGCCCCTCCCGCGCACCTCGTCGCCTCGTTTCCCGATTTGCGGCGGCGGCCGGGGTCACGGTTCTCGGCCTCTTCCTGGGGGCATGCGCCACCTCCGGGGATCCGACCCCGGGGGAGGCGCGGGTCGGGATGGAGGCGGAGGCTCCTTTTGCCGGGGCCATCCGCCCCGAGGTGTCGGGGCTCCACGGCGCGGTGGTGGCGGGCCATCCGCTGGCGGCCGCCGCCGGGTACGAGGTCCTGAGAGCCGGGGGGAACGCCACGGACGCGGCGGTGACCATGGCGGGGGTGCTGGCGGTGGTGCGTCCCCACATGAATGGAGTGGGGGGAGATGCGTTTGCACTCTTCCTGGATGCGAGGGAGGGCCAGGTCGAGGCGCTGAACGCTTCGGGCCGTGCCGGGGCCCTGGCCACCCCGGCATGGTTCGAGGCCCGGGGGCGGCAGACGATGCCGGGTTCGGGACCCATGTCGGTCACCGTGCCCGGGGCGGTCTCGGCCTGGGCGGCGGCGCTCGAGCGCCACGGCACGATTTCCCTGGCCCGGGCCCTCGAGCCGGCCATCCGGCTCGCGGAGGAGGGTTTCGTTGTAACCGCTACGCTGGCCGAGGACCTTGCGGGAGCAACCCGGCTGAATCCGGCGGGACAGGATCTCTATGCGCCCGGGGGTGAACCCCTCAGGGCCGGGCAGGTGCTCCGGAACCCGGCCCTTGGCCGCACGCTCCGGATCCTTGCCCGGGACGGCCCCTCCGCCATGTACGGAGGGGAGATCGGGGAGGCCCTGGCCTCCTTCCTCGAGGCCGAGGGGGGCGCTCTGCGCGTGGAGGATTTCGCGGTCCACAGCGCCGCGTGGGAAGCTCCGCTGGTCCTCGACCTCCTGGGTCGCCAGGTCCACACGACGGCGCCCAGCAGCCAGGGGTTCGTCCTTCTCCAGACGCTGGGCATCGTGGAAGCCCTGGGATGGGAGGGGCTGGGTCGGGGCCCGGGCGCGTCCCTTTCGCCGGGGGTCCTGCACGCCCTGGTGGAGGCCAAGAAGCTGGCCTTTGCCGACCGGGATCGGTGGCTGGCCGACCCGGCCCACGTCGGCGTCCCGGTGGACCGCCTCCTGGACCGGACCTACCTGGCGGAGCGCGCGGCCCTGATCACCGCGCAGGCGGCAGAGGAGCGGACCGCGGGGTTCGGCGAGCCGCTGGACGAGGGGAGCCCGGCGGAGGGAGACGGAGACACGGTGTACCTCATGGCGGTGGATGCCGACGGAAACGCGGTGAGCTGGATCCAGAGCCTCTTTTCCAGCTTCGGCTCCGGACTTGTGGAGCCCACCACCGGCATCGTTCTCCAGAATCGGGGCGCCGGGTTCACGCTGCAGCCCGGGCATCCGAACCAGGTGGCCCCCGGAAAGCGCCCGTTCCATACCCTGATGGCCACCCTCGTCACCGACGCAGGCGGAGCCTTCGAGATCGCCATCGGGACCCCGGGCGGCCATGGCCAGTCCCAGACCGTGGCCCAGGGGATCCTCCACCTGCTCCTCTCGGACCGGTCCCCGCAGGAGGCGGTGGAGGCGCCCCGCTTCCGAAGCGAGGACGGCCGGGTCCTGCTCATCGAGGACCGCTACCCGGCGGCCTTCCGGGACGCCCTTGCCCAGCGGGGCCATGAGCTCCGGGTCCGTTCGGGGTGGACCGCCCCCTTTGGCAACCTGCAGATCATCCGGAGAACCGAGGGCGGCGTGCTCCGAACCGGGGCCGACATGCGGCGGGAGGGGGCGGCGCTGGCCTACTGACGCCGCCCCCCCGTCTGGCTCGCGCCCGAAGCTACCGGCGCTCCCGGTCCAGTTCCCGGAGGCGCTCCCGCTGGTCCGGGCGCAGGGTGGGGTAGGTGACGCCCAGCTGCTCCAGGTAGGTCGAGAAGCGGGTCTCGTCGTAGTAGAACTCCCGCAGCCTGGGCCGGAATTCGTCCATGATGCCGCGGTTCAGGTAGATGGCCGGAGGATCGTCAGGTCCGATGAACGGGATGTAGTCCTGCTCTGCCGTCTGCTCCTCGCGGAAGTAGCCCCACGCCGCATCCACCAGGTCGGGGCGCAGGTAGAGCTCGAGGGCGGTCCGGGCCAGGACCCGAGCCCCGTACACGCCGCCCTTGTGGGCAATGGGCGTCGCCATGGTGATGGCGTTGGACCAGTGGTGTCCGGGGAGTCCCGGAATGTTGGAGGGAAAGCGGAGAGTGACGGTGGGGACCACCCAGGAGATGTCGCCGATGTCGTCCGAGCCGCCGCTCACCGGCTGCTCCGGTGGGGTGCCGATCCGGGAGGGCTCACTGGACAGCCCCGTGGGCTCGCTTCCCACCTCGAGCTGGACCGCCCGGGCCAGGAGCTGGTCGTCTTCGCTCCACTCCGGGAGCCCCACCACATCGATGTGACGCTGCATGGCTTCCGCCACAGGACGGTTGAAGTGCCGCGGCCACGCGGTCCCGAGGATCCGGTACTCCATTTCGGTGTCCGTCATCATGGCGGCGCCCTGGGCCGTCCGGATCGCGGCATCCAGGTTGTCGCGGATCCCCTGGTACTCGATCTCCCGGATGTAGTACCACACGGCAGCTCGCGAGGGCACCACGTTGGGCTGGTCTCCCCCGTCGGTGATCACGTAGTGGGACCGCTGGAGGGGGCGCAGGTGCTCGCGGCGGAAGTTCCAGCCGGCGTTCATGAGCTCGACGGCGTCCAGCGCACTCCGGCCTCGCCAGGGGGCTCCCGCGGAGTGCGCGGCTTCGCCGCGGAAGACGAACTCCACGGACACGAGCCCTGTGCCGGGGGCCGCGCCCCAGCTCACCCCCATGGTGTTGGCCACATGGGTGAAGAGGGCCACGTCCACATCCTCGAAATACCCCTCCCGGACAAACCAGGCCTTGGCGGCCACCAGCTCTTCCGCCACGCCGGGCCAGAGGACCAGGGTGCCGGGGATCCCTTCCCGCTCCATCACCGCCTTGAGCGCCAGCGCCGCGGCGATGTTCAGGCCCTGCCCCGAGTTGTGGCCCTCGCCGTGCCCCGGGGCATCCTCCACCATCGGGTCGTGGTAGGCGACGCCGGGACGCTGGCTCGACTTGGGGATCCCGTCAATGTCGCTCCCCAGGGCGATGACCGGCTTCCCTGATCCCCACCGCGCCCACCACGCCGTGGGGATTCCGGCGATTCCCTCTTCCACCTCGAATCCCTGCTCCCGGAGGAGGGGGACCAGGTAGTCAAAGGTCTCGGTCTCCTGGAATCCCAGCTCGGCAAAGGAGAAGAGCTTGTCGATGATCTCCTGGACCAGCTTTTCCCGGGCCTCCACCTCCGTCTCGACGGCGGCCAGGAGTTCGTCAAGTCGCGGGTCCTGGGTCACCTGGGCCTCGGCGGGCGACGGGGCCAGCGCCGGAAGGAGGAAACCCAGGAGGAGCGCGGCCGGCCAGCGATGGACCGGTCTCGAGCGAAGCGGAGCGGAGGGGGGCGGAGCGGAGGGGGAAGGGGAGGGCATGGGCAGCTCCAGGCAGGGGGGCCAAGGGGGGCGAGGCAAGCGGTCGCGGGGGTGGGCTCCCCCACAGTAGGATCCGCGTCCGCCCCTCACAAGCGTCGTCCGTGCCCGGGCCCGGGGCCACCGGACGCCTCCGGGGTTCTGGCGCGCCGGCTCTGCCCCCCGCATCATCCGCAGGCACGCAAGCAGGCCGACCCTGCTCATGCTGACTGCGCTCATGCTGACTGCGCTCATGCCTACCCCCTCTGCGCCGACCCGTCTCATGCCGACCTCTTTCCTGCCGACCCTACTCGAACCTCGCCCCCGCAGGGGCCTCCTTGCCGGGGTGGCCCGTGCCTTCCTCTCGGCGGTCCTGGTCGGGGCCGTGGCATGTTCTCCGGCCGCCGTCTCTTCGCTCCTGGCCCAGGTCGCCTCGCCGGCACCTTCGGTGGAGAGTCTCCTGTCGGCGCCCTTCCCCTACGGCCTGCAGGCCGCTCCTTCCGGAGATGCGGTGGCCTGGATCCAGAACGACCGCGGGGTCCGGAACGTCTGGGTCGCGGAGGCGCCCTCCTGGGTGGGTCGGGCGGTGACATCGTGGAACGCCGACGACGGGCAGGAGCTCGCCATCGCCGCCTGGACCCCGGACGGCCGCACCCTCCTCTTCGTGCGGGGAGGCGGCGCCAACCGCCAGGGGGAGAACCCCAATCCTCTTTCGGATCCCGAGGGGGTGGAGCAGGCGCTCTGGCGGGTCTCCCTGGGCAGCGGTGAGCCGGCCCGGCTCTTCCAGGCGGCCAATGTCTCGCCGGCCCCCGATGGCTCCGGCTTCGCCTTCACCCGCGGTGGCCAGATCTGGTTCGCCCCGCTGCCAGGGGAGGGGGCACCGGAGGGTGCGGCACCGGGGGATGTGGCACCCGGGGATTCGGCTCCTGGGAGGGCGGCCTCGCCCTCGACGGAGCCCCGGGTCCTGGCTCGCGTCCGTGGAGGGCCCGGGTCGCTGCGCTGGTCTCCGGACGGCTCGAAGCTGGCCTTCACGAGCAACCGGGGGACCCACGCGTTCGTGGGCGTCCTGGACCTGGCGGCGGGCGCCCTGACCTGGATGGACCCGGGGGTGGACCGGGACCGGGATCCGGTGTGGTCGCCCGACGGGTCCCGCCTGGCCTTCCTTCGAATCGCCGCCTCCACGGCATCCACCAGCTTCCGCCCCTTGAGGGAAACGCACCCCTGGTCGGTCCGGGTCGCCGACGTGGCCTCGGGCACCTCCACCGAGGTGTGGAGGGCCCGGGAGGGCACGGGGAGCCGGTTCTACGGCGTGAATGCGCCGGGGCAGCTCCTCTGGGCGGCCGAGGAGCAGCTCGTCTTCCCCTGGGAGGGAAATGGGTGGGTCCTGCTGTATGCCGTCCCGGCAAGGGGAGCCCCCGGAGGGGGGCCGGCGGAGGCGCGGGTGCTCACCCCGGGGCGGTTCGAGGTGGCCGATGCCGCGCTCACGGCCGACGGGCGCCATGTCGTCTACAGCTCGAACCAGGACGACATCGATCGGCGCCACCTCTGGCGGGTGGCGGTGGCCGGTGGGGCACCGGAGCTCCTGACCCCCGGGGACGGAATCGAGTGGGAGCCTGCCCCCCTGGCCGACGGGGGTGTGGCCTTCCTGCGGTCCGGGGCGCGGACGCCGGCCCATGCCGCCCTGCTTCCGGGTCCGGGGGCAGGTCCGGGAGCAGGTCCGGAGGCGGGTCCGGGAGCCGCGGTGGGGGCTTCCGCTCCGGCCCGGAGCCTGGTTCCCCGGGGAGCTCCCGGGGGGATCCCTGCCCAGTACCCGGAGGCGAGGCTGGTCGTCCCGGAGGCGGTCATGGTCACGGCCTCCGATGGCATGGAGGTTCCGGCCCAGCTCTTTCTCCCGCCCGACCTTCGCCCCGGCGAGCGCCGTCCGGCCATCGCCTTCTTCCACGGCGGATCCCGGCGGCAGATGCTGCTGGGCTTCCATGACCGCAGCTATTACCACCATGCCTACGCCCTGAATCAGCACCTCGCGCTCCAGGGATACGTGGTGCTTTCGGTGAATTTCCGGAGCGGAACCGGCTACGGAATGGAGTTCCGCGAGGCGCTGGACTACGGCGCGGCCGGTGCCAGCGAGTTCCGGGACGTGGTGGGCGCCGGGCTCTGGCTCAAGGCGCGCCCCGAGGTGGACGGGGACCGCATCGGACTCTGGGGGGGATCCTACGGCGGCTACCTCACCGCCATGGGGCTCTCGCGGGCGTCGGATCTATTCGCCGCGGGCGTCGACGTCCACGGGGTCCATGACTGGAACGTGGGCATCGCCACCTTCAACCCCGACTACACGCCGCTGAATGACCCGGAGGCCGGACGCATCGCCTTCGAATCCTCGCCCATGGCGACCCTCGACGGATGGCGCTCTCCGGTGCTCCTGATCCACGGCGACGACGACCGCAACGTCCGCTTTCTCGAAACCGTGAACCTGGTGGAGCAGCTTCGCCTCCGGGGGGTCCACCACGAGCTTCTCGTCTTCCCCGACGAGGTCCACTCCTTCCTGCTGCACCGGAACTGGATCCGCGCCCTGGAGGCCACGGCCGACTTCTTCGAGCGGCAGCTCCGGGAGCCGTAGCGCCGGAAGCCCGGAAGCATCGGCCCGCCGGGATGCGCGCCGCCGGGTCAGAGCCCCTTGAGCGCCGCCTCCAGGTCCTCCAGCAGGTCGTCCACGTCCTCGATCCCCACGCTGAGGCGCACCAGGCCATCGGTGACGCCCATGAAGGCCCGCCGGTCCGGGGCCACGGAGGCATGGGTCATGAGGGCCGGCACACCGATGAGGGACTCCACCCCGCCCAGCGACTCGGCCAGGGCAAAGAGGCGGGTGCGCTCGACGAAGCGCTTGGCCCGCTCGCCGCTTCCGAGTTCCACCGAGACCATCCCCGTGAAGCCCTCCATCTGGCGTGCGGCCAGGGCATGCTGAGGGTGGGACGGAAGCCCCGGGTAGTGCACCGCCTCGAATCCCGGATGCTCGGCGAGCCAGCGGGCGACCGTGAGGCCGTTCTCGTTGTGGGCGCGCATGCGCACCGCCAGGGTCTTCATCCCACGGAGCACGAGCCAGGCATCCATGGGACCCGGGACGGCGCCCGTGGACTTCCGCACGAAGGCCAGGTCGGCGGCCAGCGGGTCGTCGTTCACCACCAGTCCGCCCCCGATGACGTCGGAGTGGCCATTCAGGTACTTGGTGGTGGAGTGGATGACCACGTCGGCCCCGAACTCCAGCGGACGCTGGTTGAAGGGGGTGGCGAAGGTGTTATCCACCACGAGGAGGGCGCCCCCCTCGTGGGCGATGCCCGCCAGTACCTCAAGGTCGCACAGCCGCATCATGGGGTTCGTGGGGGTCTCCACGTAGACCAGCTTCGTTTCGGGGCGCATGGCGTCCCGTACCTGGTCCGGGTCCCGGGAGTCCACGAAGGAAAACGTGATCCCAAGGCGCGAGAGCACGTGGTTGAACATCCGGTTCGTGCCCCCGTAGGTGTTCTCTTCGGTCACCACGTGGTCCCCGGCCGAGAGAAGCTTCATCACGCCCTCGATGGCCGCGAGCCCGCTGGCGTAGGCCAGACCGTGACGCCCCCCCTCCAGCCCCGCCAGGTTCCGCTCCAGCGCCTCCCGGGTGGGGTTGCTCACCCGGGCGTAGTCGTACCGAACGTCGGCGCCAAGCTCCGCCTGCACGTAGGTGGAAGTCTGGAAGATGGGGGGCATGATGGCCCCGGTCACCGGCTCGGGGGACTGGCCGGCGTGGATGGCGCGGGTGGCGATGCGGTGGCGGGAGGCATCGTGGTCGTGTGCCATGGTGGAGTTCATCCTCGAAGGCGGAAGCGGCGGAAAGCGGGGCGATTCAGCGGCGCCAGAGAAGCGCGGCGGAGACCAGGAGGGCCAGAAGAAGGATCCCCACCCCCATGTCGCGAGAGACCAGGAACCAGCTGAGCGCACCGGTGACGAGCCCCGCGAGGAGGACGCCCCCCACCTGGGCCGTCTGGTTCAGACGGGAGGAGACGATGATGTCCCGTTCGCGCCCCGATCCGGAGCCTGAGCCTGAGCCGGAGCCGGAGCCTGAGCCTGGGGAGGCCGGGCCCGGGGGGGGCGCTCCGCACTCGGGGCAGGGGTCGGGGGGCACGAGAAAGCCGCGTCGGCAGACAGCGCACTGGATCAGGTCGGTCATGGAGACGGGGGAGGCGCGGGGTTCGGGGGAGCCGGGCCCGAGAGCCCTTTGGCGGCGGCTGTGGCGGCGGCACCGCCCCGGCACCGCCCGGTGCCCGGCAACCTACCGAGGGCCTTGCGGCCGAGCAACGGGGCCTGGCGAGCGGGCTTGCCCTCCCCCGGCGCTCCGGGCCGTGCGATGATGCGCCTCCCCCCTCACAGGCGCCGTCGTGGCCCCGGTTCGTGGCACGTCCAACTGGGCTCCGAGCCGGGACCCAGCAAGCCCTGGTGAACAGTCCCTTCTTTTCGGGGGTATTCCCTGAATCTTCCTGCGGGATCTTCCTGCGGGGACACGTCGGGGAGTGGGGCAGGGGAGACGAACCGAACCCGGGAAGGGAGACGACCATGCCGAGACGCAGGACGAACCCCCGGCCCGCCTCCCCGGTGGCAGGGGATACGTTCGCCGGGGTCAGGTCTGCCGAGGACAGGAACGCCGTGGACCGCTTCCTGGGTGAGGGAACGGCCGCCCCATGAGCACGGACTGGCCTCGCGTCGGGCGCCTGGCCTGGAGCGCCCTGGGCGTTCTGGCGCTGATGGTGGTGGCGGGGCTGCTGCTCAGGGAACTGGCGCTGGTGGTGATCCCCCTCATTCTGGCCCTCTTCCCCGCCACCCTCCTCATGCCGGTGACCCGGCTCCTGGAGGGGTGGAAAGTGCCCCGGACACTGGCGGCGGTGCTGACCCTCCTGGGCGGCCTCCTCCTGCTGGGAGGAATCGCCGCGGGAACGGTGACCCTGGTGGTGACCCAGCTGCCCGACATCGTGGATTCGGCGGGGGAGGGGATCGACGGCCTGGAAGAGCAGGTGCGGCGCGTGGTTCCGGGCTTCGAAGTCCCGGCCCTGGATGAACTCCGGCAGAGGATCCAGAAGCAGATCCTGGATCCGGACGAAGGCGCCTCCGCCGCGGCGACCCAGTTCCTGCGAATGACCCTTGGGGCCGTGGAGGTGGTGGCCGGGGTCCTCCTCCTCGTGGTGATCCTCTTCTTCTATCTGAAGGGGGGTCGTTCCCTGGCGGAGGGATTCGTGGGGTTCGTGGCGCCTGCGTCCCGGGTGCGGATCATGGTCCTGGCGGAGGAAGCGTGGGGCACCCTGGGAGCCTACTTTCGTGGACAGCTCCTGGTGGCCCTTGTGGACGCGGTCTTCATTGGCGTGGGGCTCCTCCTTCTGGGAGTACCGCTGGCTCTCCCCCTGGCCGTGCTCGTCTTCTTCGGGGGACTCTTCCCCATTGTGGGGGCGGTGGCGACCGGGGCCCTGGCGGTCCTGGTGGCCTTCGCCGACGCGGGGCCAGGGGTGGCCCTGGGGGTGGCAGGGCTGGTCCTGGCCGTTCAGCAGCTGGAAGGAAACGTCCTCGAGCCCCTTATCCTGAGCAATGTCATCGACCTGAATCCCCTCACCATCATCCTGGTCATCACCCTGGGGGCGGTGGTCCTGGGGGTGCTCGGAGCCTTCCTGGCCGTGCCCACGGCCGCCATCGCCAAGAAGCTGGTGGTCCGCCTCCGGGAGGGGGACTACACGCAGGAAGGAGCCTCCATGGGCAGGGTGCAGCGCGGTTGATCCGACTTCGGTGCCGTGGGCTGCCGTATGGATGTGCTGTCATCGGGGGGTGTCCCTCAATGCATCGAAAACGATTGTTCTCCTTTGGGGTCCGGGGCCCTACATTGTGGGCCCCAGGCTCGCGCAGCCCGAAGGCGGGGCTGTCGGGTGAGGCGGACCCGGGCCTTCTTCACGTCACCCATCATCGCCGCTTCAGGGGCCATGCCCCTTCTGTCTGGAGGAAGACCCGATGCCCCGTTCGAGTCTGGCCGCGCTCTCGGTCCTGGCCCTCATCCTTCTTCCGGGCATCGCCTTTACTGCGGGCTCCGCCTCGGCGCAGCTTCCGGTCTCCGACTGGACCGAGCGGCCCGACCGGCATGGTCCGGGAGGGATACGAGGGGACCTCCTTCCTCGTGCCCGTACCCTGGACCTCCGGCTCCAGTTCACCGCCCGTTCCTTCGAAGGGCACCTCGCGGGACGAGACGAGGTGCCGTCCCTCGTGGTCCTCCAGGACTTCGAAATGGTGCCCCTCACCCGCACCAGCCTCACCGTGGCTCTTGAGGCTCAGGCAGGTCTCCTTGATTGGCTGGCCGTGGGTATCCGGGCACCCTTCGTCTTCAATGAGGCGGAGTTCGCCACCCAGACACTCGTCGGCTCCGTGGATGCGTCGGGGATCGGTGACCTGGAAGCCCATGTAATGGTGGGCCTCCACGACCGATGGCCCATTCGTGCCCACCTTGGGGCCGGGGTGGCGTTTCCCACCGGATCGGTGACCCACACCGGGATCACCGCGGACCTGCCCACCACCTCCCGCATTCTTCCCTACCCTCTCCAGACCGGGAGTGGCACATGGGCACTTCTCCCGTCGGCGGCGTTGGCGCTGGAGAACGAATACGGCACCGTGGGCATCCAGGGGACGGGCCGGATCTACCTGGCGGCGAACGACCGGAACTGGCAACCCGGCGGTGCCTTCGAGGGCAACATCTACATGCAGCACCGGTTCAACGCCTGGATCAGTGGGTCAGCCCGGGTCGCGGTGGCACGCTGGGACGATGTTGCCGGTCTCGATGTCGCGGTCCAGCCCCAGGCGTCTCCCATGCACTGGACCCTGACTCAGGGGGGAACCCGGGTGGAGATCCCCGTGGGGATGAACATCCGCTTCGCTGAGGGCCCACTCCATGGACATCGGCTGAGCGCGGAGATTCTCCTTCCTGTACACCAGAACCTGAGCGGCCCCCAGCTCCGGACCACGTGGGGCGTGGCCGCCTCCTGGGGATACACCTTCGGCCGCGGTGCCGAACTTGCGGCGCCCCGCCGCCGCGCTGCAGCCTCGCCTCTCAGGTCCGCACAGGCGGCTTCGCCGGAGGAGCCCCGTCAGCCCTAGCTCTCGCCCACCCGGATCGGCCTTGCCACCGGCCAGAACGTCAGCATCTACCTCACCGCACAGGGGGAAACCCTGGTGGGGCCCCCGCGGCGCTCGGTCCAGAATGCGGGAGCGGCCACCGCCTTCCCCGGCACCTACGCGCAAGGGCGGGGATGGTTCGTGAACGACGAGGCCATGACGGTGGAGGACGGGAGCTTCCAGAAATCCGGCGTGGAGGTGGGACTGGACTGCGCCGATCTCGTCCAGATGGCCGAGTGTCAAGACGTGCCGATCTTCTCCGCACGGGGAGCCTCGCGGCCCCTCGTAATCGTCTACGTCCCGGTGCGCCCGGGGGTCTGGCTGGCGTACCGCACCGACCCGGCCCGGGTCCGGGACTGAGCCCGGCCTGAAGCGCGCCTGACCTTCTCCCGGCATCGTCGATCTCCCGCAGGAGGTCCTCCGTGGGGCCGGCGGTTGCCCTCGCCGCCTGTGGTCTTCTAGCTTCCGCGCCGCAACCCCGGCCCTGGAAGGATCGGGGTCCGCAGAGCGAGGGGCGACCCAGGACGACCCAGGGCGACGAGGAGGAGGAAGATGGCGGAGGGTGTCTCGGCCACCGAGAAGACTCGGTGGGGCTTCCGGATCGCGTACCTCGGGGTTCTCCTCCTGGCCACCCTGCCGGCCCCGGTGTTCGACCTGAGCCGGGAGGGGCTTTCGGAACGATGGTCCGGTGCCTTCGACCTCACCTTCACCGGGGGCGACGTCGTCGACGCGGTGCGGAACATCCTCCTCTTCGCAGGCTGGGGGGCGGTCTGGGCCGCCTCCGCGCCCCGGTCGGCGGCCCGGAACGCCTTTCTCCGGACCGCCGTCGTGGCCACCGTGGTGGGCGCCGCCATCAGCGTGACCGTCGAGGCGATCCAGCTCCTCTCCCCGTTCCGCGACACCAACATATGGGACTTCATCACGAACACCACGGGGAGCGCCCTGGGTGCCGTGGTATTCCTGGTCCTCATCCGCTCCATCGACCGGACCCGGCAGGATCGTTCCTATGTGGGACTCCCCGCCTTCATCCTGGCCGGCGGGTACGGCATGGCGGTGCTCCTGGAAGCCACCCTTCCCCTCCTGGCCCAGGGAACCGTGCCAGGTTATGGCGGAGGCCCGTTGGCCCGGGCCACCAGGGCCTTCGAGCACTTCTCCTGGAGCTCGCTGACGGACCTTCCCCTCCTCCCCCTCCTCCTCTTCCCGCCGGCGGGGATGCTGGCGGTGGCCGACCTGGCGGAGCGGGGGATGGACCGGAGGGTCGCCCGTGACCGAATCCTCCTCCTCGTCCTTCCGGTCTTCGCCCTGGTGGAGGTGGTGGGGGGGATCATCGG
>SKNW01000060.1 GCA_007120305.1 Gemmatimonadota bacterium | reverse complement strand
CTCTCGCCCCGCGGCGGCTCCGCCGGCTCCGGCGGCTGCGGCGCCCTCGAGCGCCCCGCCGGTCGAGCCCCCCTCTGCGGGGGCCGGGGCGAGGGCGGCGGCGGGGGCGACCCCGCCCGTTTCCACCCCCTCCGCTCCCCCGCCACCGAGTGTGGTGGAAGGGGTGTTTACCCTTCAGTTCGGGGCCTTCGGGCAGCCCGCCGGCGCCCGTGCCCTTGCCGCGGAGCTCCGGGTGGCGGGCCTGGATGCCCGGGTCGTCCAGGTGGAGGGGAGCCCCCTCTACCGGGTGCGCGTCGAGGCCTTCACCTCCCGGGAGGCGGCCGAGACCCGAGCCCTGGCGCTCCGGGAACGGGGCTTCCAGGTGATCGTGAGTGCCGACCGGGACCGGGAGCGTCCGGTCGGCTGACGCGTCCCGGGGCCGGTCACCCGGGGCCGGTCACCCGGGGCCAGCTCAGAGATTCGCCAGGACGCGCTCCATCCGGGCGAGGACCTCGCTCCCGAGTTCGTCCAGGGCCGGGTTGCCGGCCACGGAGAGCTGGGCCCGGGGATCCAGCACCGCCACCACCGACGTCCCCTCCGATGCTCCCGCGTAGACGATCACGTTGCAGGGGAGGAGGAGTCCGACCTGTTCCTCGGCGGAAAGGGCCTTGTGGGCCAGCGGGGGGTTGCACGCCCCCAGGATGCGATAGGGACGGAAATCCACGTCCAGCTTCTTCTTCAGCGTCTCTTGGACATCGATTTCGGTGAGTACGCCGAAGCCTTCCTTCTGGAGTTCCTCGCGGACCCGGCGATCGGCTTCCTCGAAGGGAACGTCGAGGGCGCGGCTCATTCCGTAGGGGGTGGATGGGGGCGTCATGGTGCAGATCCTCCGTCGTGGGTGGGGCGCGTGAACGCGGAGCACAGTAAGGCGGGGCACAGAGCGCGGCGCAAAGAGCGCGGCGCACAGAACGACAGCGGTGATCAACCCCCCTGAATATAGGAGCCGGGAGGCAGGGGCGAACCCCTGTTCGTCCCCCAGGGCCCCTCGGATGCGACCCGTCCGCCCATCCGTTCGCCCCTCGGGATCCATGCTCACCCCTGAGGGTCTCGCCCTTGAAGATATAGGGGTGGGGGGTATATGTTGATGGGGATGCGAGACAGATGCGGCGGGCTTCGGCCCCTTCTGCAAATTCCAAATCCCGCGCGTCCGCCTCTTCCTCGCATCGCCTCCTCCCCCTCTCCTCCTCGGCGTTCCACCATGCCCGACACCTCCGCCGCCTCCACATCTCGGGCCTCCTCCTCAGCGGGCCGCGAAGAAGAGGGGCGGTTCCCCGTTACCGGGATGACGTGTGCCGCCTGCTCCGCTGCCGTGGAGCGGGAGCTCCGTCGGGCCCCGGGGGTCACGGACGTGGAGGTGTCGCTGGCCACGGAGGAGGCGCGCGTCCGCTGGTCGCCGGAGGCCACCTCGCCGGAAGCCCTGGCCCAGGTGGTGGAGGAGGCCGGCTACCGGATGGACATTCCCGCCCCCCCCTCGGATCCCGACGCAGCCGGCAGGGATCTGGACACGGACGAGGCCACCCGCCGGAGGGAGGAGGCCCGGGATCAGGACCGGGAGGCCGAGGCACGCGACCTCTTCCGGCGCTTCCAGGTGGGCGCCATCCTCTCCGTGCCCGTGCTCCTGCTGGGGCACCACGAATGGGTTCCGGGACTCCGCTCCCTCGACCATGACCTGGTTCGCTGGCTCTGGGCGCTGAGTGGGCTTCTCACCGTCCCCATCATGACCTGGGTCGGGGGGCGCTTCTTCGTTCGCGGATGGAAGGCCGCCCGCCGGGGTGCGCCGAACATGGATACCCTGGTGGCCATGGGAACTGGGGCTGCCTTCGGCTACTCGGTGGTAGCGGTTTCGGCGCCGGGACTCTTTCCCGAGGGGACGGCCCACCCGTTCTTCGAGGCCGCGGCGGTGATCCTGACCCTGGTCATTCTGGGACAGGCGCTGGAGGCCCGGGCGCGGGGGGCCACGAGCCAGGCCATCCGCGGTCTTCTTGACCTCCGCCCTCGCACGGCCCGGGTGCTCCGCGACGGCCACGAGGTGGAGATCCCCGCCGCCGAGGTCGAGGTCGGAGACCGGGTCGTGGTGCGACCGGGCGAGCGCATCCCCGTGGATGGGGAGGTGGTGGACGGCCGGAGTGCGGTGGACGAGTCCATGGTCACCGGGGAATCCATCCCGGTGGACAAGGCCCCCGGAGATCCGGTCACCGGGGGGACCCTGAATGCCACGGGGAGCTTCCGGATGGAGGCCCTGCGGGTCGGAAGCGACACCGTTCTGGCCCGGATCGTGGCCCTGGTCCGCGAGGCCCAGGGCTCGAAGCCGCCGATTCAGCGCCTGGCAGACCGGGTGTCGGGTGTGTTCGTGCCGGTGGTGGTGCTGCTGGCGATCCTGACCTTCGGGATTTGGCTCTGGCTGGGACCCGATCCTTCGCTGAACTACGCCGTGGTGGTGGCGGTCTCGGTCCTGGTCATTGCCTGCCCGTGCGCGCTGGGCCTGGCCACCCCCATCTCGGTGATGATCGCGGTGGGGAACGCTGCCCGGCACGGGATCCTGGTCCGGAGCGGCGAGGCGCTGCAGGAGGCCCGGCGGCTGGACGTGGTGGTGCTGGACAAGACCGGCACGGTGACCCGGGGAGAGCCGCGGCTCACGGACCTCGTCCCGGTGGAGGGAAGCGATCTGGACGAGGGCACCCTGCTCCGCCTCGCGGCCTCCGCCGAGGCCGGCTCCGAGCATCCGCTGGGGGCCGCGGTGGTGGATGCGGCCCGGGAACGGGGACTCGACATTCCGGAGACCACGGCCTTCGATGCCCTGGCTGGACGGGGCGTCGTGGCCAAGGTGGAGGGGCTGGAGGTTCTGGTGGGCACCCCCACCCTGCTCCGGGAGCACGGCGTGGACGAGGGCCCTCTCCTTTCAGGGTGGGACGCGCTTTCCGGCCAGGGAAAGACGCCGGCCATGGTGGCGGTGGGCGGGGAGGCGGCAGCTGTCCTGGCCTGGGCCGACATGGAGAAGGCGGACTCCGCCGAGGCCATTGCCCGACTCCGGGCCCTTGGGCTTCGCGTGCTCCTCCTGACCGGCGACAACGAACGCACGGCCAGGGCCGTCGGGGCCAGGGTAGGGATCGACGCGGAGGACATCCGCGCCGGCGTTCTCCCCGACGGAAAGTCGGAGGTGGTGGCGGAGCTTCAGGCCCAGGGTCACCGGGTGGCCATGGTGGGGGACGGGGTGAACGATGCGCCAGCCCTGGCTCGCGCCGACGTGGGCATCGCCATCGGGAGCGGCACCGACGTGGCCATGGAGGCCGCGGGAGTGACCCTGATGGGGGCCTCTCTTCACGGTGTGGCCGACGCCATCGAGCTCTCCCGGGCCGCGGTGCGCAACATGAAGCAGAACCTCTTTGGTGCCTTCATCTACAACACCGCAGCCATCCCGGTGGCCGCCGGGGCCCTCTACCCCGCCTTCGGCCTCCTCCTTTCGCCCATGATCGCAGGAGCGGCCATGGCCTTCAGCTCGGTGACCGTGGTCACGAACGCCAACCGGCTGCGAGGGTGGAGGCCGGGGCGCCGGTGAATCCCTACAGGACCGGGGCAAAGAGGTATACCACCTGGGAGGCCAGGCGGGCGGGGAAGGAGCGGTTCCTGACGTCGGCCACGGCCAGTTCGACCGACACGGCCAGGTCGCCCTCGAACTGACGAGCCAGCTCCGCCACCGAATCGGCGCCAAAGAGAAGGGCCGTGATCTCGAAGTTCAGGCGGAGGGATCGGTTGTCCAGGTTCACCGTGCCCACCGCCGCTGCTCCGTCATCCACCACCATGGTCTTGCAGTGGAGGAAGCCCTCCCGGAAGCGGAAGATGCGCACCCCCGTCCGGAGCAGGTCCTCGTAGAAGGCGAAGCCGGCCAGGTCGATGATGGTGGAATCCCCGCGCTTCGGGACCAGGATGCGCACGTCCACGCCGCGAAAGACCGCGAGCTTCAGGGCCTCCTGGACGCCCGGGTCCGGTACGAAGTAGGGGCTTGCGATCCAGACACGGCGGGTGGCCGAGTTGATGGCATGCTGGACGAAGAGGCTCGCGGTCTCCACCGGGTCGGAGGGTCCCGAAGGGAGGACCAGGACCGGCTCCCCCGACCCCTCGGGAAGGGCGCTCGCGGGCGTCCATTCCAGCTCCAGGGGGCGCCGGGTTGCCCAGAACCAGTCCTTGAGGAAGGTCATCTGGAAGGCGATGGCGGCAGGCCCTCTGACCCTCAGGTGGGTGTCTCGCCAGGGGCCCACCTCAGGGTCCCTCCCCAGGTACTCGTCCCCCACGTTGAACCCCCCGGTCCAGGCTTCCTCGCCATCCACCACCACGATCTTGCGGTGGTTTCGGAAGTTGACCTGGAGCCGGGCCGGTCGACGCCGGAGGGTCGAGAAGTGCTCGGCCTCGATCCCCTCCGCTCTCAGTTCGTCGAGGTAGCGGTCGGGGAGGGCGTGACTGCCCACCCGATCCACGAGGAAACAGACGTGCACCCCCCTCCGGGCGCAGCGCACGAGGGCCTCCTTGAACACCTGGCCCAGGTCGTCGTCCCGGACGATGTAGAACTGGACGAGGAGATGGCGCCGGGCCCGCTCCATCCCCTGGAAGATCGACTCGAAGGTCTCCTGGCCGTCCACCAGGATCTGGGTCTCGTTTCCCTCCAGGATGGGAAGGTGGGCCAGTCGCTCCAGCGCCATGAGGGCGCCTACCCGTTTGGGGAGGGACGACCGGTACGCGGCGACATCGGAGGCCGATCGCCGGAGCACCTCCGCAAACCGCGGGTCGTCCTCCTCGCGGGCCACGTCATAGCCCTCGAAACGGGCTCGACCCACCATCCAGAAGAGGGGGACGGCGAGCCAGGGCGCAAAGACCAGCGAGAGAACCCAGGCGACGCTCCCCTGGGAGGTTCGGGGCGACATGAGGGCCACGACCGCGGTGACGAGGCCGGCCAGGTGGGCCAGGACCAGCCCACCCAGAAGAAGGCGAAGAAGAAGGGAGTCCGGCATCCCGATACGGTACAGCGTACGGATGCGCCGAGCCATCCCCCGCTCCGCCGGGCCGCGGCGGGATCTTTCGTCAGGGGCCATGGGAGCGCGTTGCCTCCTGGGCGGGGAGGCCCTATCGTGCCCGCAGTGTGGGGGGACAACCCTCCGCAGCATCCGTCTCCATGCCCCCCGTCTCCATGCCCCACGTGGTCATCCTGAGCCCGGAGTCCGCCTCGTGAATCGTCTACCGTCGTTCCCCACCCCCCGTGCCGCCGTCCTCTCGGTGCTTCCCCTTCTGGCCCTGGCGTCCTGCACCTCTGACCAGGGGGCCGAGACCCCCCGGACGGGCGCCGCCGCCGTGTCGGAGCTGAGCGAGGAGGAGATCATGGAACGGGCCCGGGAGATCCACGCCCGGGTCATCAGCATCGACACCCACATCGACATCCCGAACAACTTCGCGGCGGCCCCCGACACCGACCCGGGGGTGCGCGGCCGCTTCCAGAACGACCTTCCGAAGATGCGCGAAGGCGGGCTCGACGCCGCCTTCTTCATCGTCTACGTGGGGCAGGGAGACCGCACCCCCGAGGGCTATGCCAACGCCAACCAGGTGGCCCGCACCAAGTTCGACGGCATCCGGCGCATGGCCTACGAGATGTACCCGGACCAGATCGACCTGGCCTACTCGGCCGCTGACGTGGAGCGCATCCACGCAGAAGGGAAGCTCGTAGCCCTCATCGGGGTCGAGAACGCCTACGGGATCGGGACCGACGTCGCGCAGTGGGCGCGCTACCACGAGCTGGGGGCACGCTACGTCTCCCTCACCCACAACGGCTACTCGGACTTCGGGGATGCCGCCGTGCGCGGCGCCCCCCGGGACCGGGATGCCGACGCCCAGTGGGGTGGACTGTCGCCCCTGGGGGAGGAGGCGGTGGACGAGCTGAACCGCCTGGGGATCATGGTGGACGTCTCCCACGCCTCGAAGGAGACCATGATGGACATCGTGGCCCGGTCCCGGGCCCCGGTCATCGCCTCCCACTCCTCCATCAAGGCCGTGGCGGACCACCCCCGGAACCTGGACGACGAGCAGCTCCGCGCCATCGCGGCGAACAATGGCGTGGCCCAGACCACCGCCCTGGGGGGCTTCGTGAAGGTTCAGCCCCAGGAGCGGGCCGACGCCGTCGCCGAGCTGCGCGCCGCCTTCCGCATCGAGTCGGGCGCCGACATCCAGGCGCTGGATTCGGAGGATCGTGCCAACTTCGACGCCGGGATGGCCGACATCGAGGCGCGGTTCCCCCCGGCCACGCTGGCCGACTACATCGACCACGTGGACTATGCGGTGAACCTGGTGGGGATCGATCACGTGGGCATCTCGTCGGACTTCGATGGCGGCGGCGGGGTCGTGGGGTGGATGGACACCTCCGAGACCCTGAACGTGACCGTGGAGCTCGTGCGCCGCGGCTACTCCGAGGAGGAGATCCGGAAGCTCTGGGGGGGGAATCTCCTTCGGGTGATGCGGGATGCGGAGCGAGTGGCCCGCGAACTTCAGGGGGACTCGTGAGGCCCCGGGGCGGACGCGCCGCCGCGCTCCTCCTTTCGGGAGGGCTGGTTCTGTCGGGAGGGCTCGCCCTCGCTCCCGTGACGGCCGAAGCCCAGACCCCTTCCGGCCAGTCCGCCGCCGACGAGGTGGTGGCCATCCGGGCCGGCGCCCTCTTCGACGGGACCTCCGAGACACTCCGGGAGAACATCACCATCCTGGTCCGGGGCGGGCAGATCGAGGCCGTGGGGGCGGATGTCACGGTCCCCGCCGGCGCCCGGCAGGTGGATCTCTCGGGGTGGACGGTGCTCCCCGGCTTCTTCGACATGCATACCCACATCACCTCGGATCCTGCCGACGGGTACCGGGAATCGCAGTTTCGCATGTTCCCGGGGGAGGCGACCCTGGTGGGGGCGAAGAATGCCCGCCTGACGCTCCAGGCCGGGTTCACCACGGTGCGGAACGCCGGGGCCGCCGAGTTCGCGGACCAGGCGCTCAAGCGGGGCATCGAGGCCGGACTCATTCCCGGACCCCGCATCTTCACGGCGGGCAAGGGGATCGGCATCACCGGAGGGCACTGTGACGGCGGCGGCTTCCGCCCGGACTTCCGCCCCGAGACGGGGATCGAGGATGGGATCTTCAACGGGGCCGACGAGGCTCGGGCCGCCGTGCGCTACCAGGTCAAGTACGGGGCCGACCTGATCAAGACCTGCGCCACGGCCGGCGTCCTTTCGGCCGGAACCGAGATCGGGCCGGCCCAGGTCACGCCGGAGGAGTTCGAGGCCATGGTGGAAACGGCCACCATGCTGAACCGCCGGGTCATGGCGCACGCCCACGGCATCGAGGGGATCCGGAACGCCGTGCGGGCCGGGGTGGCCTCCATTGACCACGGTGCCGTGCTGGATGACGAGATCCTGGCCGAGATGCGGGCCCGGGGCACATACCTGGTCCCCACCATCATGGCCTTCGAGTACGTGTGGCAGGCGGCGGAATCGGGAACGCTGGCCCCGTGGTCGGCCATCAAGGCCCGGGAGATCGTCCCCCAGGCCCGGGCGTCGCACCGCCGCGCGGTGGCCGCGGGAGTGCCCATTGCCTTCGGCACTGACGCGGGCGTCTTTCCGCACGGGACCAACGCCGACGAGTTCCGCCTCCTGGTGGAGCTGGGGATGACGCCGCCCCAGGCCATCCTGGCTGCCACCCGGAACGCCGCGGACCTCATGGGTGTCCTGGACCAGGGCGGCACGGTGGAGGCCGGGAAGTGGGCCGACCTGGTGGCGGTGCAGGGGAACCCGCTGGAGGACGTGGAGCTTCTGAAGGAGGTGGGCTTCGTCATGAAGAACGGGGTGATCTACCGGGAGGGCGGCGCCCCCACGGCGGCGGGCTGGTAGCGGACGGAAGGGATTGCCCCTCCTCCGGTGATTCTGCGCAGGAGAGAGTGGATGTAGCAGTACCCCCACCCTCCTTCGGAGAATCCATCATGAAGAACATGCGACTTCCCTTCGCCGCGCTGGCCATGGCCGGTGCCGTTGTCCTCGCGGGCTGCGACGCCACCTCGACCGAGAGCCCCCTCGACGTCGACGCCCTGCATGGGGACCACGCGGGACACCTCATGAACGCCCGCCCGGGGGCGCCCGCCGCCCTCGGCGCTCCCGACCTGGCCATGATGCGCGCCGGCTCGGCTCGGTACCGGAATGAAGCCCGCGCCCTGGCCGACGGATTCGTCGACGTGAGCGGCTGTGTTTCCGCTCCCCCCATTCCGGGTTTCCCCTTCACCGGGGCCATGGGGCACCACTACGTGAACTTCGAACGGTTCGCCGACATCAGCGTCGACCCCTCCCGTCCCGAGATCCTCCTCTACTTCCCTGACGGTCGGGGCGGCATGGAACTGGTGGGTGTGGAGTTCGCGGTGAACGCCGAAGCGTGGCATGCGGTGCACGGTGCCGACGTCTACCCCGAGGTGGCGGGCGTTCGGTACGATCCCCCGAACCCGATGGCCGCACCGGGCTCCCTTCCCAACACGGCCTACACCCTCCACGTCTGGAACTGGAAGGACAACCCGCAGGGGATGTTCGCTCCCTTCAACTCCTCGCTGAGCTGCCCCGTCAGCGGCGACTGACGCTCCCGGTCTGTCCGTGCCGCGGCGGGGTCTGCTTCCCGCCGCGGCACGGCTTTTCCGGCAACCTCGGCGCCTCCGGGATCGTGCCTGGCGCTGGCCGGGGGCTTTCGTGATCCGGATGATCCGTCGGGCGGATGGGCACGCCCCAGGGGGGTGAGGCGCAAGGGAAGGGGAGACCTTCCTCGCCGAATGCGTCTCCGCGCGCTATCCTGACCCGCGTTCGGCTCGTCACTGTTCCACCGCGCCCCCGGCTCCCCTGCGCCCCGGATCCCCATGCCCTCCTTTCGGCCCACCTGGCCCACCCGGCTCACCCGGCCTGCCCCCGGCTCCCGACTCGCCGTGATCGCGGCGACGGCACTGACCCTCTCGGCCTGTGCGTCCACCGCACACCCGCCGGTGACCCCGGACCGTCCATTCGACGTCGTCATCACGAATGGGCGGATCGTGGACGGGACCGGTGCACCCTGGTTCCACGGCGACCTCGGGATCCGCGGGGACCGCATCGTCCGGATCACCCCCAGGGGGATGCTCCAGGGCGCGAATGCGGCGGAGCGCATCGATGCCGGCGGCCACGTCGTTGCCCCGGGATTCATCGACATCCAGAGCCACTCGCGGGGCGCCTTCACGGGGGGGGACGGCAGGGTCATCAGCAAGGTGACCCAGGGGATCACGACCGAGATCATGGGCGAGGGCACGACCAACGCCATCATCAACGAGCGCAGCTTCGATGGTGAGGAAATCACGCCGGATCAGCGTGCGCTCATCGAGAGGTATGGCGGCCCACGCGGGTTCGACCACTGGCTCGGCGACATGGAGGCCAATGGCGCTTCGGTGAACGTCGGCTCGTTCCTGGGCGGAAGCAACGTGCGCACCTACGCCAAGGGCTCATCGCAGGGGCCGGCCTCGCCGGCGGAGCTCGACAGCATGCGAATGGTGGTGCGCTGGGCCATGGAAGGGGGTGCCTTCGGCATTGCAACGGCGCTGATCTACCCGCCCGCCACCTTTGCATCCACGAGCGAGCTCATCGAAGCCTCCCGTGCCATGGCGCCCTACGGTGGCGTCTACATCACCCACAAGCGCTCCGAAGCCGACCAGTACCTGGAAGCGCTCCAGGAGGCCATCCGGATCGGGGCGGAGGCCGGTGTGCCCGTCGAGATCTACCACCTGAAGCCGGCGGGTGCGCGAAACTGGGGCAAGGCCGAAGCGGGCATTGCCATGATCGATTCAGCCCGCGCGGCCGGCGTGGACGTGCAGGCAAACATCTACCCCTACGTCGCGGGCGGAACGGGCCTCACGGCGTGCTTCCCGCCCTGGGCTTCGGAGGACAACCGACTGTTCGACAACCTGGCAGACCCGGAGGTCCGGGCCCGGATGCGGTCGGAGATGGAGCGTGACGACGTGGAGTGGGAGAACCTGTGCGGGCTGGCCACCGCCGAGGGCGTCCTGATCCTGGGGCTCAACCGCGAGGAAAATACCCCCTACATCGGCATGCGGCTCTCCGAGATCGCGGACGCCCGAGGTTCCGACTGGATCGAGACCGCCTTTGACCTTGTGCTTTCGGAACGGCAGCGGGTCGGCACGATCTACTACCTCATGGACGAAGACAACGTCCGGCTGAACCTCCGGCAGCCCTGGATCAAGTTCGGAACCGACGCGGGAGGTGCGAACCCCGACGTCGCCACCTCGCTGGTGCACCCCCGGTCCTACGGCACCTTCCCCCGCATCCTGGGACGCTACGTGCGGGACGAGGGGGTGATCACCCTGGAGGATGCCGTGCGGAAGATGACGTCGGCCGTGACCACCCGCCTCCACATCCAGGACCGGGGACTCCTGAGGGAGGGCATGTATGCCGATATCGTGATCTTCGACCCCGACACCATCGAGGACCGGGCGACCTTCGATGAGCCGCATCAGCTCTCGGTCGGCATTCACCACGTGCTCGTGAATGGCGTGCCCGTGCTCCGGGATGGCGTTCACACCGATGCTCTGCCCGGACGAGCCCTCCGGGGTCCCGGCTGGCGCGGGTACTGAACCAACGACTCCTCCGGACGCACCATGCTCCTCTTCGCCATCCTTGCCGCTGCGCTCCTCGTCGGAGGGGCCCTTCTCTTCAATCGGCTGGTGCGCCTCCGGAACCAGGTGGAGGCCGCCTGGGCCGACATCGATGTCCAGCTGACGCGACGACACGACCTCGTCCCGCAGCTCGTGACCGCGGTCAGGGCCTACGCCGGCCACGAGCGGGCCACGCTGGAGGCCGTCACCGAGCTGCGTGCCCGGGCCGTGGCCACCGAAAGCCGGGGGAAGCTCGGGCAGGTGGAGTCGGCCCTTGAACAGGCACTCTCCCGGATCTTCGCCCTTCGGGAAGCCTACCCCGAACTCGCGGCCAGCGAGAATTTCGCCCAGCTCCAGCGCGACCTCGTCGAGGTCGAGGACCATCTCCAGTATGCCCGGCGGTTCTACAACGGCGCCGTTCGGGACCTGAATACCGCGGTGCAGCGGGTCCCGGATGTTCTGGTCGCACAGGCCTTCGGCTTTCGCGAGGCCGAGTTCTTCCAGGCTGGGTCGGAGGCCCGGAGTCCGGCCCGGGTGGAGATCGACCCGTGAGGGGGTGGGGATGCGAAGGTGGGTGCCCCCGCCCCGTGGCCGCCCGCGCGGGGGTCGCCCGCACCGGAGTCACCCGCGCCGGGGTCCCCCGCCTCGTAGCGGTCCTCGCGGCCTTCCTGCTCGTCGTACCGTTCGGCGCAGACGCCCAGGAACGCATCCTCTCCTACGACAGCGAGGTGGAGATCCGAGCCGACGGCACCCTGGACGTGACCGAACACATCACGGTCCGGGCCGAGGGCCGGAACATCCGCCGGGGGATCTACCGCGATTTTCCGACCCGGTACCGGGATCGTTTCGACAACCGGGTCAGCGTGCGCTTCGAGATGGTGGACGTGGAGCGCAACGGAGAGCCGGAAGACTGGTTCACCGAGCGCCGGGCCAACGGCATCCGCATCAACACCGGGGGGGACGACTTCCTGCCGGTGCCGGCCGACTACACCTTCACGCTCCGCTACCGGACTACGCGCCAGCTCGGCTTCTTCGAGGAGCACGACGAACTCTACTGGAACGCCATCGGGACCGGGTGGGACTTTCCCATCGAAAGCGGAACGGTGCGGGTGCGGCTCCCGGCGCCCGTGCCGCAAGGCGAGATGGGGACCGAAGGGTATACCGGTCCGCAGGGGGCGGGGGGGTCGGCCTACGTCGCCAGGATTTCCGAACCGGGCGTCGCGGAATTCCGCCTTACCGAGCCGCTCGAAGCGCGGGAAGGCCTCACCATCGTGCTCACCTTTCCAAAGGGGGTGGTCGAGCCGCCGTCCGGCACGCAGCAGGCGGGGTGGCTTCTGGCCGACAACCGGGGGGTGCTGGTGGCCCTGGCGGGATACCTCCTGCTCCTCGGGTACGCGGTCTCCCGGTGGCGGAAGGTGGGTCGGGATCCGCGGCCGGGGGTCATCATCCCCCGGTACCGGCCTCCGGAGGGTCATGGACCCGCCGCGCTCCGGTATCTCCTCAAGGTGGGGGCGGGCTATGACCCCCGCTGTTTCTCCGGCGATCTCCTCGCCCTGGCCGTGGCCGGGCGGGTCCGCATCGGGAGCCGCAAGAAGCTCCTGGGTGACGAATGGTGGCTGGAGCGTTCGAAGGCCGCTGAGGGGGGAAGCCCTTCGGAGCGCGCGTCGGATGGAAATCCTTACGCCCGGGTCGTGCCTGCCCAGGAGACCCTCCTCGGAAAGCTGTTTCCGGCGGGCGAGGATCGCCTCGACCTCAAGAGCTCGAACGCGGCCACGGTGTCGGCGGCGCAGTCGGCCCACGGCAAGGCTCTGAGCGCCGAACTCCACCCCCGCTTCTTCCGGCGAAATTCCGACAAGACGGTGAAGGCGTCGATCATCGGGGTGGCCACGGCGATTATTGCCTTCGCGGTCTCGGGGGGGAACGGCATCCCGTTCATCATGCTGCTCGTCGGGGCCATGGTCGTGACGGTTCTCGTCTTCGGATCCCTGGTCCGGGCCCCGACGGCGGAGGGGCGAAAGCTCATGGACGAGATCGAGGGCCTCAGGCTCTATCTTTCCGTGGCCGAGCGGGATGAACTCGCCACGATGCCCGGGCCGGACCGGCCGCCGGCCCTCGATGCCGAACGCTACGAGGCGCTCCTCCCCTTTGCCGTGGCCCTGGAGGTGGAGGATGCCTGGACGGGCAAGTTCACGGCCGCGGCCGGAGCCGCCGCGGCGGCCGAGGCGGGGCGGCGCATGGGCTGGTACTCGGGGCACGTTCCCGTGACCAACCTCGGAAACTTCACGCGGGCCGTGGGCTCGACGCTCAGTTCCCGGATCGCCTCATCCTCCTCTCCGCCGGGAAGCAGCTCGGGGTCAGGGGGCGGCGGGTCCTCGGGAGGAGGCGGGGGCGGGGGCGGAGGAGGCGGGCGCTGATCGCTGGCCTCCGCGCACGGCCGGCCCGCATCAGCTCCCCGGGCTTCCTCCAGCGACGGGTTCGGCCGGGTCCCCGTCCACCATCATCACCTGGCATGACGCGTCGATCCCGCGTCGCTCCGCAGACGACCGGCACTCCTCCAGGGCCCGTTCCACCGCACCGTCCGGGGAGCGGAAGCCGAAGGCGTAGCCGTACGTCCAGCGGGTGGCGGACTCGTAGGCCACGGCGAAGGCCTTGTGGGACCGGAAGGTCCAGTAGCTCTCGAGAAGATGGGGGAGTCCCCCTCCCAGGTTTCGGGCCGGGCCGGCTCCGTTGAAATGGAAGGTTCGGCTCTGGGCTCGTACGCGAGATACGCCCGAGGTGCGGACGAGCATCCGCTCTCCCTGCTGGACCGAATCCGCCGAAAGGGGCTCGGGGTGGGACTCGAAGAGGAAGACGGCCCCGGTGAGCGGCGTCGCGGGCGAGTTCCCGCCGCTGGACCACAGCGCCTCCAGGGGTTGCCGCACTGTCACCACCCCGGCGGGCGAGTGAAGCTGTCCGGGAGGCTGACGCCTGCTGAACAGGCCTCCGTCGGCGCCGGCAAACATGGCGGAGAGCCTGTAGCTGCGGTCCGGGTCGAAATCGGGGATGTGGTAGGCCACCGTCAGCTCGACCACGGTGGTGGAGTCAACCTGGACGCCATCGGCCGGGGTGATGTTCAGGAGTCGCACGAACGGGGCACCGGGCGCGGCCGCCGGCCCGGTGTCCCCTGCCGATGCGGTGCCTGGCGTGGTGGCGCAGCCGGCCACCGTGAGGGCGCCACCGACCACCGTGGTGACGATCAGAAGCGGGATCCATCGTGCCTTCATGGGGATGCGCTCCATGCGCCGGGTCCGGGGTCATAGGATCAGGGTGCCGGGGCAGGGAAAGGAGACCCGGACGACCTGGAAGGGCGAAGAGCAAGGTGGGGAGCCACCCATGACCGGGCAAGTCGCCCTGGACGGACCGGGATGAGTCCCGGTCCCGCCGGCGAGAGGCCGGAGCCGGCGGTCGAGGCCCGAGGCGGCGGTCGAGGTCCGAGGCGTCCGGGCCGACGTGGACCCTCGAACCCTGCAAGGCTGTACCGAAGGGGACCGGTCGAAGTGCGAAGGACCCCGCCGGACCCCGCCGAATCCTCTTGCCCGGCCCATGCGCCTGGGGAGTTGCCGCCATGACCTCACCACCGAACGATCCGCGGGACCTCGTAGTCCTGACGCTCTGCGGGAGCCTTCGGGAAGGGTCCTTCAACCGGGCGCTCCTCGGCGCCGCACGCGAACTGGCCCCGGAAGGACTCACGCTGGAGGCTGGCACGGACCTCGCAAGGCTTCCCTTCTACAATCCCGACGTCGACGGCGAGGACCCTCCGGCGGTGGCTACCGAGTTTCGCAGCGCACTCCGGCGGGTGGACGGGCTGATCATCGCGACGCCGGAGTACAACTTCGGCGTGCCCGCCGTGGTGAAGAACGCCATCGACTGGGGATCCCGGCCCGTGAAGGATCCGCCCATCACGGGGCTGCCCACCCTTCTTCTGGGGGCTTCGGGGGGGGCGAGCGGGACGATGCGTGGGCAGCTGTCGCTCCGGCAATCGCTGGTCTTCACGGCGACCCCCGTGCTTCCCAGGCCCGGATTCTACCTGACCTTCGCCGCGAAGAAGTTCGAGGACGGGCGGCTGCACGATGAGCCGACCCGGGAGCTCCTTGGAACGACGCTGAAGGTGTTCGGCGAGTGGATTCGAGCAGGGTGCCCGGTGGGGCGGGACGGGTTCTAGCGTTCGGCCTTGCCCGGCGCCACAGCCGAATGTACAGCCTTGTGGAGCCCGCCGCCCACAGCCGGTCCGGGAGCAGGACCTGGAGCTCGCCCGATCAGAAGTGCACCGGGGCGCGCACCACGGTGGGCTCCCCGCCCTCTCCTGAAACGAGGAAATGGGCGTTTTCGTTCCGGATGCGGGGGAGGATGCCCGTGGAGCTCGGCATGAACGCAGGCTCGACGCTCGCCACAAAGGAGCCATCGCGCTCGAAGACGTCCCAGAGGGGCGGAAGATCCGACGTCCCGCGCCCTCGACCCACCCAGACTCGGCCCCTGTCGTCGAGGAAGAGCTGGGTCACGGCCGGGTGCCGGTCCGACCCGGCCCGGAGGAGCTCCCGGGCGGCGGGCTCGGGCATGTTCCCCTGCACCGTCAATCTCTCGAGGAGCGCATCCCGGTCGCCAGCGGTTACCGTCGCCCGCGGGACCCCGGCCTCGAGGACAAGGGCCGTGTCGCCGCCGGCGTCGAGTCGCACGATCCGGTAGTCCGCCCCCTCGGTGGTCCAGAACCCGCCCTCGGGGTCCAGGATCGTCGCCGATCGGGCCTCGAAGGGGATGGCCATCAACGAAAAGCCGCCCCCTTCGAAGGCCGTCATCCAGGAGCGCGAATGCTGCTCCCCGATGAAGACCGAGTCCCGGACCTCGGTCTCGGGGTGCACGGCGTGGAACCAGAGCCGCCCGCTCGCCTCGTTCAGTCCCGGGTCCGGCATCACATTGGCTCCGTCGCGGTGCCACATCCCTTCCCAGAACCGCCCTTCGGCATCCCGTTCGCCTGGCCAGGCGTACCCCCACCCAGGCACCGGGAAGGGCGCACGGAGGACCTCGGTGCCGTCGGAACGAAGCCCGAGGATCCGCATCTTTCCGTGGTCGTTCACCCACAGGAGGCCCCCGGGCTCCTTGAGGAGTCCGTTTGCCTGCGTGAGCTCGCCGGGGCCGTCGCCGGGTCCGCCCAGGGTCCGAAGGTAGGCGCCGTCCGCGCCGAAGACGCGAATCACGCGCGGATGGAAGTCCAGGATGTAGATCGCGCCGTCCGAGCCCGCGTCGAAGCCTCGCACGTCGCCGAACATCTCCCATTCCTCGCCCTCCAGGACGCCCAGCACGAGGTCCGGTTCGAGCATGTGGGTCGGCTCGGTGGGGAGGGCGGCGTAGCGGACCAGCGTTCCGCCCCCGGGGAGCGTCTCCCGGACCGCGTCGCCGGCTCCCGCATCTCCCGCATCTCCACACCCCGCCGCGGCCAGGGCAAAGGCAGCGAGGAGAAGCACCGGAACGCGGCGACGCAGAGCGGTGGGGATTCGAAGCATGGTCATCGAGGTGAAGGGTCACGGCGCTGCTGCCACCCCAGCGATACGCCGAGCGCCAGTGCATGCCCCGCTTCACCGCGGTCGCAGCGGGCTGGCTCCCGTTGCCGGTATCCCGGGACGTGTCCGACAGCGCCTTGAAGGTAGAACTGTGAACGGAATGGGCCACTTGTTCCCTGGATCGCCGCCGTTCCCATCCAGGCGCGGGAAGGGCAGAGGCTCAGATCATCAGGGGCGTAGCGACCGTGGCCGAGCGACGTCCACCAGCCCATCCCCTCGGTCGACACCTTCCCGAATTGAACGTAGGGCATGACGGCCTGCGGGTCGGCGGCCACACCGAGTCCGCCCACGAAGGCACCTGTCCAGGCGGGCGGCAGCTGAAGGTAGGTGTCGACCTGCATGGCGGGCACGGACACGGCGGCAAACGCTCCGAAGCCGCCGGGCGTCGAGGGAGCCCTTCCGTACCCGAGGTACACCGCCTTCACCGCGTTCCGCAGTCGGTTCCCACCGGCATCTCCAACGGTGTAGCTCGGGCTTCCCACCGTGCCACCCAGCGTCGCGCCGACGGAGAGGCCCGAATCCACCCTTGGGCCGTGGGTTACGGCGGGGAAACATGCCGCCGCGAAAAGCACGAGGATCGCCCCGCCCAGGAGGCGAACCCACCGTCGTTGCATGGACATTGCGTACCCTGACTGCAGGATGGCCTACCGCACCACGACGTCCCGCGTCACGATCCGGTGCGGGACCGGGAGCACGAAGCCCTGGTAGAGCTCACGCCCCTCGGGGCTCCTCACGGTAAGGCGAAAGGTGTCGGAGCGCACCGCATCCCAGCTTGCCGAGGGGCGGGCGCAGAGCCGGTACAACCCCTGGGAGGCGGTCCATGTGCGGGTCTCAAGAGTGTCGATCCGAGCCTTCCGGTCTCCCAGCGGCATGCGAGTGAAGATCGAACGAAACACCCCTCCTCAATCTCTGGGTCGGTACTTCCCACCACGAGGTCGGTCCATGTGGGCCGCCCGCGTCGTCCGTCAAGTAGAACTCTTGACCAGACCGCACGAAGCGGCTAAACGGGAACCCGAACGGGCCACGTTTGAACGGTCCACCGTCACACGGGCCTCATCCGAAACAGCCCCTATCCGAAACGGCCCGGAGGAGATGAGCCCCATGCCAGCACATCCCGCGCCCGGGAGATTGGCGCCCGGGCAACCTCTCCGGCGGGTCCTTGTCACGATCGGGATCCTGCTCCTGATCGGCGCGGCCATGCTCGCCTGGTGGTTGACCGCTGTTCTCCATGGCAAACCGGGTCGGGTGGAAACCATGGCCACGCGGCAGTTCATCCAGTACCTGGCCTCGGATCCGGAAACCCTGACGCATCTCGGAATGATCGATGGGCGCCTCATTGATGTTCACTCGTCCAGGCTGGCGCCTCGCACGCAGCTGGAGCTCGATCGGCGGAGCGCGCTGGTCCGCCGCTTCCGCACGGAACTCGACCGGTACGACCCTGACAGACTGCCATCCGACCAACGCCTGACCTGGGAGATCTGGCGCTGGTGGCTGGATGCGGAGATCGCGGCGGCCGAACCCTTCTATGGTGCGCCGCTGGGCCTCCCCTACGCGATCAGCCAGTTCGGCCTGCACTACGAGTTCTGGAACCTCATGACCCATGGCCACCAGCTGTCGAACGCCAGGCTGGCCCGAAACTACATTTCGCGACTGTACGCCTTCGACCAGGCGGCGAACGAGACCGTGGCCCTGTTCGAAGCCCATGCCGAACGCGGCGTGCTTCCGCCCAGGAGCATCCTCGAACGCGTGATCGCGGACCTGGAAGGAATCCTCGCCACGCCCGCCGAGCAAAGCGACCTGGTGACGTCCATGCGCCAACGCATGGAGGAGAGCGGCGCGTTCTCGCCCACGGCCATCGACCGCTTCACCACGGAAGCCACCGAAGCCGTCCGTGCGAGCACGTACCCCGGCGTGGAGCGGATGCGTGATGCCGCCCGTGCCCGGCTTTTCGAGTCGCGCACGGTCAACATCGGGATGGGCGGTCTTCCAGGCGGGGACGCGTACTACCGCGCTCGCCTGCGTCAGCAGACGACGGTGGATCTGGACCCGGCTGCACTCCACAACCAAGCCCTGGCCGAGTTCCACAAGGTGGCCGAGGACTTCGATCAGGCGCTCGTTGCCATGGGCTTGAGCGAGGGAAGCCCGGCCGAGCGGTTCCGGGCCCTCCGGGCCGAGACCTCGTACCGTGTCGCCGAGGGTGACGAGGGTCGCCAGGAACTGCTGGCCATTGCCAACGAATGGCTGGAAAAGGCTCGGCACCACTTCCAGCCCCATTTCGGCCGGTTCCCCCGGGCAGCGGTCGAAATTCGGTTGGCACCCGACCATTCGGTCAACAGCGCGCCGAGCATGTACCTCCTCCCCGCTGCCGACGGATCGCGGCCCGGCATCTTCTCCTTCGCGATCCAGGATCCGGCCGACGTGAGCCGCGCGGGTCTGCCGCGGCTGGTTGTGCACGAAACCATTCCCGGGCACCACCATCAGATCGCGTTGCAGCAGGAGCTGGGGTTACCCCTGATACGTCGCTACCTGCCGTTTCCAGGCTTTACCGAGGGCTGGGGGATCTACGCGGAAGGCTTCGCTCGGGAGGTTGGCTTCTACGGTGAAGACGACATCGCGGAGGTCGGGGTCCTGTTCGACCAGCTGCAAAGGGCAGCAATCCTCGTGATCGAGACGGGACTGCATCATGAAGGCTGGACGCGGGAGCAGGCTCTGGATCTTGCCCGGCTGACCTGGGCCGACGCGGAGGACCAGCATGATGGCCTGATTGATCGCATGCTGGCCCAGCCCGGCCAGATCGTCAGCTACTTCGTCGGGAGCGAGCATATTCGCACACTGCGCCAGTGGGCCTCGGAGAGATTGGGCGAGACCTTCGACATTGCCGGCTTTCACGACGAGCTCCTGGGCGCCGGGGCGATGCCGCTTGACCTGCTGGAGCAGCGTATCCACGCCTGGACCGAGTCGCGGTGAGCGCTGACCCGGGCCGGCCGGCAGAGGTGGCTGCAGGGGGCATGCTCCGATCCCGGTCCGGGGAGCTCAACGACGCGGGGGCTCACCGCCCTCGAGAATCCGGGTCATGGCGTCGCCCAGCCGGTCAACTCGGGCCTCGTTGACGGCCACCACTACCGCGCGCCCCGCTCCCGGCGCCAGGCGGGCCCGGACGAACCAGAGGCCGTTGGAGCCCGCGTGCTGGAGGAGTCGCCCCTCCTCGAGGACCCCCCACCCCAGGCCATAGGCCGGGTCCCCGGGGGCCCGGGGCCCCTCCATGGGCAAGAGGAGCCGGGTCCAGCTCTCCGTGGAGAGAAAGCCGGGATCCCCCTCGCCCCGCGCCCCGTCCAGCACGGCCTGGAGGAAGAGACCGTAGTCCGCCAGCGTCATGTGCGCCCGTCCCGCGGGACCCAGCGCAGGCGGATTGTCGGCAAAGGCGCCGGGCGGCTGGGGGGTGAGGCGCCCCTCCGGGTCGGCCCGGTGGCCCTGGATGCCGTCGGGCGGAGGGCCGAATCCCCCGGTGGTGATGCCCAGGGGCTCCCAGACCCAGGTCTGGATCAGCGACTCCCAGGCCTCCCCGGTGGCCGCCTCGATCATGGCGCCCGCAACCACGTACCCGGCATTGGAATAGAGGAAGGGGGCGGGGTCCCCCGGTCCCGCCGCCACGCCGCCTGCCACGCCGGCCGTCACCCCATCCGCCGGGCCCAGCACGGAGGCGGCATAGCTCCGGCGGTCGGCCACCGGGTCCCGCAGGGCATCAGCGCCGAAGAGGGCCATCATCACCGCCGGCTCGGCGTTGGCCGGGAGACCGGACCGATGGGCCAGGAGCTGGGGGAGCGTCGCTCCGCGGTAGGCCGGATGGGGATCCAGCTCCGCCAGCCAGCTCTCCACCGTGTCGTCCCAGCCGACGACGCCGGCCTCCACCAGGCGGGCCACGAGGACCGCGGTCATGGCCTTGGTGTTCGAGCCCAGGTGCCAGCGATCATCCGCGGTGACCGGGTCTCCGCCCCCCAGGGCCCGCTCGCCGGCCACCCCCAGGTGGAGGCCCGAGGCGTCGAGGTGGAGGACGGCGGCTCCTGGCGCCCCGGCGGCCACCAGCTCCCGGGCCTCCTGCTCGGCCGACGCCGATGGCGAGACGGTGGCGGGCAGGGCTCCGCCTGCCGCACCGTCGGGAATCGGATCCGCCAGGGGGGCGTGGCCTCCGCATCCCCAGAGGAAAAAAGGCAGGAGAAGGAGCGCGGCCGGACGGGCGGATCGAGCAGCGGGGAACCAGTGCATGGACACGAGGCGTTCCGAGGGAGGGGAGGGCGCAGAATGCCGTGCCGCAGAATGCCGTGCAGGGCACCTGGCGGCCTTCCCAAGGTACACCTCCCGCCGGCTCGGTCCACGCTTGCCGAGTTGGGCCTGGCGGTCCATGCTCACCCGTCCGATCTCGCTCCGGCCCTGATCCCGCCGCGTTCCCGCCTCGTTCCCGACCCCGCCACCTCCCCGAGACCCACGGTCCATGACTCGCTCCCGCGTTCTCCTCCTCGCCGTGCTGGCTGCGGCCGTCGGAGCCTTCTTCGTCCTGGACCTGGGCCGCTTCCTGACGCTGGACTTCGTCCGGGGGCAGCTGACCACCTTCGAGGCGTTCCGGGCCGAGAACCCGTGGCTGGCCGTCGGGATCTACGCCGGGATCTACATCGGGGCCACGGCGCTCTCGCTTCCGGGGGCGGCCATCCTCACCCTGGTGGGAGGGGCCCTCTTCGGGCTCCTCTGGGGAACGATCATCGTCTCCTTCGCCTCCACCATCGGGGCCACGCTGGCCTTCCTGGTGGGGCGCTTCCTTTTCCGGGATGCGGTACAGCGCCGGTTCGGAGGCGCGATGCAGGTCCTGAACGAGGGGATGCGGCGGGACGGCCCCCTGTACCTCTTCATGATCCGCCTCGTCCCCCTCTTTCCGTTCTTCGTGGTGAACCTGGCCATGTCCCTCACCCCGATCCGGGTCCTCCCCTTCTTCGTGGTGAGCCAGGTGGGGATGCTTCCGGGCACCGCGGTCTACGTGAACGCCGGCACGCAGCTCGCAAGCATCGAGTCCCTGGGCGGCATCCTCTCGCCCCGGGTCCTCGGGGCCTTCGCGCTCCTGGGGATCTTCCCGCTCGTTGCCACCTGGATCGTCCGGGGGGTGAAGCGCCGGCAGGTCCTCCGCGGATGGCCCCGGCCGAAGCGCTTCGACCGGAACCTGGTGGTCATCGGGGCGGGCTCGGCGGGGCTGGTCACGGCGTACATTGCCGCCGCGGTGAAGGCCCGGGTCACCCTCATCGAGAAGGGAGAGATGGGGGGAGACTGCCTGAACACGGGGTGCGTGCCCTCCAAGGCGCTGATCCGCTCGGCCCACTTCGTCCATGACGTGGGCCGACACCGGGAGCTCGGCATCCGCGAGGCCTCGTCCTCGCACGACTTCGCCGAGGTCATGGACCGGGTGCACCGGGTGGTGGAGACCATTGCCCCCCATGACTCTCCGGAGCGCTACGAGGGGCTGGGGGTGGAGGTGATCCAGGGGGAGGCCCGGATCACGGGTCCCTGGAGCGTCGAGGTGAACGGCCAGACCCTGACCACCCGCCACATCGTGGTGGCCTCGGGGGCGGGGCCCTTCGTGCCCCCGATCCCGGGGCTGGAAGCGGTGAGTTACCTGACCTCCGACACCCTCTGGCAGCTCAAGGAGCATCCGGGGCGGCTCCTGGTCCTGGGGGGCGGTCCCATCGGATGCGAAATGGCCCAGGCCTTCCAGCGCCTGGGTGCCCGGGTGACGCAGGTGGAAATGGCGGACCGGATCCTGGGGGGCGAGGATCCCGACGTGGCGGAGCTCGTGGCCGCGGTGCTCCGGGAGGAGGGGGTGGAGCTCCTCACGGGGTGGAAGGCGGTGGGCTTCGAGGTGGTGGCCGGGGAGAAGGCAGAGGGGGAGAAGGTGGCGGTGGTGGAGCGCGAGGGAGAGACCCGCCGCATCCCCTTCGACACGGTCCTCGTGGCGGTGGGGCGAAAGGCCCGGACCCGGGGGTTCGGGCTCGAGGAGGTGGGGGTCGAGCTCACCGACGACGGCCGGATCGACACCGACGCGTACCTCCAGACCCGGGTGCCCAGCATCTACGCCGCCGGGGACTGCGTGGGGCCCTACCAGTTCACCCATGCCGCCTCCCACCAGGCCTGGTTCGCCGCCGTCAACGCCCTCTTCTGGAATCCCTTCAAGCGGTTCAAGGTGGACTACCGCTTTCTTCCCCATGCCACCTTCACCGATCCCGAGGTGGCCCGGGTGGGGCTCTCCGAAGACGAGGCGAAAAGGAAGGGCACGGCGTACGAGGTGACCCGCTTCGACATGAAGGGGTCGGACCGGGCCCTGGCCGACGAGTCGGCCCGGGGCTTCGTGAAGGTGCTCACCGTGCCGGGGAAGGACCGTATCCTGGGCGCCACCATCGTGGGACCCCGGGCGGGGGACCTGGTGGCCGAATACACGCTGGCCATGAAGCACGGGATCGGCCTGAACAAGATCCTGGGAACGATCCACACCTACCCCACGCTGGCCGAGGCCAACAAGTCGGTGGCGGGGGCGTGGAAGCGGGTCCACGCGCCGGAAGGGGCGCTCCGATGGGTGGAGCGGTACCATCGG
>SKNW01000103.1 GCA_007120305.1 Gemmatimonadota bacterium | reverse complement strand
CCCTCAGGAACTGGGCCGACGTGGCCGGGGGCGAGGGCGAGGTCTTCGTGGAGCACGCCACCCGGGTAAAGAACATCTGGGTGCCCTACGGGGCGTGAACCCTCATCGGCGCACCACCGAACGCTCGACCGGCTGGGTGATGACGAGGTGGACCCGCTCTCCCGGACCGGCGGAGACGCTATGGGTGGTGTGGCGCCGCCCCACGATGGGCTCGATCTGGAACCGGACCTCCTGGTGAGAGGGCCAGGGCACGGAGAACTGCTGGACGGTGCGCCCCTGGATGCGTCCGAGATCATGGCGCCGGCCAGCGCCAAGGACCCGCACACTCATGTCGTCCTGGTGGATGTTCTCCACCCGGACCGACAGGCGGCGCTCGGCGCTGGCCAGGAAGGGGTCGCTCGCGGTGATGCCACCCGAAAGGGCAGAGCACCCCCCGAGGAAGAGGGCCAGAGCCGAGAGGACGAGCGCGCGCTTCATGATCCGGAAACCTCCGATGGGAGCTCTGCGGAAATCGGGGTCGCCGTCAGCGGACGCGGGCCACGGCCTCGATCTCCACGTCCACGTTCCGGGGGAGCGCCGCAGCCTGCACGGCGGCCCGGGCGGGGCGATGGTCGCCAAAATACTCTGCATAGACCTCGTTCATGGCCGTGAAGTTCCCCATGTCCGAGAGGAACACCGTGGTCTTGACCACCGTGTCGAGTCCGCCTCCGGCCTCTTCCAGCACCGCGCGCAGATTGGCCAGGACCCGGTGAGTCTGGGGCACGATGCCCCCGTCCACCATCTCCATGGTCTGAGGATCCAGGGGGATCTGCCCCGAGGCGTAGATCCATCCGTCGGAGATGATGGCCTGGGCGTAAGGGCCGATGGCGGCCGGGGCGTGGTCCGTGGCGACGGCGCGGAGTTCGGGCATGGAGACGTCCGGTTTACCCGGACAGGACTTCGACCGGGGGATCAGGGGTGGCGGGGGAGTTCCGTGTTCGGCCGGCCGTCGGCCGATCCAGCCAGGGAGCCCCAGGGTACCAATCAAGATACGGCGAGACCCCGTTCCTGCGCACCTCCCCCCTCACATGTGCAGAACTCAAGCCCGGGGCTCATGCTCATGCCGGGGGCTCGCGCCGGGGGCTCACGCCAGAGGTTCAGGCCAGGGGCTCAGGTAGATCCGATCCGGAGCCGCCCCCGGCCAGGGAGGAGAACCTCCTTGAGTCTGGCGCCGTCTTCCGCCTCCGGATCGAAGGCCAACAGCCGATCCTGCAGGTTCACCGAGACGCAGACGTGGTTGGGAACGATGCGGACCCTCTCGCCCACCGCGGGGCGCCAGTCGGTGGCGGAGAGATCGAGAACCCCGTGTTCCTCCGAGACGGAGGCCACGCGGACATCGGGACGATCGAGGAGGATGCCGTAGCCGCCGCCTCCCGAAGCTCCCCCCGCAAGGCCGGCCGGCAGGGCCCGGAACTCTTCCTTGGCCAGCGCCTTGGAGCCAGCGTCGACCACCGCCTGTCCGGGAACCCCGGTGCTCACCACGGTGGCCAGGACGGTGTAGGCCACGTCGTCCAGCGTACCCACCCCCAGCGCCACCGAATCGCGGTCGTGAAAGATCACGGTCCCCGGTCGGATCTCCGTGAGCCCCGGGATCCGGTGACTCTGGTAGAGCGTTGGCGTGGAACCCCCGCTCACCGTGGCCGGGGGGAGGCCCGCCCGGTGGAGCGCGTCCAGCGACGCCCCCAGGCGGTGGGCCACCTGGGCCAGCAGGGAGCCCTGCTCCTCCTGCGGCAGGCGGATGTGCCCGGGGTAGAAGAGAAGCCCCTGCCAGGCGAGCCCCGGTCCCGCGGCGGCAATGCTCCGCGCCAGCGCAACCACCTGCTCCGGCTCCTGGAGCCCGACCCGACCCATCCCCACATCCACCTCGACCAGGATCCCCAGGGTGCGTCCGGCGGCCCGGGCGGCCCGGGCCAGGGGATCCACCAGGGACGCCGAGTCCAGGGCCACCACGAGGTGCACGTGGTCGGGAAGTGCGAGGATGCGCGGGATCTTGGGCCCCACCGGGGGATGCGCCAGAAGGAGGTCGGAGGTAACCTCGGCCATGACCTCCGCCTCCCGGGGGGTGGCCACCGTGAGCCCCGTGGCCCCCGCCTCCAGCTGCAGGCGGGCCAGGTCGGGGGACTTGTGGGTCTTCACGTGGGGTCGCCAGGCCAGGCCGTGCGCCCGGGCGTAGTCCACGGTGGTGCGGAGGTTGCGCCGGACCCGCGACAGGTCGATGAGGGCCGCGGGCGTCTCCACGTCTTCCAGGGACACGTCCTCGAGGGACGCATCCTTCTGGGACGCATCCTTCCGGGAATCGTCCACAAGGGAAGGCGGCCGACCCACCATGACGGGAGGCGTGGCACGGGGAGCCACCGGACGGTCAGGCAAGGAACCTTCTGCGGGAGATACGTGGTTCATGCGGGGAGCCGTGTCGGTTGAGGAATTCGCTTCGTGGGATTATCGCCGTGCGCGGCCGCCACGGGGTCTCTCGAAGATGGCGTCCCCGGAAGGCAGGGCAAGGCGGGAGAAGGCCTGCGGCTCCCGCTTTCCAACCGGATCCCGAAGGGGACAGTCGGGTAGGACCGCGAGACTCCCCTCGTTCCGCCGGCGTTCCGAGCTCCGGTGGTGCACTGCGATACTTTTTCGAAAAGGTCCTTCCATGTCTGACCGGCGCACGTTGCGGATGCGCAGGGGACGTTCCTTCGGCGGCCGCGCGGCCGCCGCTCTCGGTGCTTTCCTCGCGATCACCATGCTGGCCCCCATTCCCGCCGAAGCTCAGTACTTCGGCCGGAACAAGGTCCAGTACGACCAGTTCAACTTCCGGGTCCTGACGACCCCCAACTTCGAAATCTACTTCTACGAAAAGAACGAGGCCGTCGTCGACGACCTGGCGCGCATGTCCGAGCGCTGGTACGAACGGCTGGCCCGGCTCTTTCAGCACGAGTTCGAGGATCGGAAGCCCCTGATCTTCTACGCGGATCACCCCGACTTCCAGCAGACCAACACCATCGGGGGGGCGGTGAGCGAGGGCGTGGGCGGTGTGACCGAGTCGCTCAAGAACCGCGTGGTCATGCCCATCGGGAGTTCCTACGCCGCCACGGACCACGTGCTGGGGCACGAGCTGGTCCACGCCTTCCAGTATAACATTGCCCAGTCCCGCCGGGGCGGGGGCCTCCAGGGGCTCTTCATGATGCCCCTCTGGATGGTGGAGGGAATGGCCGAGTACCTCTCGGTGGGCCGGGAAGACGCCTTTACCTCCATGTGGCTGAGGGATGCCATCCTCCGGGATGACTTCCCCACCCTGGACCAGCTCACCCGGGAGTCCCGCTTCTTCCCCTACCGCTTCGGTCAGGCATTCTGGACCTACATCGGGGGGACCTACGGGGACGAAGTCGTGGTGAGCCTCTTCCGGTCCGCGCTTCGGACTGGCTGGGCGCCTGCCATCCAGAGCACCCTGGGGATCTCGCCCGATTCCCTCTCCACGGCCTGGCGCGCCGCCGCAGAGGAGCACTACCGGCCGCTCATGGCCGACCGCCTGGCACCGGGCGAGTCCGGCTCCCTTCTCCTGGCTCCGGCCACGGGTGCGGGCCGGCAGAACGTGGCCCCGTCGATTTCTCCGGACGGGACGCGGATGGCCTACATTTCCGAGAGGGACCTTTTCACCTTCGACCTGTTCCTGGCCGACGCCCGGACCGGGGAGACCATCCGCCGGCTCTCCAGCGCCAGCTCCGACCCCCACACCGACGCGCTTCGCTTCATCGACTCCTCCGGCTCCTGGTCCCCTGACTCCCGGCAGATCGCCTTTGTAGTCTTTGCCAACGGTCTGAACGAGATCGTCATCGCCGACGCGGAGCGGGGGCGCGAGCAGCGCCGGATCCGGGTCCCCCGGACCCTTGGCGAGATCACGGGGCCGGCCTGGTCCCCGGATGGACGCCAGATGGTGTTCTCGGGGCAGGCCGACGGGTCCACCGATCTCTACCTGGTGGACCTGGAGACGGAGGAGATCAGCGCGCTCACCGCGGACCGGCACACCGTGGTCCAGCCCACTTTCTCGCCCGACGGGCGGACGGTGGCGTTCGTCTCGGACCGGGGCCCGGAAACGGACTTCGACCGCCTGGTCTACTCCGAGATGCGGATCGCCCTCATGGACGTGGAATCCCGGGAGATCCAGGCGCTGGAGATCTTCGGGAATGTTCGCCACACGAATCCGCAATTCACCCCCGACGGGCGCGGGCTCTATTTCCTTTCCGATCCGGACGGGTTCAGCGACATCTTCCGCCTGGAGCTGGAGACGGGAGAGATCCAGAGGGTGACGCGGGTGGCTACCGGTGTGAGCGGAATCACCGACATGTCGCCGGCCATGTCGGTGGCGGCCCAGACGGGGACCGTGGTCTTCTCGGTCTTCGATGAATTCGAGTACCACGTCTACTCGGTGGACTCCCGGGACCTTCCAGCCTCCCCGGTGGTCACCGTGGCCGAGCTCGACCCGGCGGCCCGGTTCATCCCTCCGGCCGAGGCTGCGGTGCCCTCCCGCGTCATGGCCTACCTGGCGGACCCGGAGACGGCGCTGGCGCCTCCCGGCACCTTCCCCCCGGATGCGGCGGGCGACTACCGCCCGGGTCTCTCGCTGGACTTCATCACCCAGCCCAGCGTGGCCGTGGGCTCGGACCGGTTCGGCACGTTCGCCGGCGGCTCCATCGCCGCGTTCTTCTCGGACATGCTGGGGAATCGGAACCTGGGTGTGGCCGTGCAGGCGCAGGGAACGCTCAAGGATATTGGCGGCCAGTTCATCTACCAGAACCTGGAAAACCGCTGGAACTGGGGCGTGGGAGCGGGGCGGATTCCTTACCTCTTCTTCTTCGCTCCGCAGCGCCGGTTCGGCGAGCAGGAGGGCACCACGGAATTCGTGATCCCCAACGTGCGCCTCTTTCAGACGCAGGCGTTCGGCCTGGCCTCCTACCCCCTCAACCAGTCCCGGCGCTTCGACTTCTCTGCGGGGGTGAACCGCTACTCGTACGACGTGGAGGAGGACATCTACGTCCTGAACCAGTTCCAGCAGGTCATCGACCGACGAAGGGTCACGGTGCGGGAAGGACTCCCCGACCCGGTAAATCTCTTCGAGGCCAGTGCCGCCTACGTGGGTGACAACTCCTTCTTCGGGTTCGTCTCGCCCATCCGGGGGAGCCGGTTCCGGGCCGAGGTGGGCGCCACCTTCGGATCGCTGAACTACAACACGGTAACGCTGGACTACCGACGCTACATGAATCCCACCACGAACCTGACCTTCGCCTTCCGGGGACTCCATTTCGGGCGCTACGGGTCCCAGGTGGAGGACGCGAGTCGGAGGTCCGGCGTGATCCAGGACATCTACCTCGGGCGCGAATACCTGATCCGCGGCTACTCGGCCGTCTCCTTCGACCAGCTCCGGGAATGCAACGTTCCCCCGAGGGACCCGGCCGACCCGCAGCAGCCCGAATTCCAGTTCTGCCCGGTCTATGAGCGGCTCTTCGGCCAGCGGATCGGGGTGCTCAGTGCCGAGGTGCGCGTCCCTCTGATTGGGACGGATCGTCTGGGGATCATCGACTTCGGCTTCGTGCCCACCGAAGTTGCGCTCTTCGCCGACGCCGGGATGGCGTGGAACGGAAGCGGACCATCGCCCACCCTTGAGTGGAGCCGCACGTCGCTGGAGCGGATTCCCGTGGCCAGCGCCGGCGTGACGTCGCGCCTGAACATCCTGGGCGCCCTCATCCTCGAGATCTACTACGTCTACCCCTTCCAGCGTCCCGAGAAGGGTGCACACTGGGGGTTCCAGCTGGCGCCGGGGTGGTGACCCCGGACCCGCGCCAGAGGCCGGATCAGCACGAACCCCCCGGGTGGCCCAGGCCGCCCGGGGGGTTCGTCGCTCCGTCTCCGGCACCTTGGCAGCGGCCAGGGGCAGAGGATGCGGAGGCGTGGGGTCAGAAGATGCGAAGCCGGACGTAGCGCCCCGGGTTCTCGCGCACGTCCTCGAGAAGGGCCTCCAGGGAGGCGCTGGCCGAGGTGAGGTTCCGGTAGAGGGCCTCGTCGGTGGAGAGGAGCCCGAGGGTTCCCTCGCCCCGCTCCATGCGACCCACCACGACCCCGAGCGAGGTGGACACCTCCTCGAGACGCTCGCCGGCCGACTGGAGTCGAAGGAAGGTGCTGTCCGCCCGGGCCACCGCCCGGCTCAGCTCGGGCGAGGTGGCCACGCCCTCCACACCCTCGGCCGACCTCCGGAAGCTGGCCAGGGCTTCCGCGAGTTCATCCTGCTGGGCCTCGACCACGGCGGCGAGGGACTGCACCAGTTCCTGCGCCTCGACGGCCGTTCCCTGCACGGCCTGGATGGTGGAGTCGGCCAGCATTCTCTGCATCCTTGCCAGGAGGTCCTCCACCTCCTCGCCGATGATGGAGGCCAGGTCTCCCAGGTCCGATGTGGACTCGCCGGGAACCACGGAGCCCGGCGAGAAGCTCTCCCCCGCACCCCCGGGGAGGATCTCCACCGTCCGGCCTCCCAGCAGCCCGACGCCCGCCAGTCGCGCGCGGGAGTCGACAGGAATCCGCCACTGCCCGTTGATCTCCAGGGTGATGGCCACCTCGTCGTCGTCCAGCGAGAAGCCCCGTACCCGTCCGATGTTCACGCCCCGCATCTGCACCGGGTCTCCGCTCCGAACGCCGCCGGCGTTCTCCACGGTGGTGAAGAGGGTATAGCGCCCCCGGAAGGTGCCCGGATCCGTGAGGAGAAAGAGCACCGACAGTACGCCCAGCACCCCCATGATCACGAAGATGCCCACCCGGACCTCCCGCCCTCCTGCCAGGGGAGGGGTGGCCTGCTCCAGTTCGCGATCCGTTCGTTCTCCTCCCCGGGCGGGGCGGTTCTTCCCTTCCGTCATACGATCTCCAGGTGATCCAGCGCCGCCTGGGCAGCGCTGCGATCGGCAAAGGCTCGAACAAAGGGGTCATCCGAGGCGCGAAACTCGGTGGGGGTCCCGCAGAAGCGCAGTCGTCCGCCCTGCAGCATGGCCACGCGGTCACACATCAGAAGACCCCCCTCGATGTCATGGGTGACAATGACCGAGGTCACATTGAGTTCCTCGGACAGCTGCTCGATCAGCCGTTCCACCGCCGCGGTGTTCACGGGGTCAAGGCCGGTGGTGGGCTCGTCCCAGAGGAGGATCCGGGGACGCCCCACGATGGCCCGGGCAATCCCCACCCGCTTGCGCATCCCTCCCGAGAGTTCGGCCGGGAGCTTCGTGACGACCAGCGCCGGGTCAAGGTTCACCAGTTCCAGCGAATGCCAGATGCGTCGGGTGCGCTCCAGCCGGGAGAGTCCGCGGAGTTCTTCCTCGGGGATCCCCATCTCGACGTTTTCCCAGACATTCAGAGAGTCGAAGAGCGCCGCGTTCTGGAAGACGTACCCCACCTTGTGCCGGATGCGCGACAGGTTCTTCCGGTCCCATGGACGAACGGACTCGCCATCCACCTCCACGCTTCCGCGGTCGGGCTCGATGAGCCCGATGGTGGTCTTCAGGAGCACGCTCTTTCCCGTCCCCGAGGGACCGAAGACCCCGAACATCTCGCCTTCTGCCACCCGAAGGTCCACCCCGTCCAGGACCGGCAGGTCGCCGAAGGCCTTGAAGACGGCGCGGTACTCGATCATG
>SKNW01000023.1 GCA_007120305.1 Gemmatimonadota bacterium | reverse complement strand
GGGACTCCTCAAGGGGTCGTTTATATTTCTCGCCGACCTGGTTCGGACGATCCAGTTGCCCCTCCAGGTGGATTTTCTCGTGGCGTCGAGCTACGGGACGGGGACGCTTTCCTCGGGAGACGTGCAGCTTCTCTACGATCCCACCACGTCCTTCGAGGGGCGCGATGTCCTCATCGTGGAGGACATCATTGACAGTGGAAACACCCTCCGGCGCCTGGTGCCCCTTCTCGAGTCACGGGGTCCCCGGAGCCTGGAGATCTGCGCCCTCCTCCACAAGCGCCTGACGACAATGGAGCCGGAGGCCCGCTGGATCGGGTTCGACTGCCCCGACGAGTTTGTCGTGGGGTACGGACTCGATCACGCGGAAAACTTCCGGCATCTTCCCTTCATCGGGAGTCTCTGAGCCCCTGACGGGCTCCGGGGATTCCACGAACCGAGCGGTAGCACACATGGCCGATCAGGGTCCCAAGCGGCAGGAACCGAACCGCCCCGGGCTGTCCCGGCTGAGCCGGACCGCCTCCTTCTGGGTGCTCCTCATCCTGCTCCCCCTCCTCATGCTGACCCTGATGAGGGGCCAGGGGGAGCCGGAGGTGGCCTTCGACACCAGCGAGTTCAATCGCCAGGTGCTCGAGGGGAACGTGGACTCCATCCTCGTGGTGGAGGGGAAGAGCGTCCGGGGTTCGCTCCGCTCGGAGGTGAGTCGCGACGGGCAAGAGTACCGGCAGTTCCGGGCCACGGTCCCCAGTGACGTCTCCGAAGAGCGGGTGGCCGAGTGGGAGGCCCTGGGCATCAACGTGAATGCCGAATGGCCCGATTCGCCGTGGTGGTCCAACATCATCTGGTTCCTCCCCTGGATCCTCCTCATCGTGTTCTGGTTCTGGGTGATCCGGAGCATGCAGGGCGGTGGGAACAAGGCGTTCCAGTTCGGGCGATCCAAGGCCAAGCTCATTTCGCCGGATACGCCCAAGGTGACGTTCGATGACGTGGCCGGGGCCGATGAGGCGAAGGAAGAGCTCTCCGAGGTCATCGAGTTTCTGAAGGATCCCCAGCGGTTCGGGCGCCTGGGTGGACGCCTGCCCAAGGGGGTTCTCCTCGTGGGGCCTCCAGGAACCGGCAAGACCCTGCTGGCCAAGGCCGTGGCGGGGGAGGCGGGACGCCCCTTCTTCCAGATGTCCGGATCCGACTTCGTGGAGATGTTCGTCGGGGTCGGGGCCTCCCGGGTCCGGGATCTCTTCGAGCAGGGGAAGGCTCACGCGCCCTGCATCATCTTCATTGACGAAATCGATGCCGTGGGCCGACACCGGGGTGCCGGACTGGGCGGAGGGCACGACGAGCGGGAGCAGACGCTGAACCAGCTCCTGGTGGAAATGGACGGGTTCGAGGCGAACGAGGGGGTGATCCTTCTGGCGGCCACCAACCGCCCTGACGTGCTCGACCCCGCCCTCCTCCGTCCGGGACGCTTCGACCGCCAGGTCGTGGTGGATGCCCCCGACGTGAAGGGAAGGGAACAGATCCTCCGTGTGCATGCCCGGAAACTTCCCCTGACGGACGATGTGGCCCTGGATGTCATTGCCCGAGGCACCCCGGGACTCTCCGGCGCCGACCTGGCCAACATCTGCAACGAAGCCGCCCTCCTGGCCGCCCGGGGCGGGGCCGAGCGGGTCTCCATGGCCGACTTCGAGCAGGCCAAGGACAAGGTGATGCTGGGAACGGAGCGCCGAAGCCTCGTTCTCACGGAGAACGAGCGGAAGCTCACGGCCTACCACGAGGCCGGACATGCCGTCATCGGGCTCCGGGTTCCCGGGCTGGACCCGATCCACAAGGTGAGCATCGTCCCGCGGGGTCGCGCGCTGGGAATCACGGCGTCCCTCCCGCAGGAGGATCGGCACTCCTACACCAAGGACTGGCTCGAGGCCCAGCTCTGCATGCTCTTCGGCGGACGTGTGGCCGAGGAAATGATCTTTGGCGCGGAAAAGGTCACCACGGGGGCCGGGAACGACATCGAGCGCGCCACCTCCATGGCCCGCCGCATGGTCACCCGCTTCGGGATGTCCGAGGTGGTCGGTCTCATGGCGGTGGGAGACTCGGACCAGGAGGTCTTCCTGGGCCGCGACGTCATGCAGCGCCGGGAGGTATCGGAGCATACCGCGCAACTCGTGGACCAGGAGGTGAAGCGGATCCTGGACGAGGCGCACGCCCGCGCCCGGGACGTGCTCGAGGCCGAGCAGGATCTGCTCACCCGCATCGCCGAGGCCCTCCTCCAGGTGGAAACGCTGGATCGGGATGACGTTTCGGCGCTGGCCCTGGGCGACCCCCTCCCTCCGCGGGAGGATCTCCCTGCCTTTGCCGGGTCCGGCAATGGGGCCGGGGGGGCGGACGAGAAAAAGCCTCCCGTGAACGACGCAGGCGACGGTCCGGTGGAAGGGGCTGCCGCGGAGACGCCCGACTCCGAGACTTCGACCACCGGGGAGGAAGAGGAGGTGGCCGCCCCGGCCCGCCGCACTGAGTCCGGGCCGGCAGCGTCCCGGCCCCTGGGCGGGGCCATGGGGATGACAGGCGGACGCTCCGGAGCACCCGAGGACCCCGAGCCGGACGCCATGCGCGGATGAGTTCCCCGGTGACCTCCGTCGAGGGTGGCCCGGATCGGGCGTGGCCTCGCCCTGAGGGGTCACCGGGTCGTTCCGAGGGCCGGAGACCACGGTGCTGACGGCGCTCTGGGAGCAGTTCCAGTTCCTGAGGCCGCGGGGAGCGGACCTGGCGGAGATCGCCATCGTGGCGTTCCTCGTCTACCGGCTGCTTCTCCTTCTCAAGCGCACCCGGGCGATGCAGATGATCGCCGGGGTCGGTCTCCTCGTGGGCGTCTACTTCTTTGCCCTCCTCCTCCAGTTCGAACTCATCAAGGCCCTTCTGGAGGCCCTCTTCCAGTACGGTGCCATCGCCCTCCTGGTGGTCTTCCAGCCCGAACTCAGGGCGGCGCTGGCCCGGCTGGGGCAAACCCGGTTCTTCCGGGTGCTGGTGAAGATCGAGGGGGACGATCTGCTGGACGAGCTGGTCCAGACGGTGGAAACGCTTTCCCGGACCCGGACCGGCGCCATCATCGCCCTGGAGCGCGAAGTGGGGCTCGATGACTATGCGCGAACCGGAAGTTCGCTCCAGGCCAAGGTGTCCGCGCAGCTGCTTACCACGATCTTCACCCCCAACTCTCCCCTCCATGACGGCGCCGTGATCATCAGCGGCGATACCATCCGGGCGGCGGGAGCCATCCTGCCGCTCACCCAGACACCCCTGGCGGACAAGTCCCTCGGGACGCGCCACCGTGCGGCCATCGGCCTGTCGGAGGAGACGGATGCCTTCGTCATCGTGGTGTCGGAGGAGACCGCCCGGATTTCGGTGGCTCGCGCCGGCCGGATCGAGCTGGGCGTGGACGGGGACCGTCTCCGCCGACTTCTGGAAGCCTCCCGTCCGGACAGGAACGGACCCTCCCTTCTGAAGGTGGGAGGGGGGCGCTGAGCCGAGGGGCCGAGTTGTCGTTTGACACGTTGGGAGGGGGCGCATACATTGGCGCGTCACTCCTCCCCACCAACCATGAACGCCGCGGAAGTCCCCGGATTTCCATTGCGGCCAGGGAACACAAAGGAGCCCGGTCTTGGAAGAGTCCAACGACTTCCAGTACAACCTCATGACCCTCTTTGCCGACGGGGGACTCATGATGTACGCTCTCGTCCTCTGCTCCCTCATCGCCCTCGGGGTCATCATCGCCAAGGCATGGACGCTCTGGGTGGCGCACAGGGATACGGACCGGGTCCTCGCCGAGGTCAAGGAACTGGCGGAAAAGGGGAGAATCGAGGAAGCCATCCGCGTGGCCGCCGAGACCCCCGGGCCGGCTGCGGCCATTCTCCTCGCCGGGCTTCGCCGCATCCGGCAGGGAAGGGTCCGGAGTGGAGAGATCGAACAGGCCGTGAGCACCACCGGCACCATCGAGCTCGGCTTCCTCGAACGGGGGCTCGTGATTCTCGCCACCATCGCCAACGTGGCCCCGCTCATGGGCTTTCTGGGGACGGTGGCCGGGATGATCCTGGCCTTTGCCTCCATCGAGTTGGCCGGAGACGTCAACCCCACGCTGGTGGCCGGCGGGATCAAGGTGGCGCTGCTCACCACCGCCACCGGGCTGCTCATCGCCATCCCGGTGAACCTCGGGTACAACTTCTTCGTGACCCGGATCGACAAGCTGATCATCGACATGGAACAGGGTACGCAGCAGATCCTGAACCTGGCCTGGGACATGGAAAAAGCCGGCTCGCTGGTGGTCACGAACGCCGCGGTCCCCGTCGACCCCATCTCGGTCGCGACGCCCGAGGTCAGCACGCGGCCGGCGAGCCCCCCGGCTCCCGAAGCCAAGGATTCGGAACTAAAGGACAGTCCCGGAGCCTCGGGAGTCTGAGCGGCCTCCCGTTCGCCCTGACCCACGGCTCTCGCCGGGTGGAACCCCGGATGCGACCTGTTGTACAACCCCTACAGATGCCCCGTAACCCCGGAGGAAAACCAACGTGGCGATGCTGAACAAGAAGCAGAAGGTCAGTGACGAGATCCCGTCGTCCTCGATGGCGGACATCGCGTTCCTGCTCCTCATCTTCTTCCTGGTGACCACAGTGTTCCCGAAGGACCGGGGTCTTCCCATCGTCCTTCCCGAAGCCCAGGACGAGGTCGAGGTTTCGCAGCGCAACATTCTGCACATCGACATCATGCCGAACGGCACCGTGCAGCTGCGACGCGGCGACAGCCAGAACACGTCCACCGTGAGCCCCCGGGACATCGAGGGGATCTGGCGGATCGAGGTGGCGCAGAATCCGAACCTCATCGCCGCCGTGAAGACGCATCCGGACGCACAGCACCGATACATGATCCAGGTGCTGGACGGCTTGCAGATGGCCGGCGCCGAGCGAATCGCACTTCAGATGCTGGAGGGCTGATCCATGGCGATCTCCGGTGGCGGGTTTCAGCGCAAGTCGAAGGCGTCGGACCAGATCCCCAGTTCCTCGCTGGCGGACATCGCCTTCCTCCTGCTCATCTTCTTCATGGTGACCACGGTCTTCCGGAAGGAGACGGAGCGAAACATCGAGTGGCCCGATGCCGCGGCCACGCAGCAGATCGATGAGAAGCGGCAGAATATCATGTATGTCTGGGTCGAACAGTCCGGGCAGGTCTTCATCAACGATCGTCCGGTCGCCATGTCCGACGTGTCCAGCCTGGTGGCACCCGCGTGGGCGGAGTCGGGCCGCCGCCTCCGGATCTCTCTCCGGGCGGACGCCCGGGTGCCGTACCGTTACATCGACGCGGTGCAGCAGGAAATCAAGGATGCCGGCGCCATCTACGTGGTCTTCGCCACGGACCTGGAACGGCAGATGCAGAGGGTGAGACGATGAGCAAACCAGCCAAGCAGCCCGTGGCGGCCGGAGGGGTCGACCTCTTCGACACCGCCAACGATCGGTTCAAGCGCTCGTTCGGAGCCTGGTTCTGGGGATCCATGGTGGCCGCCACGATCCTTCACATGGCGATCATGGCGTTCTTCCCGAACCTCTCGGCATCGGACGTCTCCTTCCGGATGGACGAGTTCGAAGCCATCGAGCTCCCACCGGAGATCGAGGTCCCGCCGCCGCCCGAGCAGATCCAGCGCCCGGCGAACCCCGTCATTTCCGACGCGGTGATCGATGAGGACATCACGATCTCGCCCACCACGTTCGAGGACAACCGGCCCGAGGATCTCCCCCCGCCCCGTGCCGACGCCGGAGCCGACGTTGGGGCCGGACCGACCTTCACGCCCTTCACCGTGGCGCCCGAGGTTCGAAACCGTCAGGCGGTGGGCCGGGCGCTGGAGCGGGAATACCCGCCCCTTCTTCGCGATGCGGGCGTCGGCGGAACCGTGCTCATGTACTTCTTCATCGACGACACCGGCGTGGTGCAGGAATTCCGCGTTCACGAGTCGTCTGGTCACAACGCCCTTGACCAGGCTGCGATGCGCGTCGCCGATGTCTTCGAGTTCTCGGCGGCCATGAACCGTGACCAGCGCGTGCCGGTGTGGATCCAGATCCCCATCACCTTCACCACGCGCTGACGGTCCTTCGGCGCCCCCCGGCCGCGAGGTCGGGACACTGAAGTTCGCAGCGCGCCGTGAATCGAAGGCCCTGCCGGTCGCGGACCGGCAGGGCCTTCGCACGTCCGGCACAGGGGCGAGGCGGGAAGCCGGTGGTTCCGCCCGGCTCCGGGAGCCCGTACCTTACAGGTATGCAATCAGATCCCCTGCAGGCGAACGTGGACCGCGTACGGGAGGAGGTTCGGGCCGCCGCAGAGCGGAGCGGACGATCTCCCGACGATGTGACGCTGGTGGCGGTCACGAAGGGACACCCCTTTGAGGTCGTGGAGGCCGCACTGGCCGTGGGCCTCCGGCACCTGGGGGAGAACCGGGTGGAGTCCCTGGTGGAGCGGGCCGCTCGCGTGGTGGAGCCGGAGTGCCGCTGGCACATGGTAGGGCGGCTCCAGCGACGGCAGGCCTCGGACCTTCACGGCGTGGCCCACCTCGTTCACTCCGTGGATTCAGTGCGGCTGGCCGAGCGGCTCTCCCGGACGGCACCCGAGGGTCGTCCGCCGCTTCGCATCCTGGTCCAGGTGAACACGTCTGGCGAGGAGGCGAAGACCGGCTTCCCCCGGGAGGAGGCAGTGGAGGGGGTGGCGCGGATTCTCGAACTCCCGGGACTCGAGGTGGACGGCCTCATGACCATGGCGCCCTTCACGGACCGGGAACCGGTCCTCCGGCGCACCTTCGCCGGGCTTCGGGAGCTGGCCGAGGAACTCCGGAGCGAGTTGCCCGGATACCGGGGCCGGGAGCTTTCCATGGGCATGTCCAACGATTACCAGGTGGCCGTGGAGGAGGGGAGCACGATGATCCGCCTCGGTACGGCCCTTTTCGGGGAGCGGGAAGGATGATCGAACTCACGCCGCTGGATGTTCGCAACAAGCGCGGGGATTTCCGCCGGGGTCTCCGGGGGTACGAACCCCAGGAGGTGGATGCGTTTCTCGAGACGGTGGCCGACCGCATGGATGTGCTCGTGCGAGAGGCCATGTCCCTTCGAGAGCGGACCGACGAACTCAAGGCACGGGTGGACCGCCAGGACGCACGGGAAACGGCGGTCCAGGAGGCGCTGGTGAGCGCCCAGTCCCTTCGCGAGGAGATCCGGGCCCAGGCCCAGCGCGAGGCCGAGCTCCACGTCCGCGAGGCCGACCAGGAAGCGGAACGGAAGCGGGCCGAGGGCGAGGAGGCGGCGGGACGCATCCGGCGAGAGGCCGAAGCGTTCGCCGAGCGCGTGCGCCGGGAGGCGGAGCAGCTGGGGGAGCGTGCACGGGGCGAGATCGAGCGAGCCCTCGACGGAGGCCGACGGGAGCTGGAAGAGCTCAACCGGAGCCGTATTCGTTTCCTCCGCGCCTACCGAACGCTCCTGGAGCGGGAACTGGATGTGGTGGAGCTGGAGGAGACGAGGTCCACCGCTCAGGATCGGGGGCTGGACCTGGACCTGGACGCCCTCCGGATCTTCCGGGGGGGGGGCGAGCCCAAGCCCGAGCACCCGGCCGAGCTCCCGCACCTCGTCCTTGAAGAGCTCGCGCAGAGGCTCCACGAGCTCGAGCTGCATCGCGTCGGGCAGGCCCCCGACGTTGTGATGGGTCTTGATGGTCGCGCTC
>SKNW01000091.1 GCA_007120305.1 Gemmatimonadota bacterium | reverse complement strand
CCCATGGAAGATCTTCAGGACATCCAGGAGCTGCTGGCCTACAACCGCTGGGCCCATGACCTCTTCTTCGACGCCATCGAGGCCCTCCCCGAGGGGGTCGTGGACCGGAGCCTGGGAAGCAGCTTCCCGACGATCCGGGCCACCCTCGCCCACCTGGTGGGGGCGGACCTGATCTGGGTTACCCGCTGGGAGGCGGGGGATCCGGTTCTCCCTCCGGGATGGGAGGATCGCTCCGTGGCGGAACTCCGGGAAACCCTCGAAGAGGTCCGCGCCCGGCAGGACGCCTTCGTGGACGCCCTCGAGCCCACCGACCTGGACCGGGAGCTCCACTACCACGACCGGGCCGGGGAGCCGCACGTCTCCACCTTTCGGCACATGCTGGTCCACGTGGTGAACCACGCCACCTACCACCGGGGTCAGCTGGCCACCCTGCTGCGCCAGGTGGACGTGATCCCGCCCTCCACCGATTTCATCCGCTACACCCGGCGGGCGGCAGCCGGAGGGGAGTAGGGTGAGGGCGCATCTCCGCCCACCCCCCTTGCCATCCGTGACCCCGCGTGGGATAATCGGACCATGAACCTGTCGCGTTGCGCCCTCGCCCTGAATCCGAATCGCCGTCGGAATCCCAATCGTCCCGGAGGCCCCGGGCGGTAGGCGGCGCATGCAGGCAGGTTGGACCCGGTCCCTCCCCTTCGCGGCTCGCCTCCCCGGCGGGCCGTTTTCGTATCCGGGATTCATGACCCGGGCGGCTCGCAGGACGACGCACGCAGGACGACGCACGCAGAACGACGCACGCAGGACGACGCACGCAGAACGACGCACGCAGAACGACGCACCCTCACCCCGCTCGGCACCTCGCTCGGCGGGGACACCCACGGAGACTTCAATGTGCTCGATCCTCGGCATCTTCGACCTTGCCCCCGGTGACGATCCGGACCTCCTGCGCCCCCAGGCGCTGGCCTGCTCGGCCCGGCAGCGGCACCGCGGCCCCGACTGGAGCGGCGTCCACGTGGGCACCTCGGGGCTCCTGGTCCACGAGCGCCTGGCCATCGTGGATCCGGCGGGAGGGGCGCAGCCCATCGTGTCCGAAGACGGCTCGCTGGCCCTGGCGGTGAACGGCGAGATCTACAACCACCGGGAGCTCCGGGAGACGCTGGATGCGGAGGCGGCCGCCCGGGGGGAGGCGGGGTGGGCGTACCGGACCGGCTCCGACTGCGAGGTGATCCTCCCCCTCTGGAAAGCCCACGGGGCCGAGGGGCTGGCCCGCCTGAACGGGATCTATGCCTTTGCCCTGCTGGAGCCGGCCACCGGGCGATGGGTGGTGGCCCGGGATCCGGTGGGGGTGATTCCCCTCTACTGGGGACGGGACGAGGCCGGACGCGCCTGGGTGGCCTCGGAGCTCAAGGCGCTGGCGGACCGCTGCGTCGAGCCCGAGGCCTTTCCGCCGGGGCAGGTCTACGACAGCGCGGTGGGCGAGCTTCGCCCCTTCCGCTCCCGTCCGTGGCGTTCCTACGGCGCGGTGGCCGGGCGTGACCTGGCGCCCCCGGCCCTCCGGACCGCGCTGGAGGCGGCGGTCCACCGCCAGCTCATGAGCGATGTCCCCTACGGTGTCCTCCTTTCCGGGGGGCTCGATTCCTCCATCGTGGCGGCGTGTGCCGCCCGGTTCGCCCGCCACCGGGTGGAGGACGACGACCGAAGCGAGGCCTGGTGGCCCCGCCTCCACTCCTTTGCCATCGGCCTCGAGGGGTCGCCGGACCTGGCCGCGGCGGCCCGGGTTGCCGCCCACCTGGGGACCGCGCATCACGGGTTCACCTACACCTTCGAGGAAGGGCTCGACGCCCTCCCCGACGTGATCCGGCACATCGAGACCTACGACGTCACCACCATCCGGGCCTCCACCCCCATGTTCCTTCTGGCGCGGCGGATCCGGGCCATGGGGGTCAAGATGGTCCTCTCGGGCGAGGGGGCCGACGAGGTCTTTGGAGGCTACCTGTACTTCCACCGGGCGCCGGACCCGGAGGCCTTCCACGACGAGACGGTCCGGAAGGTGGAGGCGCTCCACCAGTTCGACTGCCTCCGTGCCAACAAGTCCATGGCGGCGTGGGGCGTGGAGGCCAGGGTCCCCTTCCTGGACCTGGAGTTCCTGGACCTGGCCATGTCCATCGATCCTGCCCGCCGGATGCCGGCCGTGGCGCCGGAGCTGGGGCGAGACCCGGTCACCGGAGGGCCGGTGCGGATCGAGAAGGCCCTTCTCCGCCGGGCTTTCGAGGGGGTCCTGCCGCCGGAGATCCTCTGGCGCCAGAAGGAGCAGTTCTCCGACGGGGTGGGGTACGGCTGGATCGACGGGCTCAAGGCCCACGCGGCCCGCGTCGTCGCGGCGGCGGAGCTGGCGGGGGCCGGCGAGCGCTTTCCGATCAACCCGCCCGCCACGGCCGAGGGGTACCTCTACCGGCGGATCTTCGAGGACCACTTTCCGGGGGATGCGGCCGCCCGGACCGTGCCGGGCGGGCCGTCCATTGCCTGCTCCACCCCGGCAGCCCTGGCCTGGGATGCGGCCTTTGCCGCCGCCGCGGACCCCTCGGGGCGTGCGGTGGCGGGTGTGCACCGGGGCGGAAGCCCGGGAGCGGGTTGAGGGCGGGCTCCTCACCCTGTTCCGCGAGCCAGCTAGGGCGTATTCTCCCCGGGCTTCTCGCTTCTCGAACGTTTGTATCCGGCACCTTGATCCCAGCCGCGCCCCTCACCACATCTTCCGGACAGCTCCCGCCATGGCCGACGCCTCCGATTCCCGCTCCGCCCGCCACGTCCCCTGGGACTCCCTCCCCTGGGAGGATGTCACGGACACGATCCGCCGCCGCATCGTCACGGGCGATGCCATGATGATCGCCCAGGTGTTCCTCGACAAAGGCGCGGTGGTGCCAAGGCACAGCCACCTGAACGAGCAGATCACGTACATCGTGAGCGGTGCGCTCCATTTCCGCCTGGGCGAGAACCTGGAGCGCGAGGTCACGGTCGGGGCCGGCGAGGTTCTCCACATCCCCGCGCATCTTCCCCACGAGGCCACGGCCCTCGAGGACACGCTGGATGTGGACATCTTCTCGCCTCCCCGGGCCGACTGGCTGGATGGAAGTGACAGCTACTTCCACGCCGCACGCGCCGAGCCCCAGGCCGATGGGGCGGGCGAGGCGGTGGAATGAGGCTGGGCCTTGAGGGGCGCCGCGCCCTGGTCTGCGGCTCCAGCTCGGGGCTGGGCCGGGCCATTGCCCTGGAGCTGGTACAGGAGGGAGCCCGGGTGGTGATCTGTTCCCGATCCAGGGAGCGGATCGACGGTGCGCGAGAGGAGATGATCCAGGAGCTTTCCGGAGATGAGGAGGGCGATTACCAGGGGCGGATTCATGCCGCCGTGGCCGACCTCTCCACCTCGGAGGGACGAACGGGGGTGGTGGATGTGGCCAACGAGGTGTTCGGGGGCCTCGACATCCTGGTCACGAATACCGGGGGTCCCCCGTCGGGGCCCATGGAGGCCCATGACCTGGGCGTCTGGCGCACCGCCTACCACAGCCTGCTCGAGAGCGTGGTGGAACTCACCGGCCTCGTGCTTCCGGCCATGAAGGCGCAGCGCTGGGGTCGCATCGTGAACGTCACCTCCATCTCGGTGAAGCAGCCGGTGGAGGGGCTCATCCTTTCCAACACCCTCCGGGCCGGGGTAACCGGCTTCGCCCGCACGGTGGCGAACGAGGTGGCGGCCCACGGCATCACCGTGAACAACGTGCTCCCGGGGTACACCCGAACCGAACGCCTCGGGGAACTGGCCGCGGCCGGTGCGGCCCGGAGCGGGAAGACCCCCGAGGAGATCTTTGCCTCCTGGGAGGCCCAGACCCCCGCCGGACGCCTGGGCGAGCCCCATGAACTCGCGGCTCTCGCCACCTTCCTCTGTTCCGAGCGCGCCGGGTTCATCACCGGGCAGTCGGTGGCCGTGGATGGGGGGTGGGTGCGGTCCCTGGTCTGAGCCTTCGCATCCCTTTCGCCCCCCCCTTCGTCACCTTCGCCCTCTCTCCGGTCACCCTTCGTCACCCTCGCCCCCCGTGGAACCATGAGCGCACGCATCACCGAAGCCACCTGGATCTGGAAGGACGGCCATCTCGTGCCCTGGAAGGACGCCACCGTCCACCTCCTGAGCACGGCCGTACAGTTCGGCAGCTCGGTCTTCGAGGGGATCCGCTGCTACGAGACGCCCGGTGGCCCCGCCATCTTCCGACTCCGCGAGCATCTGGAGCGCCTCATGGACTCGGCCACCATTTACCGGATGCGACCGGAGTGGAGGGTGGAGGAGCTCACGGAAGGGTGCCGGGAACTGATCCGGGCCAATGAGCTCGGGTCCTGCTACCTCCGGCCCATGATCCTGCGCGGGTACGGGGCCGCGGGGCTGCACGCGGTGGACTCGCCCATCGAGACGTACCTGTCCGCCTGGCCCTGGGGCGCCTACCTGGGGGCCGAGGCGCTGGAGAAGGGGGTGGACGTCTGCACGTCGTCGTGGGCCCGGGCGGCGCCCAACACCTTCCCGGTGGCCGCCAAGGCAGCGGGGCACTACAACGCAGCTCAGCTCATGAAGGCCGAAGCGGTGGCCAACGGATACGCCGAGGCCATTGCCCTCGGCCCAAGCGGTCTCGTGAGCGAGGGATCGGGGCAGAACCTCTTCCTGGTGCGGGACGGGGTCCTGGTCACGCCCTTCCTGGACGGGACCTCGCTGAGCGGGATCACCCGCGACGCCGTGCTGCAGCTGGCCAAGGATCGGGGGATTCCCACCCGCGAGCAGCACGTGCCCCGGGAGTCGCTCTACATCTGCGACGAACTGTTCTTCACGGGGACGGCCTCGGAGATCACCCCCATCCGGAGCGTGGACCGGATTCCGGTGGGGACGAGCCGGGGGGGCGCGGGAGGGGTGGGGCCCATCACCCAGGCGCTCCAGCAGGACTTCATGGCGGTGGTCACGGGGCGGGCCGAGGACCGGCACGGGTGGCTCACCCTGGTGGGATGAGGGGGGCGCGGGGGGGGAGGCTACTCCGTTGCCGGGAGGGTCAGCCGGGAAAGGTACGGCACCCCGGGTGCGCCCGGCCTGCGCGCGGCCTCCGGCCCGGGTGAGGCCGGGTTGATGCGTTCCTTCTTCCACTGAGCGGCGGCACGGCAGCCTGTGGCCCGCGGCTCGCGGGCCGTTGCGAGGGCGCGGGTGTCGCGGGTGTCGCGGGTGTCGCGGGTGTCGCGGGTGTCGCGGGTGTTGCGGGTGTTGCGGGCGTCGCGGGTGTCGCGGGTGTCGCGGGTGTCGCGGAATTGCCAACGGGGGACCTGGCTGGACCGGTTGGCACGGGGAATGCGCTATAGGCCGCGATTCTGCCGATCGCGGCGGGGGGGCGGGGGGCATGGCAGAATGGGAGCCCTTTTCCGCTGCCTGGCTGCCAACGGCGTGTTGGGCGTCCCCCGTTGGCAGATTCGTGACCCCGGGGACCGCGCGCGGCGCGCCCTCCCCTGGGCCGCCCGCCCCCGGGAGCCGTCTGCCCACGGGAGCCGCCCGCTCCTGTGCCGCTCTCCTCCCGGGCCTGCCCGCGCCCAGGCCTGCTCGCCCCCGGAGACGCTCGCCCCTCTCTCCCATGGTGCCGCCCCCGACGGTCGGATAACCTCCGGGGCAGGAGAGCCCGGCGCACCCACCAAACTCCCGCGCATTCGAGGCCTTCCGCGCCTTCCGCGCATCCCCACGCTTCCCCCGCATCCCGAGGATTCCATGACCATCGAGGCGGAGCGAGCGGTGTGGGAGCTGGCACGCGGGCAGTCTGGCGTGGTCACGCGGGCGCAGGCTCTGGCGGTCGGCTGGTCCCCCCGGGTGCTGAGCCGGCGCGTCCGGGCTGGGGTTCTCCGCGAGGTGCATCGGGGGGTCTACGTGGTGGGCCCCGGTGAGCCGCCCGGGGCTCGCGAGAAGGCGGCGCTTCTGGCAGTGGGCGAGGGCGCGCTCCTCAGCCATCTCACGGCGGCCGTCCGCTGGGGGGTTTCGGCCCACGCCACGGGTGCCCCGATCCATGTCACCCTCGTGGGGACGGGACGGGGCCGCATCCGCGGCCTCCACACCCACCGGGTTCGGCGGCTGGAGCCGGATGAGCGGTCCGAGCGCGACGGGCTTCCCCTGACCTCGCCGGCGAGGACGCTGCTGGACGTGGCGACCGTGGTCGGAGAGCGGGAACTCGAGCGCATGCTGGCCAGCGCGGAGCGGTCGGGCATGCTCCCACCGACGACCTGGCCCGGACTCCTGGCTCGGTACCGGGGGCGACCGGGTGTCGCGGCGCTCCGGGCCGTCATGGAAATCCCGGGCGGACCCGCCTTTACCCGGTCGGAGGCGGAGAGCGCCTTTCTCGACCTGGTGAGGCGATCTGCCCTCCCGGCGCCTCAGGCCAACGCGGTCCTCGGACCGTGGGAGGTCGACTTCGTCTGGCGCTCGCACCGGGTGGTGGCAGAGGTGGACGGGTACACCTGGCATCGGACCCGGGGAGACTTCGAGCGGGATCGTGCCCGGGATGCGTGGCTCTCGGCGCGCGGCTTCCGCGTCCTGAGGTTCTCGTGGCGGCAGATCACACGGCAGTCCATGGAGACGGCCGTGCTCCTGGCCCAGGCCCTGGTGCGGCGCTGACCGTGGTGCAGCCGGCCATCCCGACTTACACTTTCTGACCTCCAACCCAAACCGCCTGCCATGCGCCGTCTCTTTCCTGCCACCCTCCTGTGGATCATCGCCGCCTGCAGCCCGGGCGCGCCCGGGGATGCGCCGGGCGATGCGCCGGCCGATGCGTCAACCGCGGCGCCGGGCCAGGGCGCGGCGTTCGCCTCCGGTTCCAGCGACCACCTCTTTGCCTGGACGGCGTCGGCCGACCCGACGCAGCCCGATTTTTTGGCGGTGCTGGACGTTCGGTCTGGCGGAGAGGGCGACCGGTACGGCAACCTGGTCACCACGCTGGCGGTGCCGGGGGTGGGGAACGATCCGCATCACACCGAGCACGAGATGCCGGCGGATGGGCGCCTCTTTGCCAACGGGTATGCCACCGGGCAGACCTGGATCTTCGACCTGGCCACCCCGGAGGCCCCGCGCCTTGCCGGGCAGTTCGGCGACCTGGAGGGCTACTCGCACCCGCACTCCTACGTCCGGCTCCCCGGCGGCAACGTGCTGGCCGCCTTCCAGATGCGGCACGAGCCCGGGGGGATGACCCCCGGGGCGCTGGTGGGGATGACCCCAGGGGGGCTGGTGGAAATCACCCCCGAGGGGGACGCCGTGCGGTCCAGTTCGGCCTTCGGGGCCGGCCTCCCGCGGGAAGCGCGGACGTACTCCCTGGCGGTGGTGCCTGCCCTGGACCGGGTGGTGAGCACCACCACCGACATGGATGAACGGAATCCGCACCTGGCCCGCGAGGTGCAGGTCTGGCGGCTGAGCGACCTCACCCTCCTCCACACCTTCGAGCTCCCCCCGGGCCCCCGCGGGGACGAGGCGGACTACACCGCCGAACCCCGCGTTCTGTCCGACGGACGCACGGTTATCGTGACCACCTTCTCGTGCGGGATGTACCTCCTGGAGGGCCTGGAGGGCGACGCCCCAAGCGGCCGGCTGGTGGCCTCCTTCCCACGGTCGGACGACACCTGGTGCGCCATCCCCGTGGTGAGCGGCGACCACCTGGTGATCACCGTGGAGGAGATTCCCGGGGTGGTGAGCCTCGACGTGTCCGACCCGACGCGGCCCCGGGAGGTGGGGCGGGTCACCCTCCCCGACGGGTGGGTCCCGCACTGGCTGGCGCTGGAGCCGAATGGCCGGCGGCTGGTGCTCACCGGGCACGGCGCCATGGAGAACCGGGTGGTGCTGCTGACCCATGACCCGGCCACGGGCGCCCTGGCCCTGGACGAGCGCTTCCGGGAGGAGGGGGCCACGGAGCCGGGGGTGCGGCTGGCCGGGGT
>SKNW01000022.1 GCA_007120305.1 Gemmatimonadota bacterium | reverse complement strand
TCTCCTGGCCCTCACCCGTGAGCTGGGGAACCGGGATCTGACCGACGTCCACGCCCCCGACCTGGTCTACCTGACCCTCCCCGTGGTGGGAATCGTGGCCTACCCGAAGGGGCTCGCTCTCCCCCTCTCCACCGGCATCTTCCTCCTCTGGATCGGAGTGGTCCTTCTGGCCGTGGCCCGGGGGAGGTCAGGGGAGGGCGCCCGGGCCGCCGGAGCCACCGGAGCCACGGGGGCCACCGGAGCCACGGGGGCCACGGGGAGCGCGGCGGCGTCGGGTGCCGCCGGGGAGCCCCTCCCGCGCCGAGGCGTCCGTGGATGGACGGTGATCCTGGTGGGCGCCATGGCCATGCTCGTGGCTGCCGCCCTGATGGCACTCGCCGGGTGGGGCCTCCTCAGGTTTCTCCCGCGGTTCCACCCGGAGTTCGGAAGCCTGACCCCGGCCTTCTACGGGGAGGGATGGTACATGGCGGGTCTCGCCGCGCTGGCTGTGACCGTGGTCACCCTGCTCCAGGGCCTGCTCACCCGGTGGAGCCGGGGTTTTCCCGGAGCCCTGGCCGCCGGGGCGCTCCTCCCGCTCGTGCTCGGGGCGGTGGCCGCCGCCGCGGTCGTTCCCCTCGTGGCCATGGAGCTGCAGGTGCCGGCGCTGGCCGGGACGCTGGCAGCAGGGGTCCTGGCCCTGGCGGGAGGGCGGGTCCGGAGCCGGGGCGTCGTTCGCATCGTCGCCCGCGGGGTCGTCCTCCTCCTGGCCGTCGTCGTCCTGGCCACCCTGGTTCCCCTTGTGGAAGGGATCTGGGTCGCCATGAGCCTTCGCCTCGCGGTGGGGCTCGGGGTCCTCGTCGTCATCGGCCTTGCGGCCATGCTTCCGGCGCTGGAGGCGCTGGGCGAACCCAACCGGGTCTGGGCACCCCTGGCCTCTCTGACGGTGGCGGTTCTCCTGGTGGGAGGGGGGATCCTCCAGGCAGGGCCCTCGGCGGATCGCCCCCTTCCTTCCACCCTGCTGTATGCCCTGGACCGGGAGTCCGGGGAGGCCGTCTGGGCCACGCGCGATGACCCCGGGTTCGACTGGGCCACGGACCAGGTGGGGGCGTTCGGGGAGCCCCGGGGACTGGAGGGCTTCGGACTGCGTCAGCCCTACCGGACGGCGCCCGCCGCGGTGGCCCCCGTGCCCGAGCCCACCGTGGACGTCCTTGCCCCGGAGCCCGCCCCTGTGACCTTCGCCGAGACGAGTCGCCGGATCCAGCTCCGGATCCGGTCCCTCGCCGGCGCGGAGGTCGTGTCCGTATCGCTGGAGGGCGGGAGGGGTGCGACCGGAAGCGGTGCCCCGGGGAGCGGGGCAGCCGCGGGGGAGCTTCTTCCGGCCTTCACGGCGATGAACGGCGTTCTCTTCCCCGAGGGTCCGGCGGGGAGCGCCGGGGCGGGCCGGCCGGTGACCCGGGTCATGCACCAGGGCCGGAGTGCCGCGACGGTGGCGACAGTGGCGACGGTGGCGACGTTCGCGCCGACCCTGACGACCCCGACGGCCTCACCGGTCGGTGCCGCCATGCCGGAGTCGGGTCCCGGCATGCCCGGTCTTCTTCTCGAGGTCGAGGTACCCCAGGGCACGGAGCGGCTGGCCCTGGTCATCGAGGAAGTGCACTTCCGGCCGGCGGAGTGGCTGGGATCCGACCTCTTCCGGCGCCCTCCGCATCTCATGGCCAGCGCCCTGGCACGGAGTGACCAGCTCCTTGTGCGGACGCCCGTCATGGTGGAGCTGCGGGCCTGGGAGCTCGATCCCGGGCCGTAACCCGGAGCCTGCAAGCGGGTAGCGGCTCTTCCCGGCGTGAGTTGCCGGCGTGGTTCCCCGTTCCGTTTCCTTCGAGCAGGCCTTGATGCCCCCGCCCGCCCCGCATCCCGTCTACCTCCACGCCCTGGCCACGGCCGTGCCGCCCGCATCCTACAGCGCAGCCTGGGCATCGGAGCTGATGCAGACCCATGTGCCGGGTCGGCCGGCCACCCGTCGCATCATCCGGAGCCTCTATCGGAATTCCGGGATCGAGAAGCGGCACAGCGTGGTGGACGACTGGGGGCAGACGACACCCACCGCGGGGACCCCGCCGGAACCTCTCTTCTTCGGCCCCGACGGCTCCCGCCTCCCCACGCCGGGGACCGAGGCGCGGAACCGGGTCTACACCCAGGCGGCCCGCGGCCTTTTCGAACAGGTGGCCCGGGAGCTGGTAGAGACGACCCCGGGCTTCAGGGTGGCGGACGTCACCCACGTGATCACGATCTCCTGCACCGGGTTCTTTGCGCCGGGTCCCGACATCCACGTGGTCCGGGCCCTGGGACTTCCCGGCTCCACGCAGCGGTACCACGTGGGCTTCATGGGATGCTACGCCGCCTTCCAGGGCCTCAAGATGGCGGAGGCCTTCTGTCGGGCCGACCCGGAGGCCGTGGTGCTGGTCCTGAGCGTGGAGCTCTGCACCGTGCATCTCCAGTTCAACGACGACACCGATGACCTCCTGGCCGGCGCCCTCTTCGCCGACGGCGCCGCCGGGGCCCTGGTGAGCGCTCGCCCTCCGGAGGAAACCGGAGATCGCCCGGTCCTCGAGTTCGGGGGATTTCACGCCGACCTGGCGGTGGAAGGGGAAGACGACATGGCGTGGACGGTGGGGGACCAGGGCTTCAAGATGCGCCTTTCCACCTACGTGCCCGCCATCATCGAGGCCAACCTTGCACCGGTGGTCACCACGGTGCTGGACCGGGCCGGAATCGAGAAGAACGAGGTGGCGTGGTGGGCCATCCACCCGGGGGGGCGGGCCATCCTGGACCGGGTGCAGGCCTCCCTCGGCCTCGCCGACCTCCAGCTGGCGGCATCCCGGGCGGTGCTCCGGGATTACGGCAACATGAGCAGCGCCACCATCCTCTTCGTCCTGAAGGCGCTCCTGGACGGGAAGGGGCCTCGCACCGACGACGCGGTCTTTGCCATGGCCTTCGGGCCCGGACTGACCCTGGAGAGCGGCCTTTTCCGCCTGCGCGGGGGCCCCGAGGGCGCCTCGCAGGACCAGGACAAGGGTCGGAGCTGATGCCTCCCCTTCTGGCCGAGCGCCGCACGGACCTGGTGGAGTGGATGGACCGGGAGGACTGCGACCCGGAGCGGCTCCGTAACACCTACCGGGCCTTTCCGCAGATCAACCGGTGGGTGGCCCGGTGGCCGGCCCTCTACCGCCGCCGGATCCGCCCGGCACTCCGCGCGGTGGCAGGGGAGGAGCGGGGGCTGGAGGGATGCGAACGCGGTCGCCCGATCCGCCTCCTGGACGTGGGGTCGGGGGGCGGGGACCTGGCCCGGGATCTCCAGCGGTGGGGGCGACGCGACGGCTTCCGCCTGGAGGTGACGGGGATCGACCCCGACCCCCGGGCCCTGGCCTACGCCCGCTCTGCCATCGACGCCGAGCCCGGTCCGGTGGTGACCTTCCGCCAGGCCCGGGCGTCCGACCTGGTGGCGGCTGGGGAGCGCTTCCATGTGGTGGTCTCGAACCATGTCCTCCATCATCTCCCCGCGGAGGAGGTTCCCGGGTTCCTCGCGGACCTCGAGGCCCTGGCCAGCCACCGGGTGGTGGTGAGCGACATCGAGCGCTCAACGGTGGGCTACGCCCTCTTCTCGGCACTGGCGGCGCTCCCTCCATTCCGGGATTCGTACATTCGGGCCGACGGGCTCCTCTCCATCCGCCGGAGCTTCACCCGACGGGAACTCGAGGCGCAGGTGCCTCCCGGGTGGCGGGTGGAGGCGTCGCCTCCTTTTCGGCTGGTGGTCCTCCGGGACGTGGGCGCCAGGGACGGGGCGCCTCGGGACGGGGCGCTTCGAGACGGGGCGCGTCGGGACGGGGCGCCTCGGGAGCGCGGCCGGCAGGCCGGGGACGGGTGACGGCGGCCGTGGACGTGGTGGTGGTGGGCGCCGGACCGGTGGGGCTCCTGGCGGGACTTCTGGCCCAGGAGGCGGGCCTCCGGGTCCGGGTGCTGGACCGGGCATCGGGACCCTGTACCCATTCCCGGGCCATCGGGATTCACCCGCCGGCCCTTGAGATCCTTGCGGGACTCGCGGGGCCGGGTCGGCCGGGTCGCCCGGGTCGCCAGGGTCGGACGCTGGCCGACGCCTTCGTGGAGGAAGGGATCCGGGTCCGCCGGGGCCATGCCCTGGCCGGACCGGACCGGCACCTGGGAAGCCTGGACTTCGGGCTGCTGGATCCGCCCTGGTCCTTCGTGCTCACCCTCCCCCAGCACCGGACGGAGCGGATCCTGCAGGAGGCCCTGCAGCTCCAGGCGCCGGGGGCGCTGGTCCGTTCGACCTCGGTCACGGCGATCGGGCGTTCGCCGGCGGGGGGCGTGGATGTGACGGCTGTGGGGCCCGAAGGAGAGGAGCTGCGGTTCGCGGCGGCCTTCGTCCTCGGATGCGATGGAAAGCGGAGCACCCTCCGGGAGGCGCTGGGCCTGGGGTTCGAGGGCGGGCCCTACCCGCACCGCTACCTGATGGGGGACTTTCGCATGGCCCAGCCACGCGGTGCGGGTCTGGGTCCGGCGGGGGATCCACGCCCGGGGCTCGGTGGCGTGCTCCCGGACGAGGCGGCCATCTACCTGGCCCGGGAGGGGCTGGTGGAGTCCTTCCCGCTGGAGGCGGGTGTCCGGCGGTGGGTGATCCAGCGGGGCACATCGGGCGCACCGGGCGCACCGGGCGAGCAGGACGCACCGGGCGAACAGGGCGCCGTGGACGGTGGCCCTGGTGTGGCCGTCGGGCGCGGTGTGCCCCCCGACACCGCCGGCGACCACCACCTGGAGGAACTCATTGCCACGGTCGGATCCCGGACGGGGATCGTCCTCGCTCGCGAGGACTGCCGGATGGTCTCGGCCTTCGGGGTCGAGCGTTATCACGCCACCCGCGTCTGGAAGGACCGGGTGGTCCTGCTGGGGGATGCGGCGCACGTGGTGAGCCCCATCGGCGGCCAGGGCATGAACCTGGGATGGATCCACGCCCGGGAGGCGGTGGACGCCATTCGAAGCGTACTGCGGGAGGGGGTCCGGGAGTCCCGGGCCGCCGCCGCCTTCGAGGCCCGGGTCCAGAGGAGGGCTCGGCAGGTGGCGCGCCGCGCGGAGCAGAACATGCGCCTTGGCCACCGGCCGCCCCGGGGATCGGGCATGCTGCACCACGCCCGGGCCCTCCTGGTCCGTTTTCTCCTGAAGTCACCCTGGCGCCGGGACATGGCGCGCCGGTTCACGATGCAGGGGCTCGGCGCTGGACAGGCCGGAGGATCCGGCTTGGACGCGCCGGCGGATCCGGTTAGCCTCCGGAGATGACGACTCCCCCCCCATTTCGCCTCTGGGTCGATGCGGACGCCGCGCCCCGCGATGTGAAGGAGATCGTGTTCCGGGCCTCCGCCCGGCTTCAGATCCCCACCATCCTGGTGGCCAACCACCGCATCCCGCTCCCGCTCAACAACCCCCACGTGACCGCGGTCAGGGTAGCGGGTGGCCCCGACGTGGCGGACCAGCACATCGTGGACTCCGCCGATCCGACGGATCTGGCCATAACCGCCGACATCCCCCTGGCGGCACTCCTGGTGGAGAAGGGGCTCCTGGTGCTGGACCCCCGGGGCGACGTCTATACCGAGGCCACCATCGGGGAGCGGCTCTCCATCCGGGACTTCATGGACGGGCTGCGCAGCACCGGGGTCGAGACCGGGGGGCCCAAGGCCTTTGGCGAGCGGGAGAAGCGGGCCTTCGCGAACGCCCTGGACCGAGCCCTCACCGCCCGGATGCGGCGCTGAGCCGGGCTGGGACCAGGCCCGGAGCCGAAGAAGAAGCTTGTCAGGTCCGGGGCGACGGCCGTATTCGTAGGGGGCGACGCTTCGCTCCTCGATGGAGGACCGCCCCGCCATGCAGTGGTTCCGCCCCATCTCCGGAATGGTCCGCCCGTGAGCCGGGTCCCCTGGGGGGCCGTGGCGGGGGGCGGCGTGCTCCTGCTCCTCGCGGGGGCGGGCGGGGCGCTGCTCTTCCTGACGCGTCCCTTCGCGGAGGCGCCGTGGGAAGAGCTTGCGTCCGAGGATGCAGCCCGACTCTACCCTGCCGACGAGGGGGCCCAGCCTCCCGACGGGCGCGTCGCAGCTGCGCCGGGCCCGCCGGTGGTCTTCTCTCCCTTCCACCTCGATGTGGATCCCATGGAGCGTCTGCTCCTCGTGAACTTCGAGGGGGACCCGGACCGGATCTACCTGGGCTTCGAGCCCCAGGCCTTTGACGACGAGGTTCACGGCGAGGGGCTCCTGGTGCTGGGCTGGCGCGTGGACGGGCGTGTCGACGTCTTCCACTCCCCCGGTCTTCGGCTTTCGGAGGCGACGTACGGCATCGCCGGAGGCGGGCTCCATGCCATGGCGGCGCGACCCTTCGAGGAGGCCCGGTTCCACATGGGACCCCGGGGCCCCGACGTGGACCTCGCCTTCGATGACCTGGAGGGCCGCCGGGTCCACCTCCGCATCCTGGAAAGGGACACCCGGCCGCGGCGGCCCATCGGCCTGCTGGCCCCCATGGGGGAGGCAGCGACGGCCCCCCCCGCTCTCCCCCTCGTCTTTCTTCACGGCTTCGATTTCGTCCGGGAGGCGGGGAGCGAGATCCGAATCGAGATCGACGGACGGGGCCATGCCCCGGACCGGCTCCCGCTCCCCATGGACGGGGCACGGGTGACCTTCGTGCGGTATTCGCCGGACCCCTTCATCGTGACGTGGAACCCCGCCCGGGAAGGGCCCCTCGCGCCCCTGCAGCTTCGACCCGCCGAGGCCGACGAGGGCCCCGACGGCACGCTCATGGCCGAGGGCGACGGGGTCCGCTACGAGCTCGTCCTGAACGGGGGCCATCCCGAGATCCGGTCCATGTACCGGGCCCGGGGAGATCACGCGGTTCAGGTGGCGTTCGCCCCCGCCTTTCCCAACCTCTGGGCCCTGGGAGAGGGTGTAAGGGTGGAGGGTCGATTCCGGATTGCCGCCCACACATCCACGGGGTCTGTCACCGGCCGATGGGAGGTGGCGCGGGACGGTGGCACGGTCCGCATGGAGGCAGTCCCCGACGGGGGATGGATCCCTCGCGAGACGAAGCCCGTGGTTCGCCTGATGTACCGCATGGTCCCGACCTTCCGGGAGTGGCCCCGCTCCTACCGCTGGGAGGGAACCGTGGAGATGCCTGCGGGTGCTTCTGGGCACGGCGAATCCCGGCCCGCGTCCGAGGTGCATCTTCGTTCGGCGTGGGCGCGGATTCCCCAACCCGCCCCATGACCCCAGCCCATCCCATGATCCCGGTCGACCCCATGCTTCCTGCCCGACCCATGCGCCTTGCCCGTCTCACCCCCTTCGTCGTGCGCCCCCCCCGGCCCGCGCTGCGGCGCTCGGCCGTGCGCTCGCCCCTCTTCCTGACCGCACTCCTCCTGGCAGGGGGGAGCGCGGCGTTCGTCGGCGCGACTCCGGCGGAAGCCCAGCGGGTCTCGTCGGCGCCCACGGCGTGGTTCTTCCCCCAGGGCGAGGCCTTCGATCCGGGCATCCCCACCCCCCAGGACTTCCTGGGCTACGAGATCGGCCACGTCCATACCCGGCATGACCGCATCGTGGCCTACTTCCAGGAGCTGGCCCGCCTCTCGGACCGGGTGACCTACCAGGAGATCGGCGTGACCCCCGGGCAGCGGGTGATGCCGGTGATCACGATCACGAGCCCCGGGAACCACGCCCGCCTGGAGGCGATCCGGACGGAGCACCTGGCCGCCATCGACCCGTCGACCCCGCTGGGGGCCGCAGGCGACGCGGCCGGCGCGGGCGAGCGTCCGGTGATCGTCCACCTGGGGTACGGGGTGCACGGAAACGAGACGTCGTCCAGCGAGGCGGCCATGCTCACGGCCTACTGGCTTGTGGCCGGGGCGACCCCCGAGGTGACGCGCATCCTGGAGCAGGGCATCTTCCACGTCGAGCCGGTGCTCAACCCCGACGGGCGGGACCGGCACACCCACTGGGCCAACATGCACCGCTCCGAGGCGCTGGTGGCGGACCCGCTGGACCGGGAGCACAACGAGGCCTGGCCCGGCGGCCGGACGAACCACTACTGGTTCGACCTGAACCGGGACTGGTTCCCCCTGGTCCATCCGGAGTCGAAGGCCCGCATCGACTTCCATCATCACTGGAAGCCGAACCTGGTCACCGATTACCACGAGATGGGGACGAACTCCACCTACTTCTTCGAACCGACGAAGCCGGTGGGCTCATGGAACCCCCTCCTCCCCGAGGCCGTCTACACCGATCTGACCGAGGTCATGGCCGGGTACTGGGCGGAGGCGCTGGACGAGATCGGTGCGCTCTACTTCACGAAGGAGGTGTTTGACAACACCTACCCGGGGTACGGCTCCACCTACCCGAACTTCCTGGGCGGTCTGGGGCTCGTCTTCGAGCAGGCCAGCGCCCGGGGGCACGTTCAGGCGAGCACGCATCACGGCGAGCTCACCTTCGCCTTCACCATCCGCAACCAGGTCCGCACGAGCCTCGCAACGGTGCGGGGGGTGGTGGCCGAGCGGGAGCGGTTCCAGCGCTACCAGCGAGCCTACTACGAGAGCGAGCTTGCGGAGGCCGCGGACTTTCCCGTCCGGGGGTGGGTGTTCGGGGATGCGGAGGATCCGGGGCTCAATCGGGCCTTCCTGGACCTCGTTCTCCGTCACCGCCTGGCTGTGCACGAGGTGAACGCCCCGGTGGAAGCGGGAGGGCGGCGCTTCGAGCCAGGGGCCGCGTGGGTGGTCCCCACGTCCCAGCCCGGCTACCGCCTGGTTCGCTCCATGTTCGAGACCACGGACAGCTACGCCGACTCGGTCTTCTACGACGCCTCCACCTGGACCATGAGCCTGGCCTACGGCATTCCCCACGCGGAGCTCAGGGGCGCCGTCTCGGGTCTCCCCCTGGGCGACCGGGTCACGGCGCTCCCCTCCCTGGTGGAGGCCGGCGCCCGGGCCGAGGCGCTGGCGGACCGCCTTCCGGAGGCCCGGATCGCCTATCTCCTGGACTGGCGACACCACTACGCGCCCCGGGCCCTCCAGTACCTCCTTGCCCGGGGGGTCCGCGTGGAGGCGGCCATGGAGCCGTTTGCCGCCCGCACCCATGCAGGGGAGCACGCGTTCAGCGCCGGGTCCATCTCCATCCCCGTGTCGCTCAACACGGCCCGGTCGGTTCCGGCCTCGGGGGGGGCGGCCTCGGCCCCGACCCGGTCGCCGGCGGAACTCCATGCCCTGGTCCGGGCGGCGGCGGACCACGCCGGGGTGCCGATCCACGCGGTGGACGTGGGACTCTCGGTGGCGGGGATCGACCTCGGGAGCAACAGCATGCGACCCCTTTCCCACGCCCCGCGTACGCTCATGCTGGTGGGGCAGGGGGTGTCCTCGCTGGAAGCCGGCCAGGTCTGGCACCTCCTGGACACCCGGGTGGATCTCCCGGTGGTCAAGGTGGACCGGGACCAGGTGGGACGCATCCGGTTTGACGACTACGACGTGATGATCCTCCCCTCGGGGAGCTACGGGTTCCTTGAAGGCGAGCGGCTGGAGGAACTGCGCCGCTGGGTGCGGGGCGGCGGGACCCTGGTGGCCATGCGGACGGCGGCGTCGTGGGCGGTGGGGCAGGGGTTCGCACCCCGGGTAACCCAGGCGCTCCAGGACCGTGAGCCGCTTCCCACCGTGGCGGATCCGGGGCGCCGGGACTACGCGGATGCCGGGGCCCTCACCGGGGCGGAGCGCATCGGGGGATCGATCTACCGGGCGCACCTGGATCCAACGCATCCCCTGGGCTTCGGATACGGAACCCGCGAGATCGCCGTGTGGCGTGACCACGAGATCATCTTCCCGGAGAGTGCGAATCCCTTTTCCACCCCCGTGCGCCTGGCCGACGACCCCCATCTTTCGGGGTACATCTCGGCCACGAGCCTGGACCGGATCCGGGGGTCGGCCTCGGTCCTGGCCGACGGGATCGGGGGCGGGACCACGGTGCTGCTCGTGGACAACCCGGTCTTCCGGGGGTACTGGTACGGCACGAACCGGCTCCTCCTGAACGCGATCTACTTCGGCCGCCACATCAGTGTCCCCCCGGCCCCGTGACCGTGACCTCGTTTCCCCGGCTCGGCACCCGTCGCCTGGTGCTCCGCTCCGTCACCCTGGCGGACGCGGGGCGGGTGCGGGTGCTGGCCGGGGATCCGGAGGTGGCCCTCATGACCTCGAACATCCCGTATCCCTATGAGATCGGGAGGGCGGCGGCGTGGATCCGCGCGTGCGAGGAGCTTCAGGCGGAAGGCCTTCGGTATGCCTTCGCCCTGGACCTGGGCGGGGAGGGACTCATCGGGGTCTGCAGCCTGCAGGTGGAGCCGGACCAGGGGCGCGCCGAACTCGGGTACTGGCTGGGTCGTTCGTGGTGGGGGCAGGGGTTCATGACGGAGGCGGCCCGCGCCGTGGTGGCCTTCGGCTTCGAGCGGCTGGAGCTGCGCCGGATCTTTGCCCACCACCTGCCCGAAAACCCGGCGTCCGGACGGGTCATGCAGAAGGTCGGGATGGCGCCCGAGGGGATCCTGCGCCGACACATCCTGCATCGGGGCGAGCGCCCCACGGACCTGGTGATCTGGGGGATGCTGGCGGAGGATTTCGGGCGCCGGTGAGGTGGGTGACCACGGCATCCACCTCCGGGTCTGCCGGCCGATGGCGCGGGTGGGCCCCTGGATACCGCCGAGGTGCGCGACTTCCCGAGTCTCGATCCAGCCCCCGACGGCTAGCGGTGTCCGCCGCCTCCGCTCCCACCGCGTCCGCTCCCACCGCGTCCGGAGCCACCTCGACCGCCACCGCCGCCCCCACGCCGGTTGCCGCCCCGTCCGCCCTGGCCCGACGGGGATGACCCGCTCCCCCCGGAAGCGCCGGAGCCCGTTCCGCTCCCCCGGTTCGGCGTCGAGCCACTCCCCCCGCTGCTCGAGGCCCTGGCCTCCTTTTCCTTCTGGCGCTCCCGGGCCTTCCGGCGCTGCTCGCGCATGGCAGCCACCCGCTCTCCCACCGGCACCTCGAAGCGCTCCTGCTCGGGCGCGCTGTAATCGAAGCCGTCCACGATGCGACGCTCCAGCGCGTGGCCCACGGCGCGTTCGATGGCGCGCACTTCGGCCTCCTCCTCGGGGGCCACGAAGGTGTAGGCCTCGCCGGTCGCCCCGGCGCGGGCGGTTCGCCCGACCCGGTGGATGTAGTCCTCGGCCTGGGCCGGCACGTCGAAGTTCACCACGTGGTCCAGCGCCTCCACGTCGATGCCCCGGGCCACGATGTCCGTGGCACAGAGCACGCGGTAGCTGCCGTCACGGAACCCTTCCAGGGCGTTGGTCCGCTGGGCCTGGCTCCGGTTGCCATGCATGCGCGTGGCGGAGACACCGGCCTTCTCGAGCTTTTCGAAGAGCCGGTTGGCCCGGTGCTTCGTCCGGCAGAACACGATGACATTCCCGATCTCGTCGCGGCGCAGAAGCTCGATGAGGAGGTCGGGCTTCCGCCGGGACGGAACCGGGAAGAGAGCCTGCGTGATCCCCGTGGCCGGCGCCTGCTTCCGCTCCACGTCCACCCGGACCGGGTTCTTCAGGAGCTCCCGGGAGAGCTGGACGATGGGACCCGGCATGGTCGCCGAGAAGAAGAGGGTCTGACGAGGCCCACCCTGCGGCAGGTGCTTCAGGACCCGGCGGATGTCGGGAAGGAATCCCATGTCGAGCATGCGGTCGGCTTCGTCCAGCACCAGGAACTCCACGCCGTCGAGCCGGGCATAGTCGTACTGGAAGTGGTCGAGAAGCCGCCCCGGCGTGGCGACCAGGATGTCCACGCCCTTCCGGAAGGCCTGTTCCTGCGGACCCATGCCCACGCCCCCGAAAATGGCCGCGCCGGTAATCTTTGCGAACCGGGACAGCGCCTTTCGTTCCTCGTCCACCTGGGCGGCCAGCTCCCGGGTGGGGGTGAGGATCAGTACCTTGGTCACCCCCGGCTTCTTCCCCTGGATCTGCTGAAGAATGGGGAGGAGGAAGGCGGCGGTCTTGCCGCTCCCGGTCATGGCGCACCCGAGAAGGTCCCTCCCCTGGAGGCCAGCAGGTACCGCCTGCTGCTGGATGGGGGTGGGTGCCGTGAATCCCATGGCCTCCACGGCCTTGAGGAGGTCAGGGGCGAGGCCCAGACCGGCAAAGGTATCGGGGAGGGGAGATGCGGCTGTGGTCTTCGTCATGAAATCGCGTTCTGTTCGCAGGAATTGTGGAATGTCGTTCGGGTGTCCGCCGCCTCGACGCGGACCTGCCGGTGCCGCGGCGACGGCGGAAGATAACAGCTTTCCCCGAGTCCACGGCCCATACGGCAGGGCGAACGGCGCCACCGGGCAGTCTCCCGTCCATCTGTCCCCTTGCCATGCCCGACCTCAGCCTGCACCGTCAGGCATGACTCGACGCACCGTTCCCACCCTGTGGCTGGCCCTCGTGGCCTTCACCCTCCTCCCGGCCCTGCCACTGGACGGCCAGGGCACGCCAGAGACCGCGGTCCTGGCCGGGGCCCTTCTGCGTGTCGAGTACGCGCTGCGGGACCGCCCGCCGTCGGCCCTGGAGAGGGCGGAGGTGAACCGGGCCTTCGATCGCGCCACGCTGGCCTTCTTTGCGGGACAGGTCGAGGCGGTGGTCGAGGCCATGGACCTCCTGGCGGCCCGCATCGAGCCCGACCCGAGCCTGCGGGCCCGGCATCGCACCCAGGCTGACGACGTCCTCGCCGCGCTACCGGGGCGTCGGCGCATTCTCGGGGGGGAGCACGCCCCGATCCCCTACCGCCTCCATGGTCCGGGGCGTGACGGATCCGGGCATGGCGGTCCCGCTCGTGACGGTCCAGGCGGCGCACCCCCGCAAGGGGGCGGCTATCCGGTGGTCGTGGCACTTCACGGGGCCGGGGGAAACGAGCACATGTTCCTGGAGGCCTATGGCGCCGGGAGGCTGGCCGGCCTCGCCGAGGAAATCGGCTTCGTGGTGATCTCGCCGTCTACCTCAGCCCTCGCCGCAGCGCCGGAAGGATTGGCGGGCCTCCTGGATGCGGCGGAAGCGGAGTTTCCCATCGATCGGACCCGGGTCCATCTCCTGGGCCACTCCATGGGGGCGGGGGCCGCCTGGAGCCTCGTGACCCGTGACCCCGGAGTGGCCCGAGCCGTGGCATGCCTGGCCGGTCCCTGCGGAGCAGGAGCGGGGAGGGGGGGCAGCGGAGCGCCGGGTGGCTGGCCCGCCGTCCTGGTCGTTGGCGGGGCTCTCGACCCTCTGGCCCCTCCAGCTCGCCTTGAAGCGGTCGCGGCGCAGGGAAGGGAGCAGGGGGTGGACGTGGAACTGCGCATCGAGGAAAACGAGGGCCATACCCTGCTGGTCGGCGCCGTGTTGGACGAGGTGATCGCCTGGCTTCTCGCCCAGCGGTGACACGCAGCTCGAAGGCCGAGGACCCAAAGGTGGGTCTCTCGAAGGCAACCGGGCCGGGTCCCGGGTTCCCGGAGCCGCTGCGGGAGTTCGTGGCCCTCTTCAACGCCCGGGCCTTCTGGGAGAGCCATGAAGTCCTCGAGGGCCCGTGGCGAGAGAACCGGAGCGGGTTCTACCACGGGTTGATTCTCTTTTCCAGCGCCTTCGTGCACGTGCAGCGTCGGAACGCCCATGGCGTGGGCGCCCAGTTCCGGAAGGCGCGCATCGCGCTGGAAGGGTTTCGGTCGGACTACCTGGGGATCGATGTGGATTCCATCGTTGCCCAGTGCCGATCCGGAGAGGCGGCCGCATCCCGGGGGATTCCCGAAGAGGCCTGGTCCATGTGGGCCTTTCCGGAGCTGGAGCTCGCGCCCCACCGGGTGCGGGGCGACGAGATCGAGTCCAGGTGACTCGACCCGCCCTTTCGCTCCTGGGCTTCGGCTTTGCCCTCACCTTCCTGTCGAGCTTCGGCCAGACCTTTCTGGTCTCGCTCTTCGTTCCCTCGTTTCTCGAGGACTTCGCGCTGACCCAGGGCGGCTTCGGGGCTCTCTACGCCGGGGCCACCCTGGCCAGCGCCGTCTTCCTTCCGTGGGCCGGTGCCATGATCGACCGGGTACGCCTCACCCGGTTCAGCGTAGGGGTGGTGATGTTGATGGCGACGTCGGCCGGGACCCTGGCGGTGGCCTGGAACCCATGGGTCCTCCTGCTCGGGCTCTTCGGTGTCCGCCTGGCGGGGCAGGGGCTGTCCTCCCATACGGCTCTCACCGCCATGGCTCGCTACCATGGGGCCACGCGGGGAAGGGCCCTGGCGCTGAGCGGGCTGGGCTTCTCGGCCGGCGAGGCCCTCCTTCCCCTGGCGGCCAGCGTGGCCATCGGAACCCTGGGATGGCGGGCCAGCTGGGGCGTCATTGGGGGCCTCGCCCTTGTCGCCTTTGTCCCCTCGCTCCTCCTCCTTCTGCGCCGGTCCGGCGTGGAGGTCGACCCGGCGCGCATGGCGATCCCCCGGAAGGACGATGGTAGCCGCTCCTGGTCCCGACGCGACGTCCTTCGGGATCCCCGCTTCCTCGGGATCCTCCCCGCTGCCCTCCTCACGCCCTTCTGGATCACCGGACTCTTCCTGTACCAGACGTCCATTGCCGAGGCCAAGGGGTGGTCCCTCCCCCTCCTCGCCTCCGCCTTCCTCGCCTACGCCGCGACCCGGGTGGCCGCGTCCCTGGCTGCAGGGGGGCTGGTCGACCGGTTCTCTGCCCGACAGATCTTTCCCCTGACGCTCCTTCCCATGGCGGCGGCCCTGCCGCTCCTGCTGGGCAGCACGGCCTCGGCCCCCGTGGCCTACCTCTACATGGCCGGTCTCGGGGTCTCGGTGGGGATGGGGGCCACCGTGAAGCCGGCGCTCTGGGCCGAACTCTACGGGGTGGAGCACCTGGGCGCGATCAAGTCCCTCATGGGAACCCTGATGGTGGTGAGCACCGCCGCGAGTCCCCTCCTGCTCGGAATTCTCCTGGACCGGGGGACACCGCTGGACGCGGTGGTCTGGGCCGGGATCCTCACGACGATTGCGGGGGCGATGGGGGCGGGTCTGGCCCTGCGCTCCCCGCGGGGCGCCACCGAAGGCTCGTGACCTGACGGACTCTGGCGGGTCACCCCCCGGGTCCCGATGTTGAGGAGTCGAAGGCCCGTGCCGGTTCCCCTTGATCCCTCTCCGAAGGACCCGTTCCCATGACGCCATCTTCCTCGCGCTTCCGAGGCCTTCGAACGGTGACGTTTCACGTTCCCGACCTTTCGAGGGCCCGGGAATGGTACGCCGGGACCCTGGGCGTGACCCCCTACTTCGACGAACCCTTCTACGTGGGCTTCGACATCGGGGGATACGAACTGGGCCTCGTGCCGAACGCCGACCTTTCCACCGGGGCCGGACTTCGGGACGCCGGGGGGGTGACGGCCTACTGGGGGGTGGACGACGTGAAGGCAGAGCTGGCCCGCCTGGTGGAGCACGGTGCCATCCTGCACGAGGAGCCGACGGACGTGGGGGGCGGGATCCGCGTCGCCGCGGTGCGGGATCCCTTCGGCAATGTCCTTGGCATCATCGAAAACCCGGGGTTCCGGGGGATCGATCCGGCCATCCCGGCGGAGGTGGACCGGTACGTTGCCCAGCGGTTCGGGCCGCGCGAGGAGGGCCGGGGGGCGGGGGTGGACGAGGCCGTGGCGGCGGCCGAGGAGGCGATTCGCGCGGCCGGGATGCCGGAGATCAGCATCTCCACCACGGAGGGTCACTTCCTCCACCTCCTGGCCCGGCTGGTCGGGGCGCGTCGCATCCTCGAGATCGGAACCCTCGGGGGCGTCGCCGCCCTCTGGATGGCCCGGGCGCTCCCACCGGCACCCGAAGGGCAGCTGGTGTCGCTGGAAGTGGACCCCGAGCACGCCGCCGTCGCCCGCCGCAACCTGGCGCGGGGCGGGGTGGGAGACCGGGTCGAGGTGCGAGTGGGGCTCGCGCTGGACCTCCTCCCGGGGGTGGCGGAGGAGGTCCGGCAGGGAGAGCGCCCTCCCTTCGACATGGTCTTCATCGATGCCGACAAGGAGCCCTATGCCGAGTACCTCGACCTGGCGATCCAGGTCACCCGCGCAGGCGGCCTCATCGTGGCCGACAACGTGGTGTGGGGGGGACGCATCCTGGACGAGGGAACGACAGACCCTTCGGTGCTGGGCATCCGTCGTTTCAACGAGGCCCTTGCCCGGGACCCCCGCGTGGTCAACGCGGCGATCCAGACGGTGGGGGCCAGGGGTCACGACGGGATGGCCCTTGCCCTCGTCCTGCCCCGGGAGGCCGGCTGACCGACCCCCCGGAGCGGGTTCCGGACGCGTTCGGGCCTACCCCCCGAAGCCGGCCTCGGCCAGGGTCAGCAGGAGGGCGTTCTGGGTGGCCAGGTGGGGGTTCACCGGAAGCCACCACTCGTCCAGCGCGTGGGCACCCCCTCCGTCGCCGCCCCGTCCGATGGTAACCGCGGGGATCCCCAGCGAGATGGGGGTATTGGCATTGGTGGACCCGCTCCCGATGGCCGGCTCCCCGCCCAGGTGCCCGATCACGGCCATGGCGCGCTGGATCAGCGGCGTGGCCGAGGGGTCAAGCGTCCCTGCCGGGCGGTCGCCGACCATGTCCACGTCCACGGTGAGGGCGGCGCCGCGCCGGCGGAGCGCATTCTCGTCGTCGAGCCCCCGCTGCACCGCCTGCTGGAAGAGGGCGTCCAGCGCCTGGAGCGAGGTGTTGTCCAGGGAGCGCATGTCCACTTCCATCCAGGATTCGAAGGGAATGGAGTTCACCGACGTCCCGCCGCCGATCCGGCCGATGTTGTAGCTGGTCCGGGGGCCGTCCGCCGTGTGGGCGTCCGCGGAGGCGACGAAGTGCGTGATGGCGGCCGCCAGCGCGTTGTGGGGGTTCGCCAGCCCGAAGGCGCCCCACGAATGTCCGCCCGGTCCCTGGAAGGTCACGCGGTAGCGGTGGGAGCCCACCCCCTGGTTCACGATCCGGGTCTCGTCGCCTCCGTCCACGGCGATGAAGGCGTCGATGCGGAGCCCTTCTTCGCTGACGCCGTCGGTTCCGAAGAGGTACTTGACCCCGCGCAGGTCCCCGAGCCCCTCCTCGCCCACGGTCCCGATGAAGAGGAGGTCGGCCTCGGTGCGCAGGTCATGGGCCACCATGGCTTCGAGGACGTTCCGGACCACGATGAGCCCCCGGGTGTCGTCGCCGATTCCCGGAGCGAAGAGGGTGTCACCGCGGATCTGGACGGTCACATCGGTCTCGATGGGAAAAACCGTGTCCAGGTGCGCGTCCACGGCGACGGTGCGGTCGCCCACGGTGCCGCGCCGGAGGCCCAGAACGTTCCCGATGCCATCGATCCATACCGAGTCCGCTCCGGCCTCGCGCAGCATCTCGGCAAAGGCGGCGGCCCGCTCCTCCTCCATGAAGGGAGGCGCCGGGATCTCGGTGAGTCGAATCAGGTCCTGAAGCGAACGGGGCTCGATGCTCTCCAGGTAGGCGAGCGCCTCCACGACGGGGGCGTGTCCGGCCAGGGTGCCCACCTCCTCCACGTAGATGGAGGCAACCTCGGGCGCCGGGAGCTCGTCCTGGTCCATCACGGCGGCCCCGGATGCCGGGGGGGACGCCGGGGTCCCGGAGGCCGGCCGATCGCCCGGTGCCGAATCTCCACATCCGGCCAGAAGGAAGAAGGCCAGGAGGCCAGCGGAAAAGTACGCGCTGCGAGGAGAAACCAGGTCCATTTCGGCTCCGGGAGTCGAGGTTCCACATGTGCGGGTGTGTCGACCATGTAGGGGTTGCGGCGGCATTTGTCCAGCCGCAACCTGCGGCACCTCCCCGTCGTGGCTCCGGATCGGGCCCTCCTGCACCGTCGGTTGTGAGGCCCATCGATGCGGGGTAGCTTCCGAGGCGGATTCGTCCGGGCGTTGATCCTGAATCGGCGGGCGCGCCCGGCCCCCCCAACCGAACGCACGAACCTCGAGATTCCCACGCATGCCTCCTCTCGCTCGCCGCTGCCGTGACGCCGTCACGGGGGCCCGCCGGATGCTCCGGGCCTCCCTCGTGTTCGCCACGCTGGCCCTGGCGGCCTGCGGGCCCACGGTACCCCAGGAAACGGTCGAAATCCTGCGCATCCTCCCCCACGACCCCGGGGCCTACACCCAGGGTCTCGTCTTCCACGAGGGGCGCTTCTTCGAGAGTACCGGCACCTACGGGGGGTCGTCGCTCCGCGAGGTGGAGGTGGAAACCGGCGAGGTCCTGCGGCTCCACGCCCTCCCGGAGGATCTTTTTGGTGAGGGGCTCGCCATGGTGGGGGACCGACTCATCCAGATCACCTGGCGGGAAGGCGTGGCTCTTGTCTACGACGTGGAAACGTTCGAGGTCGTGGAGACCTTCCAGTACGAAGGCAACGGATGGGGGCTCTGCTTCGACGGGTCGTCCCTCTGGATGACCACGGGGGGGTCCATGCTCGTGGAGCGGGATCCTGACACCTTCGAGGTGCGACGCCGGGTCCCGGTGACCCTTGGGGATCGGCCGCTCTTCGAGGTGAACGAGCTGGCCTGCGTGGGCGAGCACATCTACGGAAACGTCTTCCAGTCGGACCGGATCGTCCGGATTGACAAGGCCACGGGAGAGGTGGTGGCCGAAATCGATGCCACCCCGCTGAACCCCGAGAGCGGCCGCCCTGTCGGGGACCCGGAGGCCGTGCTCAATGGGATCGCCTGGGATCCGGACACGAACACGTTCTACCTGACCGGCAAGCGCTGGCCCACCCTGTTTCAGGTCCGCTTCATCCCGAGATGATCCGCAGGGTCAGCCGGGCCTCGTGTCGCGGTCGCGACGGGCCGCGGCCAGTGCCGAATCCACCCAGCCCTTGAGCGAGGATGCGTCTTCCCACCCGCCGGCGGGGAGTTCGTGGTACGACAGGTTGGACCGCCAACCCTCCCGGCCCGAGGGGACGTAGGCCGTAGATCCGGCCTCTTCGAAACGGGCGCGGTTCCGGGCATCGGTTTTCAGGAAGAGTCGGCCTCCGGCGACGAAGGCGAACATGGTCGGGCCCCGGAAGATGCCCGTACCCCCGAACATGGGACGTGGACGCACGCTTCCGGCAACCGAAAGCAGGTCCAGGCACTCGTCGAGAAAGGGATCGCGGGGGGCGTGACGACGACTCACGGGGACTCCGGGTTCAGGGGTGGGTCCAGCTCCATTCGGGTGTCGATCACGCGCCAGCAGTACCAGGCCACGGCACTTCGCCACGGCCGCAGATCATCGGCCAGGGGCGCCAGCGCTCCGGCCGAGGGTGCCTCGGGGAGCCGGTGGATTCGAGCCCATCCCCCCCGGACGACCAGGTCCAGGACGGGCCAGACGTCAGGGCGGCGGAGTTCGAAGATGAGGTGCATCCGGGCGGTCCAGGGGCCGATTCCCCGCACCGACGTAAGGAGGTCCACGACCTCCGCATCCGGTCGGTCCGCCAGCCCGGCGAGATCCAGATCCGCGGATCGCGCGGCCAGGTCCCGAAGGGCGGCGAGCTTCCCCCGGGAGAGTCCGGCGGCCCGGAGGTCCTGGTCGGCCGTGGCTGCGAGTCCCTCCGGCGTGACCTGCGCGTCGAGGGCCCCTTCCACCCGCCCCCAGATGGTGGCGGCCGCGCGCCCTGCCAGCTGCTGGAAGACGATGGCACGGGCCAGTGCCCGGAAGGGACGGGGATCCGGGGGCGGCAGGCGAACAGGCCCTACCCGTTCCACCACGGGACCGAGGTACGGGTGAGCCCGGAGGAGGGGAAGGGCTGCCTCCCAGACCACCTCGTCGTCGGGGGATCCCCATGGATCGTCGCGCAGCGGGTCTTCGTGCCGCGGATCCTCGCGCGGCGGATCTTCGTGCCGCGGATCTTCGCTCCCTGGCTCCTCGCTCACGAAGCCCTCTCCGGGCCCGAGCCGGTGGGAGGGAGACGTCCCAGCGCGAAGAGCTCCGCCGCCTCGTGGCGGGAGACCCGAGGCCCCACGGTCGAGAGGGCGACTTGGAGCATGGCCCGCGCCACCACGGAAGCATGGATGGGCCGGAGCCGGGCCGGTGCGCCCAGCCGGGCAAGCCCTCGTGCCACGCGGAGGCCGAGTCGTTCGGCCAGGCGGACTTCGTCGCGGTCCCCGTCCAGGATGCCGGGGCGGAGCAGGTGCACGGACTCGAAGGGAAGGGTGGACACCGCCTCCTCCACCTGGCCCTTCATCCGAAGGTAGAAGTTCCGGGATGCGGGGTCGGCGCCCACCGACGAGACGAGGACCAGGACACGGGTGCCGGCGGCGGCGCCCTGCCGGGCGGCCTCCACCTGATAGTCGTGGTCCACCCGGTACTGGGCCTCCTGGCCCCCGGCGGCGCGACGCGTTGTCCCGAGCGCGGAGAAGAGGACGTCGGCCCCTAGCCGGGAGCCCCACGCGTCGAGTTGCTCGAAGTCCACCACGTGCTCCTCCGCCTCCCGATCCCCGACCCTCACCCCGGCGGAGCGCCGCTGAAAGGTGCGGATGGGACCGAACCGTCCGTCGCCCAGGAGCATGCGCACCAGGTGGCGCCCCACGAGCCCGGTGGCTCCGATGACGGAAGCGGAGAGGGGGGCATCGGGCGTGGGCCCGGACGCGAGGTCGGGCGTGGGGTCAGGCGTGAGGTCGGGCGTGGGGTCAGGCATGCCCGGAACCTAGGGACGCCCACCACCGCCTACAAGCCGACGGGAGCCACTCCACGCTTCAGGGTCGGGGACCTCGCCCCATGAAAGAAGACAACCCCCCCGGCGCCAGGCACCGGGGGGGTGTTCATCCCTGGTCTCTCCGGTGATCCGGAGGGGGGGATTGGCTCAGCCGAGCTGCACCACGTTCTCGGCCGCAGGGCCCTTCTGCCCCTGGACCACGTCGAATTCGACGCGGGCACCCTCGGCGAGGGTCTTGAAGCCGGAGCCCTGAATGGCGCTGTGGTGCACGAAGCAGTCCTTGGAGCCGTCTTCGGGGGTGATGAATCCGAAGCCCTTGGCGTCATTGAACCACTTCACCGTCCCAGTCGTACGCATACCGCACTCCCTGTACTTCTTTGGTGACATCGGGGTCCGGTAGGTCCGTACCGTCTGATCACCGTGTGTGCCGCGGGATCAAGGCGCCCCCGCGTGTCGGCGCCGGCGAGCGGGAGGCCCTGTGCAGGGACAGAATCCGCTCAACCTGCGACAGAATACACGCCGCTCCGCCCGGGGTCAATCCCCATGTGCCCCGGGGGGTTGCGCCGAATCAGGCGACGCGGCCGGCTTCCCTGGCCGCCTCGAGCGAGAGGCGGATCTCCTCGTCGGAAATGCCCGGCTCGCAGGGTGCCACGTTGTCCAGTCTTCCATCCATGACCCACTCCTCCAGCCGGTTCACCTCCCGGAAGAGGTGGTCGAAGTCCTCCACGATGTACAGGAGTGGCTGGTAGTGGTGGATCTCGAACGCCTGGTTCACCACCCATTCCAGCTGGAAGGGGTAGCGCTGCACGTCGGGGCTCTCGATGGCGTGCTCGATCTCGCCGTGGGAGCTGAGGAGGCCCGAGCCATAAACCCGAAGGCCGCCGTCGCTGTTTGGCGTATGGTCGCGCATCAGGCCGAACTCGATGGTGAACCAGAAGAAGCGGGCCATGGCCCGCATGTTGGATGCGAGGCGCTCCCGGAGGTCGGGGGTGTCCCCCCGCTCCACCAGTCGCTCCACGGCCATTTTCGAAACCCGGCCGAACTTGACCAGCGTGTCGGCAAAGGCCGGATCGGTGTGCATGGGCACGTGGCCGGCGATGTCATGGAAGATGTCGGGTTCCGGAAGGTAGTCCGGCGTCCGGCCATCGCGGATGGTGATGGTGGTGGGGAATTCGCGGCGCTCGAGGCAGTCGAAGAACAGGTAGGCGGGCACGTAGCCGGCCACCGGCTTGGCCGAAAACCCGGTGAGGGGGGCAAGGAACTGGTTCACGTCTTCGAGACGGGGAACTCGGTCGGGCGAGAGGGCCAGCGCCTCGATCCCCTCGAGGAAGCGGTGGTTCGCGTACCGCCCCCAGCGGGTCTGCATGCGCTGGAAAAGCCCCGCCCACGTCTCGTGGTTGGCCTGGGAATACTGTTCCCAGGGCTGCGTGATGAAGAGGTCGCCCCGGGCCCGGGCTCCCTCGATGAAGGGGGCCGCGTTCGTGGTCAGACCCGGCGGGGTGCCGGGAGCTTCGGGTGGGGTCTGGGTGGCCATGGTAACCTCGGCGGTCGCTGGTCAGGGGGCCGTTCGGAGCCCTGGATTCGGACGTACTCGCGTCCTTTGAATATACTACCGTCGTGGGCATCGTGCCGAGACGGGGAACCCCCGGGGCGTCGGCGACCCGCTTCTCCCTCCCGGCCTCCTTCCGCATCCATTGTCGGACCCTGCATCCATGACCTCGCATCCATGACCTCCCTTCTCCTTGCGGCGCTCCTCTTCTGGATCGTGACGGCGGTCCACGAGGCGGGACATGCCGTGGCCGTGCGCCTCAAGGGGGGCGCCGTGGAGGTCTTCCAGGTCGGGCGGGGCCCCTCTTTCGCCTCCTCCCTGCCGGGAGGGACACGCGTGGCGCTGGGTGTCCTCCCGTTCGGCGGGCGGCTGAACTACCGGGGAATTCCGCAGGGGACGGCCGAGGCCGTGGTGGCGGTGGCGGGTCCGCTGGCGAACCTGCTGGTTGCGATTCTTCTCCTCCCCGATCCCGCCGCCGTTGCCCGCTGGCTCTGGCTGGTTCCCGGCAGTGTCGTGGATCTGGTGACGGAGGGCCGTGCGCCGGAGCTCTACCAGGGAATGGTGGCCGTCCAGGCCGCCATCACCACGGGGACGCTCCGCACGCTGGGCCTGGCCCTGGGGTCGCTGTCGGCCGTCTGGGCGGCGCTGAACCTGATTCCCATCCCCGGACTGGGGACGGACGGATGGGTGCTGCTCCGGGGACTCGGGCGGGCGCTCCGAGCCCGAAGCGTTCACTGAAGCCAAAGGATTCAATGAAACGGGAGGGTTCGATGAGGGGATCTTCGATGAGAGAGCTTTCGATGATGGAGTCTTCGATGAGGACGCATGCGATCAGGATGGATGCCCCGAGGAGAGGCACGTGAGAGTCGTGGGTGGCCGCTGGGGGGGACGGGACCTGGTTTCCCCGTCCGGACGGGTCCGTCCCACCGCCGAACCCGTCCGCGCGGCCATTGCGGAGATGGTGGCCGAAGAACTCAAGGGTGCCCGAACGCTGGACCTCTTTGCCGGAACGGGGGCCGTGGGGATCGAGTTCCTGTCCCGGGGGGCCCGAAGCTGCGACTTCGTGGAGGACGATCCCTCGGCCCTGCACGCCCTCAAGGCCAACGTGGCGGGACTCCGGCTCCCGCCGGGGCGGGCACGCATCTTCCGGAAGGACGCCATCCCGTTCGTGGAACGTCTGGGCCTCGAGCCAGGGGGCGTTGAGCAGGGGGGCGATGAGCCACGGGGCGCCGAGCGACCGGGCCGCGGCGGGGGCGCGCCCGGAGGCGTGCCCTACGACCTGGCCTTCGCCGATCCGCCGTGGGGCTCGAGGAAGCTGGATCGAGTGCTCGCAGCCTGGCGGGCCCGCCCCTTCTCTCGGCTGCTTCTCCTGGAGCACGCCGCCGACCATCCTCCGGAGGCCCTCCAGGCGGGGGGCGAGGGGACGGACGGCGTTGACCTGGTCCAGCGCCGGGTCGGGGAGGCCATGCTCACCCTCTTCCGGCGGCGCGTGGCTCAGGATCCCCAGCCCTGACCTGCAGACAGAGGCCGAGGCCGGTGCCGCCGCTGAAACCCCGTGAGCCCTTCGACGTAGGGAAAGACAGGGGGGTGGGCATCCTGCCCCCGCCCATCTTCAACCGGATCTGACGCCCATGGGAATCATCGCCCTGATCGTGGCCCTCGTGCTCTCCGTGGCTGGCTACCGCGCCGCCCGCACCTTCACCGCCCAGCGGCTCCGCTACACCGCCGTTGGCGCGCATCCGGGGGCCAGTGGCCTGGTGGCCGGGGTCGGGACTGCACTCCTCGCCGCCCCCGTGGTGGCCCTCCTCCCCCTGGTGGGGGCGGGTACCGCCATCGCTCTTGGCGC
>SKNW01000031.1 GCA_007120305.1 Gemmatimonadota bacterium | reverse complement strand
GGGTGCGGAAGGGGCGATGCACCCGGGGCGACCGACGCTGCCGGCGGCACGACGGCCACGATCTCCACGTCAAAGTCCCGCCGCGCCGCCAGCGTACGGAGGAGGCGAATCGCTTCGCGGGAATGACGAGACCCGTCGGTGGCAAGGAGGATCTTCATGACCGTTCTCCGGAAGCGGGGGCGGACGGGAAAAACCCGGACGTCTCCGGTGGGGGAAGCGCGCACGCATCCCCACTCGGGGTCCCTCCACATAGGAAGCTTCGTGCCACGGGGAACGAACCGGGACGAACCCTCTATCCCACCCGAATAAACCTTCGAATCCTTGCGTGGCTTCTTCCCCGCCGGGACCCCCCGGCCTGTCGTGGACGGACCTTCGGGTGTGGCGTTGGCGCAACGACGTGGAGTCAGGATGGCATCACCCCGTCCCCCGGCGAAATGCCACCTGCCGCGGGTCAACGCCAGTGCTCGCGGATGTCGTCGGCCAGGAATGTCCAGAGGCGGGGGCGGAAGGGATGCCGGAGCACCGTGGAACGGGGGTGGGCCCGGAGGTTCAGCACATCGGGGGGCTTGGGCATCCCGTGGAACTTGAGAATCGTTGCCCGCTCGGCGGCCGCCAGGGCGCCGGCCGGATCCTTCGCCGCCCGTTTTCGGAGCGTCTTGTAGGAAACGACCTGTCCCTTGGCCCAGAAGGTGAGGGCCTCGGGCGAGGCGGTGCGAAAGATCTCGTTCACGTAGTTCTGATCACCGCGCATGGTCCATGAATGCTGCCCGGTGGCGAGCCATGATTCCCAGACGCGCGCCGAGTGCGGGTCCGGGTTGATCCACATGACGCTGGAATTGAGCGTGGGGTAGTTCCAGTCCTGGACTGCCACCAGGCTGGCGCGTGAGGCTCGCCCCCGCTTTACCAGGGGAAGGAGGGACTTCCGAATGACCAGCGTCATGTCCAGGAAGAAGAAGGGCCGGATCCCCCCGACCTCCGGATCGAAGAGGCGGAGCTTGTTCCGGGTTCCCGGAAGTCCCCATCCCGAGAGGTCCCTGGCCTCGATATCCGCGCCGAATCGCCGCGGGGAGGGGCCAGCAAGGCGGTCGGCCCAGACCACGAACCGGTGGGGGAGGGGGAGGTGGCGGGCCACCATGTTCCGGAGACGCTCCACGTAGAGGTCCGGGTACCGGGACCCGGCCTGCACCGTGACCACCTCAAGGGGTTCGCTCGCTGGATCACCTCCCGGACCTCCGGGCGGTTCGGGAGGTGATTTCCCATTCGTCTCTCCATCGCCGGTCGGGACCGTCATCGCCAGTGCTCCGCCACCCACGGGGTCGGCCGGAGCGCCCGCTTCCAGGAGCCGGACCGGCCCTCGATGGCCTCGTCCGGGTGCGGATGCCCGTGAAAGACGATGATGCGTGCGCCTTCGGGGATGCGGGGAACGCGGAAGAGTCCCAGGGGACCCTTCCACATGCAATCCTTCTTGAAGGAGCGGCACCAGGTCTCGGGCCAGTGGGTCAGCTTCCCCCGGGTGTGGACGTAGTGGGAAAGATACTCCTGCTCGTTGCGGAAATTTTCACGAATCTGCGCGAAGTTCTCCTGGAAATGGGCAATGATGCCCGGCCAGGCCCCGGCTTCGAACCGATAGACCGAGGAGTTCCCGACGTAGCGCTCCGAGGGGGCCCTGAAGGGCTTGTAGTCCCGGATGATCAGGAACTCCCCGGGATGCTTGAAGAAGGGGTCGAGGGCGTCCACCACCACCACGTCCAGGTCCAGGAAGAGGGTCGGCCCGTCGAGGCCGGCCAGCCCCTGGTGGAAGGTGCCGAGTTTCCCCCATCCCCGTTCCGGGAGGCCGTCGGGAAGGCGGACTTCCGGGAGGGGATGGATCTCGATGTCGGCCTCGATCCCCTCGGCATCCTCGGTGAAGCAGACGAAGCGGTGGGGGCGGGCCAGGTGCCGGCGGACCATGGACCTGAGCCGGTTCACGTAGTGGGGTCCGTACTTGTTTCCCCACTTGATGCAGATGACGTTCACGCTCACGGGGAGTCCTCCACCGCCTGGAGAAAGGCCTCGCCGTAGCGTTCCAGCTTGGCCGGGCCGACGCCGGGGATCTCGAGGAGCGCCTCCGGGCTGGCGGGACGCCGGAGTGCCATCTCCAGGAGCACCTTGTCGTTGAAGACGATATAGGCCGGCACGCCCCGGGCGTCGGCCAGCTCCTTGCGCAGGTGGCGCAGCCGCTCGAAGAGGGCGTCCGCCTCGGCGGGGAGAGCCTCCGACAGCGCCCTCGCTGCCGCGCTCGAGCCCCCGCTCCTGCCCGATCCCCCGGCCCGTGCCGCCGCCGGTCCCATGCCCCGGGTGCGGGCGTGGGCGGCCGCGGCCCGCGCCTCCACCGAGACGCCGGAGCAGGCGTCGCAGGCGTCCCCGCAGGGCGCCATGGCCTCGTCGAAATGGCGCAGGATGGCCTGATGGCGGCATCCCCCCCGTTCCACGAGCTCGAAGAGGTCCACCGTGGCCTGCCGCTTCTGATGCCAGAGGTCCGGGTCGTCGATCTCGTTCAGGAAGCGCTCGTGCAGCTTCACGTCGGCCCAGGAATAGAAGAGGATGCAGTCGGCATCGAGGCCGTCGCGCCCGGCCCGGCCGATCTCCTGGTACCAGGACTCCACGTCCTTCGGCATGTCGCGGTGGATCACCCAGCGCACGTTGGACTTGTCGATCCCCATCCCGAAGGCCACGGTGGCCACCATGACGGGAACGTCGTCCCGCTGGAAGGCCTCCTGGTTTCGTGCCCGGTCCTCGGCAGGGAGTCCGGCGTGGTAGGCAAGGGCCCGGATCCCGCTCTTTTCCAGGAAGGCGGCGGTCTGCTCCACGGTGCGCCGCGAAAGGCAGTAGATGATGCCCGGGGCGCCGTTCTGCTCGCGGATCAGCGCGAGGATCTCCTTCCGGGTGTTTCCCGAGCCCTTCTTCCGGACGGCCACCTTCAGGTTCCGGCGAAAGAAGGACCCCTTGAAGCCCGCCGGCTTCTGCATCCCGAGCTGGCGGATGATGTCCCGGGCCACGGTCCGGGTGGCGGTGGCGGTGAGGGCCAGCACCGGGACGTCCAGCCCCTGCTTGAGCCCGCGAAGGCGTCGGTATGAAGGCCGGAAGTCGTGCCCCCACTGCGAGATGCAGTGGGCTTCGTCCACCACCAGGAGGGAGATGGGGCATCCCTCCACGAAGTCCCGCAGGGAGCCGTCCAGCGCCTCGGGGGCCAGGAAGACGAGTTCGTAGTCGCCCCGCCGGAGGGCCTGGAGCCGGGCCGTGCGCTCCTCGAAGTCCAGGGTGGAGTTGATCTCCACGGCCTGGAAGCCGAAGCCCTGGAGCGCATCCACCTGGTCCTTCATGAGGGAGATCAGGGGAGAGATCACGAGCACCGTACCCGGCAGGATGCGGGCGGGGAGCTGGTAGGTGAGGGACTTGCCCGCCCCGGTGGGCATGACGGCGATGCAGTCCCGTCCGGCCAGGACGGCGTCGATGACCTCGCGCTGGCCGGGGCGGAACTCGCGAAAACCGAAGACCTGGTGGAGGACGGCGACCGGGTCGACGGTGACGGGGGACGGAAGGGAATCGGGCATGCGGGGGTGAGGGCGGGTCCTTTCAGGCGGCGAGGGAGCCGTTCGGGCGGCGAGAGAGCCATGCGACCGGGGTCGGGGCCGGGTCCACCCGGTCCAATGGAAACGCTGAAGGGGTGCGACGGGCAAGGGGCGCCCTTCGCGGGCGCTTCCCGGAGGCGCGGCCGGGGCGGTCCTGGGGCCGGGAGGCGTCAGAGCGAATTCGGCTCCCGCGCTGCACGGGCGGCCAGTTCCAATCCGGGATCAAGAAGGGCGGCCGCCTGGCGGAGCGCGGTTGCTGCCGGTGTCAGACGGGTCAGCTGGTCCCGCGCCCAGCACAGCGCCGGGTTCTGCCACTGGCCCATGGCCCCCATGCGGCGGGACTGGCGCACCACCGGGCCGACGCGGGCGGTGCGCTCGGAGCGGAAGCGGGCCAGCGCCGCCTCCAGCGGGGCGAAAGGCGGGACAGCCTTCGGCTCCGGCGAGTTGGCGGGGCCAAGGGTCGGTCGACGGGCCGGGCGAACGTCCGAGCGAAGGGTCGCGCGAAGAGCGAGGGCCAGGGCCAGCGCATCCTCGATCCCCTGCGCCGCACCCTGCCCCAGGTTCGGAGTCATGGCGTGGGCCGCATCCCCCACCAGGACGACGCGACCGGAGCCGAAGGTCGGAGATGCAAGTTCCTCGATGTCGTGCCGGAGAACCGGGGTGCCCGCCCTGAGCGAGGCGAGGAAGGTCCACGCCGGACCGCCAAAGTCTCCGAAGGCCTCTCGAAGAAAGCTCGGGCCGTCCACATTCTCCGGGTCACGGCCGCCCGGCGGGCCGTTCCGAACAAGGAAGGCGTAGATGTCGCCCCCCTTGAGGGGGACCAGGCCAATGCGGGCCCCGCGACCCCACTGCTCCACAAGGGATGCCGCCGGGCCGTCGGGCCCCGGCGCCACCACGCGCCAGCAGGTGTAGCCGGCATGGCGGGGAGCCGGGCCCTGGCCTCCCGCAAGGAGGTCCCGGGTGCCGGACCGGAGACCATCAGCCCCCACCACGAAGTCCACCTCCACGAGATCTCCGTTCGAAAGCCGGACGCCGAGGTGGTCCCCGTGCTCCTCCCATCCCTGAACGGTGGTCTCCAGCTGGATGGGAAGCCCCTCCACTCCTCGAACCAGGACCTCGTGGAGCGCCCCACGCCGGACGGCCACCGTGTCCCGGATGGCCTCCGGTACGGGTGACCGGGACTCCCGCATGGAGAGGAGCACGCGGCCCCTGGCATCGAGGACGCGCGCGAGGCCGAGCGGGGCGCCGATCTCCCGCACCGGCGCCCCCAGGCCCAGGGCATCCAGAACCGCCAGGGCGTTCCCCTGGAGGAGGAGTCCGGCCCCCAGGGGACGAAGGTGGGACGCCTTCTCCACGATCCGGACCTGGTGACCGTCCTGCGCCAGGGCCCGGGCGCACGCGAGCCCACTGATCCCGGCACCCACGACCAGGACCTTCAGCTGCGTCGGCACGGTTTTCGGCGTGAGGCTCACGAGGGACTCATGGGAGGGGGGGGAACCCTTCCGGGGGACGATGATGCCGCGTGCCCTGCTCGTAGGCGTACGCCAGCTGGAAGAGGAGCCCCTCGCTCCACGGCCGGCCCGCGATCTGCAGGCCCGCCGGAAGGTTCCCGTAGGTGAACCCCATGGGAACGGTGATGGCTGGAAGCCCCGCCGCCGGGATCAGCCCCTGGGAGTTGTCGCCCCGGTACTCCTGGTTGGCCCGTTCCAGGGGGGCAGGGGGATGGCTCCAGGTGGGGAAGACCAGGGCATCGAGCTCCGCCTCGTCCATGGTCCGGAGGACGGCCTCCAGAAGGGCCTGCCTCCCCTCGTGCTCCCGGAAGTCGGGGCAGGGGGGATCGTCGTCGGCGGGATGCACGTCCAGGGGGCGGCTCCCGAAGCTGCGCAGGCCTCCCTCGGCATCAGGCCCGTAGGCCCCGGTCTCGAGGACCTCCGCCACGTCCCGGATCGGGGCACCCTCGCCCAGCGAGGCCAGGTACACGCCCATGTCGTAGCGGAACCGGCGGCAGAAGAGGCCGGCGGCGAGGAGGTCGGCCTGGTCGGGGATCCGGACATCATCCACGACCTCGGCGCCCAGCTCGGCCAGCTCCGTCAGCGCCTGGTCGAAGCGGGCCAGAACCGCCGTGTCGCCGGTGGCCGGGTCGGCAAAGACCCGAAGCACCCCCAGGCGGCGGCCCTGGAGCCCTTCGGGATCGAGGAAGGTCGTGTAGTCCGCGTGGGCATGCCCTCGCCCCGCCTCGGTATACGGATCGTCGGGGTCGAAGCCGGCCACCACCGTGAAGATCCGGGCCACGTCCTCGACGGAGCGGCCCATGGGCCCGGCCACGTCGCGGTCAAAGGCCAGCGGAATGACCCCCGCCCGGGAAGTGAGCCCCAGGGTGGAGCGAATCCCCACCAGGGCCAGGTGGGAGGAGGGACCGCGGATGGAGTTGCCGGTGTCGGATCCAAGCCCCGCCACGCCGAAGGCCGCCGCCACCCCCGAGGCCGTCCCTCCGCTGGACCCGGCGGGGGTCCGGTCCAGGGCGTAGGCGTTGGCCGTGGTCCCGTACGATGAGGACACGGTCTGCCGCGGGCTGAAGGCCCACTCGGCCATGTTGGTCTTGGCCACCACCACCGCCCCGGCCTCCCGGATGCGGCGCACCATGAAGGCGTCACGGGGTGGGAGGTTCCCCGCCAGGGCGATGGAGCCCCCGGTGGTGGGCAGGTCGTGGGTGTCGAAGTTGTCCTTGACCAGGAGGGGCGCGCAGAAGAGGGGACCGAGGGCGGCGGATCCGGCGGACCGGTCCCCGCCCCCCCTGCGGTGATCCGCCAGAGCGCGGTCCAGCGAATCCGCCTGGACCAGCGCCCGGGGGTTCACCTCGCTGATGGCGCCCAGGCCCGTGGAGGCGTCATAGGCCTCGATCCGGTCCAGGTGGGCCTGTACCACCATTCGGCAGGTGGTGCGCCCTTCCAGGATGGCCGTGCGCACCTCGGCAATGGAGGCACGCTCTACCGGAATGGGTGCCGGAATGGGTGCCGGCTCGGAGGCTGGGGAGCAGGCGGTGGCCAGGAGGCCGATGCATATCCCGACCGCGGGGGCGACCCGGGGCCGGAGGCACGAAAGCCGGAAGGAGAAGAGAGGGATGTGGGGGACGGTAGACACGGACGCTCCTCGTCGAGCCGGCACTGGGATCCCTGAGGGTCAGGGGTGCCGGCAACCTACGCGTCCCGACGACGCCAGGCCAACGGTCGTGCCCCGCCACCCGCCTCGTTGCCCCGCCACCCGCCTCGTTGCCCCGCCACCCGCCTCGTGCTCCGCAACCCGCCTCGTTGCCCCGCCACCCGCCTAGCGCACCGTTACGGACGATCCGTTCAGGAGCTCGATCTCCCGAAGGCCGACATTCACCAGGGCCTCCACGTTGGGGTCGGCGCGGTACTCGGCCAGGATCTCGGCCCGGCGACTGGAGAAGAGCTCGCCCATGGTGTAGGCCAGGACCGTGGCCATGACTGTACCTTCCTCGGACTGCGTGGCGGCGAACCGGTTCCGGAAGCCCTGGAGCACCGGCCGGAAGCTCGGGTCATGCCAGGCCTCCGAGGGGACGTCGAGGTGCATGAAATCCCGGAGCACCGTGGCGAATTCCGGGGTGGCCGCCCGATGCCAGAAGGCCACGTCGCGCCCCAGGTCATCGATGTGCATGGGGAGATAGAGCGTGGCGCGGGCCGGCACCTGCCGGATCAGGGCCGGGTTGTACCGCCGGATCTCGTCCAGGCTCAGGCCACTGCGGCGGGCGACCTCGTCGATGGGGACCGACCGGGTGGTCCGCATGGCATGGATCCGGTCCTGGCGGGTGGACTCCCGGATCCGTGCCACCTGCGCCTCGTTGCCGAAGACCATCTCGGCATAGAGGAAGGAGCGGGGACCGTAGCTCAGCACCACATCCCGGAACCGGGTGGAGGAGAGACCCCGGAGGTCCAGGGCAAACTGGGCCCCGAGGAAGTACTGCTCCCGGATGTCGGCCCCCCCGAGGCGGGCGCCGTTGATCACGGTCCGCCCCACGTTCGTGCCCCCGGCGTGATGCTCGGAGAGGGCGGGAATGAAGCTCCCGTACTTGGTGGCGAGGATGCGGAGGTAGGCGGCGCAGTAGGCGGCCTGGGTGGTCTGGTTGTGCCCTTCGATCTCGTACGGAGAGAGGCGCTTCAAGTGGTTCCAGTTCGACTCCAGCCACTGGCAGAAGCCCATGGCCCGGGCTTCGGAGCGGACGGTGGGGTTCCAGCCGGACTCGATCATGGCCTGGGCGAGGCCGATGTCCGCCGGTACCGCGAAGCGCTCGTAGATCGCCCCCCATTCCCCGAGGAAGCTTCCGAACCGCCGGGCATTGGGGGCCACGAAGGTCCCGCGGGTGGCGTTGTGCACCACCACCTGGCCGGTGGTTCGGGCCAGGAGCTCGGCCACCTGGTCCCGCCGCGCCGGGACGGCCCGCTCCAGCGGCTGGGTGGCGACGACCGCCCGCAGGGAGGGATCCTCCCACCGGGCTTCCCGCTGCCAGTCCCCCCGGGTGGGAAAGACCGCAAGGAGTCGACCGTCTGCGGCGCTCCCGAAGGCCACGGATCCGTCGGGAATGGCGAAGACGTGGGCCCAGAACGGGTAACCTGGGCGGAAGCGGGCCATGACAGCCCGGTCCTCTTCCACCTGCAGGCGCGCCACATCGATGACCTGGGCCTGCAGGGCGAACCCCGACCCCGAGCCCACGGCCGTGCCGGAACCGGAGCCCGCCATGAGGGTGGGCACGGGCAGTCCGGGGAGGAGAAGCAGGAGGGCAAGGGCCGCGAATCCCGTGGCTCCGGCCACGACGTGGGGGGATCTGGTCATGGTCCTTGCCTCTCGGTGGAACGGGGGGGGGCGCGTCTCCTCCCTTGTATCATACAGCAGGCCACATGCCACCGCGAGAGGGGGGGGGCCTTCCGGGTCGCTGTCCGGATCCCCCCCCGCGGGTCCCGGGCTACCGACCTCCCTCCAGGATCCGGAAGAGGCGGGAATCGGTGCCCATGAGGAGGGTCGAAGAGCCGTCCACCACGTGGCTCGCCGCCTCCAGGGAGCGAACGAACTCGTAAAAGGAAGGGTCCTGGCGGTGGGACGCCGCGTAGAGCGCCGTTGCCTCTGCATCGGCGGCGCCTCGGATCCGCTCCGCCTCGGCGAAGGCCTCGGAGCGAATGCGGGAAAGCTCCCGCTCCCGCATCCCCCGGATACGGGCCTGCTCCCCTGCCCCCATGGATCGGAACTCCTCGGCGGCCCGGTAGCGCTCGGAGATCATCCGGTCAAAGACGTCCTGCTGCACCTCCTCCACGTAGTCCGTCCGCTTGAACCGGAAGTCCAGGAGCTCGATGCCCAGTTCGGGGAGAAGCCGGGCGTTGGCCCGCTCCGTGATCTCGCGGGCGATGCGGGCCCGTCCCACGGCGATGGAGTCGAAGATGGCCTCCTCCACCTCCAGGTCGATGGCGATTTCGCCGGGAGGGCGGTTCGTGCTGCGGACGTTCTCGATGAGGTCGTGGCGGCTCACGGCATTCCGGATCTCGCCGTCCATGATGTCGTCGATCCGGGTCTGGGCCATGCGCTCGTCCCGCACGCGCTGGTAGAAGAGAAGGGGGTCGGCGATTCTCCAGCGTCCGAAGCCGTCCACAAGGAGAAACCGCTTGTCACGGGTGGCGATGCGCGTGGGCTCGCCATCCCACTCCAGGTAGCGCCGCTCCAGGCGGTGGACCCGCTGGATGAAGGGCTTCCGCCAGTGGAGGCCGGCGTCGGTCCGGGCCTCGCCCACCGGGCGGCCGAATTCCGTGACGATGACCTGGTCCCACTCGCTCACGGTGTAGGTCGAGGCAGAAAAAAGGATGAGTGCGGCCACGACGGCCACGAAGGTGGCCACGAATCCAAGGGTCTTCATCGGTCACCTCCACCGCGTCGGGCGGGCGTGGATGCGGGATCGGGAACGGGCACCGGAAAGGCGCCGCCGGAGCCGATGGAGAGGCCCCCGGGACCGGAAGCCCCGTTGGAGAAGAGGGGCAGCACCCCGCGCATCTCCGGATCCACGAAGATCTTGCCGCGAACCTGCCCGAGGACGGACTCCTGCGCCTCGAGCAGGAGGCGGGTCCGGGTGACGTCGGGGGCCCGGCGGTACTCCAGGAGAAGGGCGTTGAAGCGATCCACCTCGCCGCCGGCCCGGTTGACCCGGTCCAGGGCGTACCCCTCGGCCCGGAGGAGCGCTTCCTGCGCCTCTCCCTCAGCCCGGGGAACGTCCCGGTTGTACTCGGCCCAGGCCTCGTTGATCATCCGCTCCCGCTGCTGCTGCGCGCCGTTGACCGAGTCCCAGGCCGGGCGAACGGGGGCGGGCGGCGTGGCATCCTGCATGATGACCTGAACCACGCGGATCCCCATGGCATACTGGTCCACCAGGTCGTTCAGCTCCATCAGGGCCGTGTCCTCGATCTCCTGGCGGCCCACGGTCAGCACTTCGGTCACCGTCCGGTCCCCCACGGTCTGGCGCATGACCGACTCGGCCAGGGCGCGCAGGGTCTGGGCGGGGTTCCTGACCTCGAAGAGAAAGCGGACCGGGTCCACCACCCGGTACTGCACGACCCACTCGGCGTGGACCACGTTCAGGTCCCCGGTGAGCATGAGCGCTTCGGCCGGCACGATGCGGTAGCGGGCCCCCTCTCCGACGCCGCGCCCCTCCTGGGTGCGGAACCCGAACTCCTCCTTGAGCTGCCGTTGAATGGGGACGCGGTGAAGGCGGTCCGCGAACGGGATCTTCAGGTGAAGCCCCGGTTCCACCTGGCGGGTCACCTTTCCGAATCGCGTGATGACGCCCACTTCTTCCGCCTCCACCTGGAAGATGCTCCCGGTGAGGAGGATCAGCACGAGGATGGCAAGGGCCACGCCCGGGAGGAACTTCCGGAGCGCTCCGAGGAGCTTCCGGTCATCGATCCGCAGATCGTTCACGTTGATGGTCTTCATGGATTCCTCGAGCGGCGGGTGCGGCGATATCTGTCCCGGCTACGAGCCCGGCACCGGTCTTCTTCACCTGCGGGGATGCCGAGGCATCCGTTCACGACGGCCCCCTGGCCACCGAGCCCTGGCCATCGAGGTAGGGGCGGAGGTTCCACTCGAGGAAGGCCCACACCCGGTTCCACGAGTCGCGCTGCTCGGGGGAGTCATCCCGTTCCAGCGTGTCCATGTTCACGAGGCGGGAGAAGGAGTGGCCGCCCCGCGGGTCCTCGTAGATCTTCGTCTCGGCCAGGTGGGGCTTCTTCACCTGGAGGGCGTGGACCAGCATTTCCGCCTCCTCGAAGTTCACGTCGGCGTCGTTCGTGGCCAGGTGCACCAGCACGGGGACCTCGATGTGATCCACCTGGTACACCGGCGAGCGCTCCACGTAGAGGTCACGGCGCTCGAAGGGGAGCCCCCGGATCCGCTCCTGGGTGGAGAAGGCGTGCTGGTAGTTGGGGCCCTTGAACGAGAGGCGGAAGATCAGGTTGGACACGGGCACGATCCCCACCACCGCCTTGAACGGATGGGGCGGGCGGGCGGCGGCCAGAAGGGAAATGTACCCGCCGTGGCTCCATCCCATCATGGCCACCCGCTCCGGGTCCACGTGGGGGAGGTTCTGCACCATCCAGTCGTAAGCGGTGGCCGTGTCGTCGACCTCGTAGCCGCCGTAGTCAATGGCATCGTGGTGGGCCTGGCCGTACCCCGTGCTCCCGCGGTATTCGGGAGCGATGACCACGTAGCCTCGTTCCACGGCCTCGCGAACGAAGGGCCAGTAGTTGGGGGTCCAGTTGCCGTGCACGCCGCCGTGCACCCAGATCAGGGCCGCGTGGCCGTGCTCCCCGCGCTTCTCCAGGGGCTGGAAGACATAGGCCGGGATGTCCATGTCTCCGACGCTGGACCGGTAGACCACCTTCTGGTAGTCCATCACCCCTGCGGTCACGGCGGTGTAGATGGAATCCGTCACCGCCTTCTGGTCGATGTCGCGCTGGAAGTTGCGCCCCAGGGAGTGGTCGGCGGGGTCGTTGCTCACGTAAAGGGCCCGCGCCCGGTCCATGTCGACCTCGGCCTGGGTGCGCTGGCCGAAAAGCTCCGACGGGGTCAGGAGGAAGGTCGGGGCGGCCAGGAGGGCGCCGGATGCAAGGAGAAGGAAGGCAGGGACGAGGCGAGGCCTCATGGGGCAACTCCGGGGCGGGGGCACGGTGGGGGGTGAGGGCGGCCCGGCAATCTGGCCCGGCCTGGCGTCCTGCGCCACCCGGCGAGGGTGCCCCCGGGACGCGGGGACCCGGGGGTGTGCACGCCGGGTAGCACCCTTCCCTTGGCCCAATGTCCGCCGAAATGTCCGCCGACCGGAAGGTTCTCCTTGAACGCCGTTCTCGTGCTTGTCGCTCTTCTCGCCGCCCCGTCTCCGGCCCCGTCTCCGGCCCCGTCTCCGGACCGGTCGCCGACGCCGCCGGTCGCTCTGGCGGCCTCGGTCGCCACCGCCACGGCTCTGCCCTTCTCCACTGCCGACTCGTCGCGGGTTCACCGGGATGCACGTCGCGCCCAGGAGGACTTCGAGCGGCTTCGGGAGCGCCAGATCCCCGCGGAGCTGGCCCAGCGCGGAGGCCGATGCGACGAGCCCATCGGGCGGCTCTGCCTGACCTACGGGGCCGAGGGAGAGCCCGCCTCCCCCATCGCGCAGACCCCCCGTCCCATCCTGGAAGCCCGGACCGCGCTCCTGGACCGGCTGGCCGAGGCCGGAAGGGCGCATCCGGGGGATGACTGGATCGCGGGGCAGCGGATCCGCTACCTGGTGGAGGCGGGGGATCTGCTGGGGGCCGGCGCCGTGGCCGATGCCTGTGCCGGGACGCCGTGGTGGTGCCGGGCCCTGGACGGCCTGGTCTACCACGAGGACGGGATGTGGGTGGAGGCTGGGGATGCCTTCCTCGATGCCCTCGAGGGCATGCCCGAGCGGGAGCGCGAGCGCTGGATGGGCGAATCCTTCCTCCTGGAGCGGGAGGGCCGCCGCTTCCTGGACGTGTCGGACCGGGCGGAGCGGGACCGCCGCAGGGCTCTCCTCTGGAGGCTGGCCGATCCGCTGTACATGGTGCCCGGGAACGACCGGTGGACGGCCCACATGGCCCGTCTGACCCTGGTCCGCACCCTGGAGGATGCCTGGAACCCCTTCGGGCTCTCATGGGAGGTGGACCTGGAGGAGATCCTCCTGCGCTACGGGTGGGCCCTGGGATGGGAACGGGCCAGGGGAGCCCAGAGCTTCCAGCGGCTGACTCAGAACCAGATGGTGGCCCGGCTGGATCCGGACCGGCGCCGGTACCTCCCCACGGGGCCCGAGCTCCAGGACTTCCCCGCCACCGAAGATGACGCCCTCCGGGTCATCGAGGGCCGGCGGGAGCCGTCGGGGTACTCGCCCACCTATGCCCCGGTGGTGGAAAACCTCTCCTCGCAGACCGCCCGCTTCCGGCGGGGGACGGACCTCCGCGTGGTCCATGCCTTTGCCCGGCTGGGTGGGGAGGGAGGCGCGTCGGCGCCGGCTCGCTCCACCGGTGGCGGGAACGGGGACCTCCCCCGGGACCTCCGGACGGCGCTCTTCCTCCTCCCGGTGGAGGGGCCCATCATCGAGGACGGTCCCCGTCCGGTGCAGGAGGGGAGCGACCTGCAGGGCGTCTGGACGGTGGACGTTCCCAACGACACGGACCGGATCCTGAGCCTGGAGGGGTGGTCCCGGCTGGAGCGCCGGGCCTGGCGGACGCGGCGTGGCCTGGAGCGGCTCCCCGACCCCACGGGTCCGGTGGCCGTGTCGGACCCGGTCTTCCTGGATGCGGAGCCGCTGGACCTCCCGGCCTCGCTGGACGAGGCCCTTCCCCACGTCCTCCCCACCGTCCGGTTCGAGGCTGGTCACCTCGTTCGAATCGGCTGGGAGGTCTACGGGATCCCCGACGGGAGTTCGGCCCGGGTGGCACTGGGGATCGAGCGGGCGGAGCAGAGCCTGGCCCGCAGGATCGGCGAGTTCTTCCGGGTGCTCGAGCCCCCGCAGCCCGTGACGATCCGGTGGGATGACGCCCCGCCCGAAACCCCCGGGGTGGTGTTCCGGTCGGTCGATCTCCAGCTTCCCCCCCTGGATGCTGGACGGTATGACCTTTTCCTGGAGATCCGGGTGGACGAGGCCGAGCCCGCCGTGACGCGGCGGCGGTTCGTGATCGAGGAGGCGGGGCGCTGAGGGGCCGGGTGGTGGGCCTCCTCCTGGGCGCCCTTGTCGGCGGCGCAGGGGGCGCGCCCCTGGCCGGCCAGGCGGCGCCGCCGGATCCGGCGGCCGAGGCGCAGGCGGAGCGAATGCACCCGGGGGAGCCCCTTGCCTTCCAGCCCCCCGATGCCTCCCCCTGGTTCCCGGCTACGCGGCTCTTCCGGGGTCCACGGGCCGCCCCGGGCGAGCCCTCCTTTCGTGGGGCGGCCGTTTCCACCGATCTCTTCCGCGGAGACGCGGGAAATGGCGAGCGGGAGCTCCCCCGGGTGAGCGGGCTGCGCGAAGGGGGGCGGGACTTCCAGGGCGTGGTGTCGCTGGGAGAGAGCTACCCGGTGCGGCGCTTTGGCCGGGGCTCCGACGGCGTCCAGCTCGGGGTCCAGGTCGGGGTGACGGCCCGGTTCCGGCTCGCCACCTCCTCCAACGAGTACGTGGCGTCCGACTGGGTGGTGGGACTTCCCGTGGAATTCGCCCGGGGGCCGGTGGCCGGCCGGGCAGTCCTCTTTCACCGCAGCGCGCACCTGGGCGACGAGATCATGGAGCGGGCCGGGGTGGGCCGGGTCGGGTTCGGGCACGAGGGCGTGACGCTCCTCCTTGGGAACGCCGCTGGCGGGCCTGTCCGCGTCTACGGCGGAGGTACGCGTCTCCTCCGGTCCGAGACCTCCCGCACGCTGGAGGAACTGGGCCGGGGGTGGGACGACGGGTGGGCCGTGCAGGGAGGGGTGGAGGTGGAGCGGGGGATCCCCTCGCCCGGGAGCGTGCTCGCAGGCTTCGGGGCTCTGGACGTGCAGAGTGCCGAGCGGACCAACTGGCGCCCGCAGTGGGCGGCCGTGGCGGGGGTGGCCTTCCGTGCGCGCCAGCGATCCGGGCAGGTGGCCCTCCGCTGGCTCCACGGCCCTTCCATGCACGGCGAGTTCTTTCTCACCCCCGAGTCCGCCTGGGGTGTGGAGCTGCGCCTGGCCCGGTAGCCACCCCTGCGGGTGGGCCACCGGGCCAGGATGTCATCCGAAGCGGGGCGCGATCAGAAGCGGGACCCCTTCAGGGGAACGACCCGTTCAGGGGAACGGCCCATTCAGGGGAACGGCCCATTCAGGGGAACGGCCCATTCAGGGGAACGGCCCGCTCAGGGAAACCGCCCGCTCAGAAGAGGAAGGCGCCTTCGCTCCCTCCGCTTCCACCGCCACCGGTGTCCCCACCGCCGCCGGTGCGACGCTGGGCCGGCCGGGGGGGCGGGGTGGATGAGCTCGCCGGGGGCGGAGACGCCCGTGGGGCCGGAGCCGAAGAGGCGGCCGGTCGCGACGGTGTCGCCTGGGTCTGGGGCGTGCCGCGCGAGTTTGCCGGGCGCGCCTGCGTGGAGCCGGACCCCGATGGCGGGCGGTACCCCTCGGAGGTCATGGTCCCCCGCTGGCGGGGCTGGACCGTGGGGTCGACCACGATGTAGCGAGGTCCGCTGTACCATCCCCAGGACGAGTAGCCATAGGGCCGGTATCCGAACCCCAGGGGGCTGTAGCCGTAGCCGTACACCCCGTAGCGGAGGGCCAGCCAGGAATCGAACGAGCCGCATCGACCCAGCCACCCGGTGCAGGAATAGGGATCGTAGCCTCGGACCGTCCGGGTCTGGGCGCGGGGATCCCGCGTCGGTGCGGCCATGGCCACCTGGTCCACACCCCCGGCGATCCCCACCTGGAACCGCTCGGGCCACGTCATGGCGATCATCATGTCCAGCACTTCGGGGGGCACGCCCTGGTCCCGGTAGGCCCGGAGAGCGCGGCCGTCCAGGTCGAAGCCGTGACCCATCTCGGCCACCAGGGCCGCCGTGACCTCTGGACCCGCTGTACGGGAGGCTTCCACCAGGGCCTCGCCCGAGAGGGCCCGGGCCGCAGCGCGGCGCGAGGTCTCGATGGCCAGGCCGCGGTCCGCCGCCGGGGCTTCCCGGTCGTGGCGGGCCAGGGTGGCCCGGGAAGCGGCCTGGAAGCGCCGAACCGAAAGGAAGGGCTCGTCGTCGCCGGAGGTGGAGATGGCCTGGATCTCGATCCACTCGAAGCCGTCGGCCCCCATGGCGAAGACCCCGCTCGTGGAGCGCCGCGCGTCGGGGCCGCAGGCCAGGTCGGAGAGCACGAAGACGCGGCGCCCGTCATCGGACCACCGGGCCTGGCGGGTGCCTTCGCATCCCCCTTCCGACATGTCCTGGAGGGAGCCGTCGGCGGCCAGGAATTCCTGGCCCATGGACTCGCCGTCCACCAGCGTCTCGATCCGGACCCCGTCCCCATCCTGGGTCACGCAGACCAGGAGTTCGGCGCCTTCGACGGCCAGTTCGTCTGCGGGCTCCCAGCAACCGACCCAGGGGAGCCAGCGGAAGTCCTCCGCAGCATGGGTGGCCGCCTGGACGCCGGCAGGGGCGACATCCTGGGCGAGATCCTGGGCGACGGGCTGGGCGGCAAACCGGGCGACATCCGGGGCGACCTGGGCCGCCGCCTCGGCGGGTGCGACCAGCGTCGCCGTGGCCAGCGTCAGGGTGACGAGGGGGAGAAGGAGTGCCGGGAAGAGACGGGTCCCCGGGCCCCGGCGCAGCGAAGTGGGGTTCGGATTCAGGATGTTCATGGGCGTCTCCTCGCGATCAGAAGCGAACCGAGACCCCCGCCGTGAGGCGGAGCCCGGAAAGGTCGAGGGTGGGGTTGCCGAAGCGGAAGTTCCCGCGGAGGTCGGCATCGGCCCACTGGTACCGGCCCTCCAGTGTCAGGGCCAGGTTTCGGCGAAGGGCCACGTCGGTGCCGGCGGATGCGTAGAGGATGGCGGTCCCCCCGTTTGCGGTCAGGTCGTCGGCCTGGATGAAGTCACCTTCCGACGTCGTGAAGACGAAATCGCCCCACTGCCGCACGTCGTACCCCATCCAACCTACGCCTCCTCCCACGAAGGGCGCCACTGGGGAGGGCACCCAGGCGAAGGTGGAGAGCTGCTCGCCCCGAGGAAGAATGTACCCGCGAAGCCCCACCTGGGCGGCAGGGCCGGACCGGATCCGCGTGGACTGGAAGATGGGAGAGCCGTCCAGTTCCTCGAAGTCCCGCGACTCGTGGTGGAGCTCCACCCGGCCTCCGTCGAACCCCACGGTCAGGTCCAGACGGTCGTTCACGGCCACCGACAGCTCGGCGCCCAGGTCCAGGCTCCGGAAGTCGGAGGTCTCGACGGTGTAGTCCCGGGTGGTGACGTCGTAGAAGGAGCCGGGCGGTGCGTCGGCCCGGTACCAGAAGCGCCCGGTCCGGAGCGTCAGCGTGACCCGGGGGGCACGGAACAGAAAGTCCGGGTCGGGGGCGGTTGTGGCGGCAGGCGCGGCGGAGGGGACGGAGACGGCGGTCGGCAAGAGGGGCGAAGCCGGCACGACCGGGGTGACGCCGTCCGAATTCGCCGGCTGGGCCAGGAGGCCGGGGGCCGGAACCAGGAGAAGCATCAGGAGAAGCAAGGTGCCGCGGGCATGCATGTGGGGACCTCCGACCTCGGAGTGGACGAGCATCCAGGCGCGCGTGCAGATGCGACCTGGTCAGATGTTCGGCTCGGGTTGTTCCGCCCCCACGAAATCACCCCTACCATTGAGTGGTACGGAGAACCTGCCCGCCAGGTTCCCCCCTCCGCTTCCGTTCCCCCCTGGTCCCGTTCCGCGAGCCCGCATGTCCTCCGACGTCTCCCCTGACCCTCTCCGTGACGCCTCTCTTCGCGACCCCTCCCGCGATGCGCTCCGCGCCTGGTTTCTGGGGCCCCGGGGCGAGAACGCCGACCTCCTGGAGCGCCTCCTCATCGAGGCCCTGCGGGACCACGTCTTCTGGCGGCGGAACTACCATCCGGAAGATGGGCTCACCATCCGGGAAATGGACAAGCGGCGCGAGGGGTACGACGAGGCCGTGGCGACCCTGACCCAGGAGCTCATGGGGCTTCTGGCGGAGCTGAAGCGGGGCGTCCCGTTCTTCTCGGGGCGGTACAAGGGGCACATGATCTTCGAGCAGACCATCGCCTCCCAGGTGGGCTACTTCGCGGCCATGCTCTACAACCCGAACAACGTGGCCATCGAGGCGTCGCCGGTGACCACCCGCCTCGAGCTGGAGGTGGGCCGCCAGCTGGCCGGAATGGTGGGGTACGATCCCCTCCAGGCCTGGGGGCACCTCACCTCCGGGGGAACCGTGGCCAACTTCGAGGCCCTCTGGGTGGCCCGAAACGTTCTCTACCTCCCGCTGGCGGCGCAGGCCGCGGCCGACGCGCTGGCGCTGGAGCTGGAGGTGGAGGGACCCGGGGGCGGGATGACTCCCCTTCGCTCCCTCTCCCTCCACGAGCTGCTGAATGTCCGCCCGGGGGCGGCCATGGACCTCTGGGGCGCCCTCTGGGCCTCGGGGTCCCGGAAGGAGATCCTGGGGCACCTGCGGGATCACTCCCTTCAGACCCTGGGGTACCAGGCCTACTCGGCGCGCCTGGCCACCCGCTTTCCCGACGTGCTCCCTCCCGCGGTGGTGCTGGTGGCGGCCACGGCTCACTACTCCTGGGAGAAGATCGTCCGCGCGCTGGGGATCGGGTCCAACCAGCTCCTCTTCATCCCGGTGGACGACCGTTTCCGCATGAACCCGGACGCCCTCTGGGACATGATCCGGGAGTTGACGGCCCGGAAGGTCCCCATCCTGGCGTGCATCTCGGTGTGCGGCACCACCGAGGAGAGCGCGGTGGATCGCCTGGACCAGGTGGTGGAGGTCCGGGAGCGGGCGTGGCGGGAACTCGGGGTGGCCTTTCACCTCCACTCCGATGCCTGCTACGGAGGCTACGCCGCCTCGGTGATCCGTGCCCCCGACGGGTCCCTCCGCACCGCCGAGGAGATCCGCGCCTCCACCGACGCCGTGGCCGACGCCGACGGGAGCCACTGGCCGTCGGAGGCCTGGGTCCGCTCCATGGCGGCGCTGGAGGGGACCGACTCGGTGACCATCGACCCGCACAAGCTGGGTTACATCCCCTATCCGGCCGGGGCCATCGCCTTTCGCGACAAGCGGCTGCGCGAACTGGTGGCCGTGGACCCTCCCTACCTCACGCCGACCCAGGGGCTCCACTCGGCGGAGGACCTCTTTCTCGGGCGCTTCGTGTTCGAGGGGTCGAAGCCCGGGGCTGCCGCCGCCGCGGTCTGGCTGTCGCACAAGGTTCTTCCCCTGGATGCGACGGGGTACGGCATGCTGATCGAGCGGACGGCTGCGGGGGCGCGTCGGCTGCATGCGGCGCTCCGGGCCGCGTCATCCGCCCCCGCCACGGAGCCCTTCCGCCTGGTGGTCCTGCCGGAGCCGGACCTGAACATCGTCTGCTTCGTGGTGACCCATGCCGAGGTCACGACGCTGGACCAGGTGAACGCGCTGAACGAGGGGATCTATGCCCGGATGAGCCTCTCCGAACCCGGCGCCACGCCCCAGTACATCCTGACCCGGACCCGCTTCCAGACCCCCATGTACGATGGGGCCATCGAACCCATCCTGGAGGCGCTGGGGGTGGGCACGGTGGAAGGGTGGCGGGCCGGGGGAGCGGACGGCCTCGTGGTGCTCCGGGCCACGGTCATGGACCCCTTCATGGCCGAAACGACGGGGCCGGACCACGTGGCGGGCTTCACCCGGGCTCTCCTGGACGAGGCCCGGGTCGTCCACGAGGCGCAGCTCAGCGAAAGTCCAGCGAGATCCCCATCCGGAGGGTGACGTCGTCGCGCTTGAGGTTGGCGGGGGGGCGCGTGTCGCGCCGCCACTCGCCGCTCATGGTGAGGCGCACCTGGTCCGTGACCGGGAAGGTGACCCCGAGCTCGTTCAGGACCCGCAGGTCGGCGAAGGCGTCGAAGCGGGGCTGCACGTAGAAGATGTTCAGGATGCGCACCCCCCGCTCGGTCTCGTGGCGGAAGACCCCGAGGTTGGCCATCCGGACGACGTCGCTGTCGGTGGCGTCGCCGGGATTCACCGCCTCCGGGGCCAGTCGCTCGGACTCCAGCATGGCGCCCGTACCCAGGGTCAGCGAGCTGCGCTCGGTCCGGACCAGGTCGGCCTGCACCCCGGATCCCACGAGAAAGCGGCTCCGGAGCCGGAGCGTTTCGTTCTGCTGCGCCTGGACGAAGTGGAAGGTCTGGGCTCCGGGGCGAAAGCTCCACGAGTAGCGGAGCTGGGCGAAGCGGGCATCCAGGAGGGAGCGACTGCCGTCGGACAGGTAGGTGCCCCCGAAGATGATCCGGGTCCAGTGGTTCCCGCGCACGATCCCGGCGATCCCCGAGGCATCGACCACGAAGACCTCGGCATTCCCGCGCCGACCGTTCACGGCGAGGTTCGCCGTGAGGTGGGGGCCGTCGACCTGGGTGAGCTGGAACCGCTCGGTGTTGAGGATGGTCTGGGACGAGGCACCGGCAGGGAGCACGAGGGCGCCCAGGACCGGGAGAAGGCGGAGATGCTTCAGAAAGGCGTTCATGACCCTCTACGCTATGCGGGATTCCCCGGAGGACAACCCCCGCCCCGGAGGCCAAGCCCGGTCCGGGAAGGCCAGGAGGGTGTCACGGTTGGGTAAACGGCAACGCGCCCCCGCCGCCGGGAGGCGACGGGGGCGCGGAAGTCATGGCCCTGGGAGGCAGGATCCCGGGAGGCCGCATGGAGCGAACCGGCCCGTGGGGCGGTCCGCTCCATGGGCCGGCCGGGTCACCCCATGATATCCTCGAGGCGCTCCACCAGCTCCTCCATCCGGTCCATGAGCTGGGGGGCCTCCGGGTCCAGCTTGGTCATCTCGTCCACCAGTCGCTCCCGGTAGGTCGAGACGGCCGCATCCACGTCGTCGCGCTCGAAGGCCTGGACCTGGGCCGTCTGGAGGCGCATCTGGATGGTCTGCGCCTCGTTCATGACGTTCTGGAAGGCCGCCATGTCCTCCGCCTGCTGGGCAGAGGCGGCTTCCTGCTGCAGTTCACCGAACCGGGTGACGAGGGCCTCGTACTCGGGCTCCACGATGCGCAGCGTGGACTCCACCAGCTCCTGGATGCGGGACTGCTCGGCCTGGAGCGCCTCGCTTCCGGCCAGCGCCCGGCCCTGAAGCTCCTCGAGGCGGTCCTGGGTCTCGTCCAGCTCGTCGAGCATGGCCTGAACCTCGGGGGGGAACTGCTGGGCCATCGGAGGGCCCTGGGCCACGCCGGGAAGGGCGAAGAGAAGGGTCGCGGCGAGGGCGAGGGTGCCGCCTCGGAGGGCGGTGGCCGAATGGCGCATGGCGTCCTGTCCTTGTCAGGGATGCTTGAGAACCTGCGAATCGTGCGAATGCCCCAACATACAGGGGCGGGGGCGGAAAGGTCCAACCCGGTCAGATCGGGTCCTCGTCCAGGTCCGGCGCGGCTCCCTCGTCGAGCCAGTGGACGAATTCCTCCGCCGCGGCTTCGGAATAGAGCACGGGGTGCCCACCGAGGGCCCTCACCTGTTCGGCCTCATCGTGGCTGAACGTGCGAACCAGCACGGGCACGTGTCGTTCGCCCCGTCGAGCCATCTCAAGGGCCGGGATCACGTCTCCCGTGCGTCGAACGGTGGAGATCACCACGCGGGCCTGGTCGAGGCCGGCTCGTTCCAGAACCGTGGGGTCGGAAACATCTCCGCGGATGGCGTCGACACCGAGGTGGTCGAGCCGGGAAATCAGGGCGGGGTCATCATCCACCACCACGACCTGGTTCGGAGTGATCAGGAGCATCTCCAGGAGCGTGACCCCGTTGCGACCCGCTCCAAGGAGGACAACATGATTCGTGTGCCCGGCCCCCTTGCCCGTTCGACGACGGGAGGGGTGATAACGCATGAGCGCCCAGTTGACCCGGTCGGTGGCCAGGAGCGGTGTCGCGGCCATGGTGATCACCGTGACGAGCGTGATCACGGTGAGGATGGCGGGAGGGAGCTGGCCCGTGGACACACCCAGCAGGGCAACCACCAGGGAGAATTCCGAGGTCTGAGCCAGGAGGAGGCCCGCGGAAATGGAAGGGCGAGCCGACAACCCGGCGCGCTCGGCGATCAGCGCCACGAGGGGCGGGGTCAGGACGAGGACGCCACCCGCAAGGAGCACGGCCTGGCCCAGCTCCGCGAGGGAAGGGAGGGGGAGAAAGGCACCCAGCGCCGTGAAGAAGAGGGCATGGAAGAAGTCATTGACCGAGTTGAGCTGGCCCCGGACCAGCAGGTTGACCGGGAACCCCGAGAGCGCCAGTCCTGCGAGGAAGGCGCCCGTCACGAGGGGGAGCTGAAGGAGATGCGCTCCACCGAGGAAGACGAACAGGATCGACAGCACAACGAGGAGGAGCGTCTCGTCATCCACGGTAATCCGGCGAACCGCGAAGGGGCCCACCCACCGCAGGATGGCCAGCGCCACGGCCAGAAGGCCGATGGTTCCGGTGACCCCGTAGAGGACCGCTCCGCCCCCGTCCGGTAACCTCGAGACGATGGGAATGGCCAGGATGATCATCAGGTCCTGAAGAAGCAGTACCCCGATGATCAGTCGACCCAGCGGTTCGAAAAGCTGCTGGCGCTGCTGGAGGATGCGGACCACGACCAGGGTGGACGAGGCTGTCAGGGCGAGGCCCAGGTAGAGCGCGGCCTCCAGCCCCATCCCCAGTAGACCACCTACGCCAGCACCCAGAAGGCCCAGGAGCAGGAACTGCGTCACCCCGATCTGGAGCGCGAGCCTCCGCTGGCGCCCGACCCGCTTCGGATTGAGCTCGACCCCGGCCGTGAACACGAGAACCGCAACGCCGAGAAGGAGCACATCCTGAAGGATCTCTCCCTCGATGGGGAGAATGCGGCTCGCCAGCACACCGGCGACGATGAGGAGAGGGACACTGGGCAGCCTCGAAGCGCGCGCCACGGCGAGTCCCACCGCGGACACGAAGAGCAGGAGGGCGAATTCCATCATGGGGCGAAGACCCCCCGCTCCGAGAGCTCCTCCAGGATCCTCCGGACGCCGGCTGCTCTCGAATTCAGCAGATGCGCCACGTCGAGCCCGCGCAGCTCCTCCTCGATCCCGCGGTCAAACACGTGGATGACGGACGGGATCCCCAGCTTCCGGGCCCGGTATGCCAGCAGCCGGTTCACATCCTCGATCTGGAGGGTGGAGACCAGCAGGCCACAGGAGGAGATGCCTGCTTCCTCGAGGACCGACATGTACTCGGCATTTCCGAGCACGGTGCGCACGCCGAGATCCTCCAGCTTCTCGGGGTCGGTGTCGATGGCCACCACCGTGTGGCCCCGTTCCGCGAGCTTTTTCACCACGGCGCGACCCAGCGCGTTCATCCCCACAACGATGGTGGGAGCTCGCTCCGCATCCCCCTCATCGGCCTCGCCCGCTTCCCCGTCGCTTCCGACATCGTCTCCGGTGGGGAGGGGCGGACCGTCCCCGCCGGCTCCAGCCAGGTAGCGCAGGAGCCCCCGGGACTCCATGGCCTCCACGAGTCGGTTTCCGTTCATCACGGAGAAGGATGAGATCCCCATGGTGAGCAACCCCACGGCCCCCACGATGGAGAGAAGTTCGGGTTCGATGAGGCCATTGGCGAGCGCGAGGGCTCCGAGGATGAAGGAGAACTCGCTGGTCTGCCCCAGCGTGAGCCCCGATCGCATGGCGATGCGGGGACGTTCTCCCATGAGCCTTACCAGGTGGGCGATGAGGGGCGGCTTGAGAAAGAGGGTGAAGGCCACGAGCGCCAGGACCAGGGCCCAGGCTTCGAGCGCCGCTCCGAGCTCCATCTGGATTCCGAGGGAGACGAAGAAGACGGCGACGAAGAAGTTCATGAGCGGATGAACCCGGCGTCGCAGATCGTGGTTGTAGGGGAGCTGGGCCAGGCTCACTCCGGCCAGGAAGGCGCCCAGCTCCACCGAGAGATGAAGCCATTCCGACAGCACCACGAAGACGAAGCAGGCGGAGAGCGCGAAGATGAAGAGGGCCTGCTGCTGTCCTGCCACCCAGCGGAAGATCGGGGGGAGGAGCCAGCGGGCGGCGGCCACGGCGGCCACGAGGAGGACCAGGGTGCCCCCGAAGGCGCCGCCCAGGTCGCGCGCCAGTTCCGACGTGGTGGGCTCCGTGCCTCCTGCGAGACCGGCCACGACCGTGAGGACGAGGACGACGGCCAGGTCCTGCACCAGGAGGATGCCGACCGCGATCCGGCCATGGCGCGTGTCCAGCGCGCGCAGCTGGTCCAGGAGCTTCACCACCACCACGGTGGACGAGAAGGTGAGAGCTACCCCCAGGAAGAGGATCTGTCCACCGGAGAGACCGAACGCCCAGGCGATGGCAGCGACCACGACCCCTGTCACGGCCATCTGCGCCCCGCCAACGGCGAAGGCCACCTTCCCCACCTCGCGGATCTTCTCGATGGACAACTCCAGCCCCACGATGAAGAGGAGCAGGATGATTCCGACCTCGGAGATGATCTCTACCGAATGGGAAACCTCGAGGAGGCCGAACCCCGGCCCGAGGAGAAGGCCTGCGGTGATGTACCCAAGGATGGAAGGGATGCGGAGGACCCGGGCGAGAAGCGCCATGGCCGTCGCACCGAGGAGGATAAACCCCAGGTCCCGCAGGATCTCGACGTCGGTCATCCGGGTGCGTCAGCCTCCCAGGAGGAGCTGGTGTTCGAGGGTGAGGATCCGGGTGCGACGCTCGGCGGCGGAGCCGGCGAAGAGACGTTCCCGGGAAAACTGGATGCGGGTCTGAAGCTCGTGCCCTCGATGAAAGAAGGTGAGCCCCACCGAGGACTCCTCGTCCGG
>SKNW01000020.1 GCA_007120305.1 Gemmatimonadota bacterium | reverse complement strand
GGAGCAGGCGGCAGAGGCCGCCCGGGCAGCGGAAGCCGCCATGGACGAAGCCGCCGCCGCAGCCCGCGAAGCCCGGGGCCGCGAGATCGCGGCGCTTCTTTCGGCCGCGGCCTACCACGCCCTGGCCCTTGCCGACGCTCTCGCCGAGGCGCCGATCGACGCCCTCGCCGATGCCCTCGCCGAGGCCCGGGCGGAAGTCCCGGCCAATGCCCCGGCCAGGGCTTCGGCCGACCCCCTTGCATCGGTACTCGCCGTGCGGGACGGGACCCGCACCCTGGCCCTGGCCCTGGGCGATGGTCTCCTGGATGCGGGGGAGCTGGCGCGGGAGCTCTCGGTCCGTACCGGCGCCGCCCTCCTGGCCGTCGACCGCATGGTGGAGCCTGCAGGGGCTGCGGCCGGGGTCGCGGCGCCCCCGTCTCCGGGTGCCTCCTCCCCCGCCTCCCGCTGGGCGCCTCCGCTGGACCGACTGGCGGAGCAGGCCCGCCTTGCCCTTCACGCCCTCGCCCTGGCTGCCCTGGATGCGCTGGACCGCCAGGCATCCGGCGAGTCCGGCGAGTCCGGGGAAGGGGGGGCGTCCGAGGAGGTCATGGAGGCGCTGGAGGCCCTTGCCCAGGCCCAGTCGCAGGTCAACCAGGAAGCGGCGGAAATGGGAAGCGAGGCGGACCGGACCCAGCCCGGGCCGGAAAGCCAGGAGCGGATGCAGGAGCTGGCGGCCGCCCAGGAAGCGGTGGCGGCCTCCCTGGGGGAACTGGGGGAGGCCTCGGGGGGAGAGCAGATCGCCGGGAATCTGGAGGAGCTGGGGCGGGAGGCGGAGGAGCTGGCCCGGGAGCTGGCCGCCGCGGTGGAAGAGGGGCGCCCCTCCGCCGAGACCCTGGCCCGTCAGGAGCGGCTCCTCGAGCGCCTGCTCGAGGCGGGTCGAACGATGGAGCGAGACGAGCCCACCGAGGAGCGGCGGGGGACCCCGGCGTCGTGGGTGGATCGACCCCGCATCCCTGCGCTCCCGCCGGGACTGCTGGAGGGGAGCCGGGTCCTTCGACCTTCGCCCGAAGCGCTGGCGCGGCTCTCCCCGGCGGAGCGGCGGCTCGTGCTCGAGTACTTTTCTCGCCTGGAGCCTCGCCCGGCCGCGGCGGGACCCGGCGCCGGAGGCCCACCGTGAGGCATCTCGCCATCGTCCTGCTCCTTCCCCTTGCCCTGCTGGGACCTGCAGGACCGGACCCGGTGTCGGGGGCGGTGCCCGGATCGGCACGGGTGTCCCCACTCGGGTCGGTCCCCGGATCGATACCGGGTTCGGTGCCCGGATCGATGTCGGAGCGGGCGGCCGTCCCTGCCCCGGCCTCCGACCCCGGCCGCATCGTGGCCCGACTCGCCGAGCCGGAGACCCGGGGGGCGGCGCGGGCCGAACTCCTGGACTGGATCCGGGGGCTGGCGCCCGACCGGGCCGCACTCTGGCTGCACCTCGCGGCCTCCCTGGACCGGCTCGCGCCGGAGCTGGGCCTCGAGGCCGCCCGTGCCGTCCTCAGGGCCGACGAAGCCGGTGCCGGGGCGGACGCCGCTGGACCCCGGCGCGAAGCGGGAGGGGCGCTGGGCCTCCTGGCCATGGAGGGCCCGCCGGAAGAGGAGGCCATCCTCCTGGCGCTGGCCGCCCGGATCCTGGACCCGGTGGACGCCAGAGGCGCCCTGTTCCTGCGCGAGAGGTACCTGGCCCTGGCCGAAGCAGACCCCGAAGGAGCGGGGCCCGAAGGCTGGCGCGGCCCCGAGGCGGCGGAAGTCGTCCTCTTCGCCGCCCAGGCGCTCCTCGCGGGCGTCGTCTCCTCGTGGAGTCCGCCGGCGGCACCCCCCACGGCTCCTCCCGGGGCACCCGCGCCCCTGCCCGGGGTGGCCGCCGACCTCGGGGCCCCGGCCGACGCGGCATCCCCGCGGGCAGAGGCCCTTCGCATCCTCGAAACCTTCCTCGCGCAGGATCCCGGGCATCCCCTGGCCCCGGAGGCGCGGCGGCTTCGGACGGAAGCGCTGGCCGGGGGTCGGGAAGTTCCTGCCACGAGAGGCCATCTCCGATGACGCTGACCTGGAACCGGTGGGGGACCCTCCTGCTCGTGCTGGCCGCCCTTGTGGGGGCCCACGGCGAGGCTGCGGCCCAGCATCTCCTGGTCCCCATGGACCGGGGGCAGACGGACCACCTGCGGGCCTACGGCCTCACCTATGCGGTCCTCGAAGGGGGGGAGTCGGCCGAGTGGCTCCTGAACTTCCGCGATGGTGCGTTCCTCCTCCCGGACCGGAGCTGGATCCGGCGGGAGGCGGCCATCCTGGGGGTGGAGGTGGAGGTGGCGGATGCCGCCGAGGTCGCCCGCATCCGCGACGCCATGGCCCGCAGCGACCAGGAGGCCGTGCTCCTGGAGGCCGCCCCGCGCATCGCCGTGTACACGCCTCCCAACACGGCACCCTGGGCCGACGCGGTGACGATGGTGCTCGAGTACGCGGGCATCCCCTATGCCACCGTCTGGGATGCGGAGGTGCTCGAAGGGCGCCTGGGCGATTACGACTGGCTTCACCTCCACCACGAGGACTTCACCGGGCAGTACTCCAAGTTCTTCCTCTCCTTCGCCGCCACCCCCTGGCTCCGGGAGGAGGTGGCCCGGAACACCGAGATGGCCACCCGTTTCGGATACGCCGACGTCCCGGAGCTCAAGCGGGCCGTGGCGGAGGGGATCCGGAGCTTCGTCATGGAGGGAGGGTTCCTCTTTGCCATGTGCTCCGCCACCGAGACCCTGGACCTGGCGCTGGCGAGTCATGGCACCGACATCACCGCATCCTTTGCCAATGGACGGCCCCCGGACCCGGACGCTGCCGCCCGAATGGACTGGAGCCGGGCCCTGGCCTTCCAGGGGGCCGAACCCCAGCTCTCGGCCTCGGTGAACGCCTTTTCCGACATCGACACCCACCAGGTGAACACCTCCGCCCGCCGTGCGCTGGGCTCCTTCGCCCTCTTCGAGTTCAGCGCCCGTGCGGACCCGGTGGCCGCCATGCTGGTCCAGAACCACCAGGCCGTGATCCCCGACTTCTACGGGCTCACCACGGCCTTTCGAGCCGAGCGCCTCAAGCCTGGCGTCACCATCCTGGCCCGGGAGGGGGACCGGGTGAAGTACGTGCACGGCTCGGCAGGGCAGGGGAGCTGGACCTTCTACGGGGGGCACGATCCGGAGGATGCGGAGCACCAGGTGGGCGACGCCGCCACCCGCCTTGAGCTCCATCCCAATTCTCCGGGGTACCGGCTGATCCTGAACAACATCCTCTTTCCGGCGGCGAAGCCCCGCCCGCTGAAGACCTGATGCCCCGACCTGACCCCACGACCTGACGTGCCGGCTTCCCGCGACGCCCGACCCGGACCCACGACCACCGGCGCCTCCTCGCCCGCTTCGTCGTCTCCGGTCGTGCCCCTGCGCCTCGATCCCGAGGCGGCGCTCCGGATCCGGGCCGAGGTGGAGCGGGCCGGGGGGCGGGAGGTCTGCTTCCTGGCACAGGTCTCGGACGACCGGCGCATCGTGCATCCACGGGCGGTGGCCCGGGGGAACCACGGCGCCGTGCTGGCGGCGGCCCGGGACGCGGCCATGGGCGAGATCATGGTCCACAACCACCCGTCGGGTGTGCTGGCCCCCTCGGATGCCGACATGGAGGTGGCCGCCCGGGTCTACGAGGAGGGGCTCGGGACCGCCATCACCGACAACCGGGGGGAGGGACTCTATGTCGTGGTGGAGCCCCCCCGCCCCCGCCACCGGGCGCAGCTGGACCCCGAGGTGGTGGATGCCTACCTGGCCCCCGCAGGAGGGCTCGCCGAGGCCTTTGGCGGCTACGAGGATCGACCGGGGCAGCGCGCCATGGCCCGGCGCATCGTGGAGCGATACAACGAGGGTGGGGTCGCGGTGGTGGAGGCGGGAACCGGCACGGGAAAGTCGCTGGCCTACCTTCTCCCGGCGGCCCTCTGGGCCCTCCGGAACGGGGAGCGTACCGTCATCTCCACCAACACCATCAACCTGCAGGAGCAGCTGGTGGGGAAGGACCTCCCCCTGGTGGAGCGGGTGCTGGGCGAGAAGATCACCTGGGCCCTGGTGAAGGGCCGGGGCAACTACGTGTCCATTCGCCGGCTCCTCCTGGCCATGGAGGCGGCGCCCACCCTGTTCGAGGACGACCGGAGCGCCGAGCTGGAGGGGCTCCGGGCCTGGATCGAGACCACCGAGGACGGATCCCTCGCCGACCTCTCGGCGCCGCCCTCCGACGAGGTCTGGGAGGAGGTGCGCTCCGACGGCGACATCTGCCTCAAGGCCCGCTGCCCCCACTTCCAGCAGTGCTTCTACCACCGGTCCAGGCGGGCCGGGGCTGCCGCCGACCTCCTGGTGGCGAACCACGCCCTCCTCTTCAGCGACATCTCCCTCCGGCGGGCCGCCGACAACTGGAGCATGTCGGCGGTGCTGCCCCCCTACCGTCACGTGGTGCTGGACGAGGCCCACAACGTGGAGGACGCCGCCACCTCGCACCTGGGGGCCGAGGCCTCGCGCATCGGGCTCTTCCGTCTGCTGAGCCGCCTCGACCGGAACGGGAAGGGGGTGCTCACCGCCGTGGAGGAGCGGGTGAGGAGCGGGGTTGTGGCCCCCGACCGGGAGGAGCTTCTCCGGCGCATCGAGGGCCACCTGCGGCCGGCCGCCGCCCGGGCCCGGGAAGCCCTCACCCGGTTCTTCGACGTCCTGGAGCCCCGGGTGCCGGGGGAGGAGGAGGAGCCGCTTCGGCTCGGGCGGGGCGATCCTCGTGATCCCACCGAGAGCGAGGCCGCCATGGAGGCCATGGATGCCCTGGTGGGAGCCTTTGACCGGCTCCGGCGCGAGGTGGGGGAGCTTCGGATCCGCCTCGAGGGCGACGCGGCCCGGGAGGAGCGCTTCGAAGACCGGCTCCTGGACCTGCAGGCCATGGAGCGGCGCCTCGAGTCGGCGGCCTCGGCCCTGGGACTCGTGCTGGCCCCGGGCGAGGCGGGGGACCGCTTCGTCCGGTGGATGGAAGGGAAGGGGAGGCCAGGCGAACCGCTCCGGAACGTCCGGCTGGCGGCGGCCCCGGTGGAACCGGGTGAGCTCCTCCGGGAGGCTCTCTTCGACCGGGTGGACACGGCGGTCCTGACCTCGGCCACCCTGACCACGGGGAACCGGGACTTCCGCTTCATCCGCGACCGGCTGGGGCTGGGGCCGGGGCCAGGGGCAGGGCCATGGGCAGGGCCGGGGGCAGGCTCGGGACCCGGAACCGGGCATGGGTCGAGGGGAGGCCACGCCCGGGTAGGGAGCACCGCCCCCGCCTCCCTGCCCGGCTTCGGATTCCATGACCTGGCGGATCTCCTGGATGCGGACCACCTGGATGCGGACCACCTGGACTCGGGCTCCCCGGATCCCGGGGATGCGTCTGGCGCGGGGGAGCCCCTGGTGGTCACGGAGGACCGGGTCCCCTCGCCCTTCGACTACCCGACGCAGGCGCTCTTCGGGGTGCCGTCGGACCTGCCGGAGCACCGGGACTGGCGCGCCTTCCAGGAGGCCACGGCCCGGGTCACGGCCGAGTTCGCCGAGATCACCGGGGGCGGGCTCTTCGTGCTCTTCACCTCCCACAAGGCGCTCCGGGGCACCGCCGCACTGCTCCGGCAGGCCGGGGTGGATCGGCGGTATCCGCTCTGGGTGCACGGCGAGGCGTCCCGGGCTCGCATCCTCCGGGGGTTCATGGCGTCGGGGCGGGGGATCCTTCTGGGCACCTCCTCCTTCTGGGAGGGAGTGGATGTTCCCGGCGACCCGCTGCGAGGGCTCATTCTGCAGAAGATTCCCTTCCGGGTCCCCACCGAGCCCATCACCCAGGCGCGAACCGAGGCGCTGGAGCGCCGGGGACTGAACGGGTTCACCGCGTACCAGGTGCCGCTGGCGGCGCTGCGCCTCAAGCAGGGGTTTGGCCGCCTTATCCGTGCCCGGACCGACCGGGGGGCCGTGCTTCTCCTGGATCGGCGCATCCTCACGGCCCGCTACGGGCGCACGCTGCGGGAGGCTCTCCCCGACGCGCCCATGATCCGCGGCCCCTGGATGGAACTCAAGGGCCGCCTCCGGAGTTTCTATGGCGATCCTGTCGCGGGCGACCCTGCCGCCGCGGGCGACCCTGCCGCGGACGACCCTGCCGCGGACGACCGGGCCGCGGGCGACCGGGCCGCACGTGCCGGCGAAACCGGCCCCGACCCTGTAACCGGCGCCGGGCCAGGGTTGCCGTCGCCCCGGTCCGCGGTAGATTAGCCCGGCGCCTCTTCGCGTCCGGATTCCGATCCCCGGTCCGCGATCGCCGTCCGCATCTCACATCAGCATTTCACGTTCGCTCCACCCCGAGTCCCATGACCCGCATCTTCGGCTACCTCATCGGTGTGATCTGGATCGTCTTCACGGCCATGGCCCTCGGCGCTCGTTCCGCCGGTGCCCAGGCGGGCCAGCCCGACGTGACCTTCTGGTGGACCGTCATCGCCGTGGTCTACGCCATCGCGGCCACGGTGGCCATCGTGGGGACCCTCCGGTACCAGCCGACGGGGCCGAGCAAGGGTCCCGCCAGGGCCGGCGGGCGGAAGGGCTGAGGCCGGACGGTCCGGCCGGGTCCTCCTTCATGCGCCTTCCGCATCCCTCCAAGATCCTCTGCGTAGGCCGGAACTACCTGGACCACGCCCGGGAACTGGGGAATGAGGCTCCGACCGAGCCCCTCTTCTTCTTCAAGCCTCCCTCGGCCCTGGTCGCCGATGGTGACTCCATCCTCCTCCCCCCGGGGGCTGGGCGGGTGGATTTCGAGGGGGAGGTGGCCTTCGTGGTGGGCCGAAGGACGCAGGACATCTCCGCGTCGGAAGGATGGATGGCCCTCTCCCACGTCCTCCCCATGAATGACGTCACTGCCCGCGATCTGCAGCGGAAGGATGGGCAGTGGACCCGTGCCAAGGGATTTGACACCTTCGCTCCCGCCGGCACCCCGGTGGCGCTGGACGAACTGCGCCGGCAGGGGGTCGACCCGGCTCGGCTCCGGGTGGAAACCCGCGTCAACGGGGAGCTTCGGCAGTCCGGCAGCCTCGAGGATCTTCTCTTTCCGGTGCCGGAGCTGGTGGCCTGGATCTCCGGGGTCATGACCCTGGAGCCCGGGGACCTTCTCCTCACCGGAACCCCGGCCGGGGTGGGCCCCCTCGAGGCCGGCGACGAGGTGGAGGTTCGCATCCCCGGCGTGGGGGGCGTGCGGAACCCGGTTCGGGCGCGGCCTTCGGGCCTCGCCTGACCTCCTCTCTCCCGGAACCGCCCCCCCCGGAGGGGTTACCATCCCCCATGGCCTCCCCCCCCACGTCTCCCCCCCCTGCGCCTGGCCATGATGCGGGCCTCGGTTCGGGACACGATCCGGGCAGCAATCCGGGCAGCAATCCGGGCAGCAATCCGGGTCAGGGCGTGATCCCTCCGGGGCCCCCGGAAGTGGGGCCCACCGACGAGGAGCGGGGGCGGGAGCGGACCCGATCCACCGGGCGGCGGGCGCTGATCCTGGGGATCGGCGTTTCGGCCCTTCTGCACGTGGTGGCGGTGATCCTTTATCCGGGGCTGGGGGAGCGGGTGCCGGAGGTGCGGGTCACCCCCACACCCACCACCCGGGATCTTCCGGTGCAGGGCATCGAGATCGTCACCTTCCGGGAGGTGGAGGACGAGCCGGTGGCGGTGGAGCAGGAGCCTCCCCCGGAGATCATCCTGGAACTCCCGGAGCCGGTGGAGACCGAGTCCCCCCTGGCCCTTCCGACCCCGGTGCCTCCCGCGCTCCCCCGCCCGGGGGAGGGGGCCCAGGCAGCCGAGCGGGATGACCGCCAGCGCACCGCCGCCGAGCGCCTCCGCCCGCAGATGGGAGACCCCCGCATCTGGGCACCCCTGGACCGGTCGATCCTGGACCTGTCCGACGAGGAGCGGGCCGAGATCTACCTTCGGAGCATGATCCAGAGCTGGAACGACTCGGTGGCGGTGGCCGTGGCCCTCTCGGGGAACGCCACGGACTGGACCTACACCGACGACGAGGGGCGGCGCTGGGGGCTCTCTCCCGGGCGTCTTCACCTGGGTGACTATTCCATCCCCCTCCCGCTCTCGTTTCAGCTCCCGCCGGGGCGCCGCGACGAGGCCATGCGCCGGAACTGGGAGATCCAGGACATCCTTCGCGGCGTGGCCTCCGCCGAGGTCCGAGCCAGCTGGGCCGAGCGCGCCCGGGAGATCCGGGAGCGGATGGATGCGGAGCGGGCCCGTGCCGGGGATGGGAGCGGAACGTCGGGTCCGGGAGGCCCCGGCGGTGGCGGAAATTGACGGACGTGGTTCCCCCGATGACCTTAGAGATTGGCTGATTTTTCCGGCCCGGCCCGGCGCAGGGTCCGGCGTCAGGTCCGGTGCCCGGTCCGGCGTCAGCCCGGTGTCCGGTATGGCGTCAGGTCCGGGGCCCGGTCCGGCCTCCGTGCGGGCCCCGCCGGAAATCCCGCCATCTTCCTTCTTTCCCCTTTCCTCCTTTCCCCTCATCGAAACGACCCCCGTGTCCGAGACCGAGACCGAGTCCGGCTCCGAAGCCGCGTCCCTTCCCCCGCGCCTTGACCCCGCCGCCATCGAGGGGCCCCTCTTCCGGCGGTCGCTGGAGCACGGGATCTTCTCGCGGTCCGCCGCCGACGTGCTCGAGGGCGGCGCCGATCCGTACGTGATCGTCATCCCGCCGCCCAACGTGACGGCGGTGCTCCACATGGGGCACGGGCTGAACAACACGATCCAGGATGTCCTGGTGCGGTGGCGCCGGATGCAGGGACGGGCCGCGGTCTGGGTGCCCGGCACGGACCACGCCGGGATCGCCACCCAGAACGTGGTGGAGCGGAAGCTGGCGGCCGAGGAGGGGAAGACCCGCTTCGACGTGGGGCGGGAGCCCTTCGTGGAGCGCGTTTGGGATTTCGTGGATGCCACGGGCGGGGCCATCCTGGACCAGCTCAAGGCCATTGGCGCGAGCTGCGACTGGGAGCGGACCCGGTTCACCCTGGACCCCGAGCTCTCGCGGGCGGTGCGGGAGGTGTTTGTCCGGCTCTACGAGAAGGGGCTGGTCTACCGGGGGGAGTACATCATCAACTGGTGCCCCCGCTGCGGAACGGCCCTCTCCAACGAGGAGGCCGAAGGGGTGGAGACCGACGGGCGGCTCAGCCACCTGCGCTACCCCTTCCCGAAGGAAGCGTGGGATGCTGCCGAGGCGGCGGCTGCCGCCGGAGCCTCGGCCATCGTGCGGCTGGACGAGGGCGAGGGGGGAGGCTGGGCCCTCACCGTGTCCACCACCCGCCCCGAGACCATGCTCGGCGACACCGGGGTGGCCGTGCATCCCGACGACGAGCGCTACCAGGGGCTCGTGGGGCGCACCGTGCGGCTCCCCCTCACCGACCGGGAGATCCCCATCGTGGGCGATGCCTGGGTGGACCGGGAGTTCGGCACCGGGATGGTGAAGGTCACCCCCGCCCACGACCCCAACGACTTCGAGATCGCCAAGCGCACGGGGCTCGAGGTCCTGAACGTCCTCACCCCCGAGGGCGCGGTGAACGAGAACGCCCCCACCGCCTTCCAGGGAATGGACCGCTTCGAGGCCCGGAAGGCCGTGGTGGCGGCGCTGGAGGCCCAGGGTCTCTTTGCCGGCGCCGAGGTCCACCGCCACGCCGTGCCGCACTGCTACCGCTGCGACACCGTGGTGGAGCCCCGCCTCTCGGACCAGTGGTTCGTCAGGATGAAGCCCCTGGCGGAGCCGGCCCTGGCCGCCTCCCGCGACGGGACGCTCCGCTTCCACCCCGAGCGGTGGAGCCGGACCTACGAGGAGTGGCTGGAGAACATCCGGGACTGGTGCATCTCCCGGCAGCTCTGGTGGGGGCATCGCATCCCGGTCTGGACCTGCGCCGACTGCGGCGAGGTCATGTGCCTCCGCGAGGATCCCACGGCCTGTTCTGCCTGCGGCTCCGCATCCCTGGAACAGGATCCCGACGTCCTGGACACCTGGTTCTCGTCGTGGCTGTGGCCCTTCAGCGTCTTCGGGTGGCCCGAGGAAACCGACGACCTCAAGGCCTTCTACCCCGGGCACACGCTGGTCACGGCGCCGGAAATCCTCTTCTTCTGGGTGGCCCGCATGGTCATGGCGGGGTACGAGTTCAGGGGCGAGGCCCCCTTCACCGACGTGTTCCTCCACGGCACGGTCCGGGATGCGAAGGGACGCAAGATGTCCAAGTCCCTGGGCAACGGGATCGATCCGCTGGAGGTGGTGGACCGGTTCGGGGCCGACGCCCTGCGCTGGACGGTGCTCTCCATGTGCGGCGTGGGCACCGATATCCACCTGGACCACGAGGACCTGGAGGGCGCGTTCTCCCCGGGCCGGAACTTCGCCAACAAGCTCTGGAACGCCGGGCGCTTCACGCTCATGTCGGTGGGAGAGGGGGCCGTGAAGCCGCTGGCCGAGGTGGAGGGGGATCTGGAGACCACGGATCGCTGGATCCTCTCCCGCTTCCATCGGGCCACCGGCGCCATGACCGACGGGCTCGACCGCTTCCGCCTCCACGAGGTGGTGGAGCGGGCCCACCGCTTCTTCTGGGGCGACTTCGCCGACTGGTACCTGGAGGTGGTCAAGTCCCGCCTCCGGGGCGAGGAGGGGGAGGCGAGCCGGGAGGCGGCCCGGGCCGTGCTGGTCCACGTCTTCGACGGCACCCTGCGCCTCCTGCATCCCCTTGTGCCTTTCGTGACCGAGCACCTCTGGGACCGGATCCCCTGGCCGGAAGGCACCGACGGGGCGGCTTCTGCGGGGGATGCCGCGGCCTCCCCGGCCGAGGCTGCGGCCCGGCCCGCCGCCCTCCCCCTGGCTCCCTGGCCCGTGATGGAGGCCCGGTGGCTGGACGAAGGGGCGGAGGCGACCTTTGCCGCCTTCCAGGAGCTGGTGGCCGAGACCCGCAGCCTGCGGAAGGAGTACGGGGTGGGCGAGGGGGCGGAGGTGGCCATCGTCCTCATCGGTGCGCCGGCGGGGTTCCGGGCATCGGTGGAGGCGGAGGCCCGGCGGCTCCACCAGTTCGCCCGGGTGGCCCGGGTGACGTTCGATGAGGGTGAGGGTGAGGGTGAGGGCGAGGGCGAGGGTGAGGGTGAGGGCGAGGGCGAGGGCGGCGGAGAGGCGGGGAACCACGCCGCCGGCCAGCCTGGTGGCGAGGCCGGCGGGGTAGGGGCCACCGCGGTCCTCCAGAACGGGACCGAGCTCTTCCTCCCGCTGGAAGGCCTCATCGACCTGGACCGGGAGCGCGAGCGCCTGGCCCGGGAGATCGACCGCCTGAGTGCGCAGCTCAGGGGAGCCGAGGCCAAGCTCTCCAACGAGAACTTCACCGGACGGGCCCCGGCGGAGGTGGTGGCCAAGGAGCGCGAGAAGGCCGAGACCTTCCGCCAGCAGCGCGACACCCTCCAGGAGAAGCTGGACTCGCTCAAGGTGGACCCCACATGACGCCGGAAACCCGCAGGCGCCGGGAGGGAGAGGGAGCCGGACCGGGCGGACCGGGGGGCACCCCGGCCCTGGCACCGGGTCTGACCCGGTCACTGCCCCCGACGCTGACCGCAGGCCCGACGCCGGGCGTGACCCGGGCTCTGGCCCCGTTCCTGGCCCTGGGGCTCGTGCTGGGGGGATGCGCCCGGACCATCGGTCCCACCGGGGGCGACGTGCCCGAGCTTCCGCCCCGGGTGGTGTCCACCTCGCCCGAGGACTTTGCCCTCGTGGCCCCCTTTGACGGGCCGGTCCGGGTCGAGTTCGAGCGGACCCTCTCGGAGCGCACCACCACGGGGAGCCTTCGGGATGCGGTGGTGGTGTCGCCGCTTACCGGCGAGGTGACCGTCAGCCAGCGGGGTCGCCGCCTCGAGATCCGCATGGAGGGTGGGTTCCGGTCCGAAGCCGTTTACCGGATCACGGTCCTCCCCCGCTTCCAGGACCGATTCCGGAACACCCTGGACCGCCCCGTGGAGCTCTTCTTTTCCACGGGCCCCGAGTTCGACGAGACGCTGGTGGCCGGACTTCTGACGGATCGGCTTTCGGGGGACGAGGTGGCCGGGGCCCGGGTGGATGCGGTCCCCCTGGCCGAGGGCCCCACCTACTCGGCAGTGAGCGACTCCACCGGGGTCTTCGCCTTCCGGTACCTCCCTCCCGGGGACTACCGCGTCACGGCCTGGGACGACGTGAACCGCAACCGGGAGCCGGACTTCACCGAGCGGCAGGCCGACACCCGGGTCAGCGTGGCCCCGGCCGATACCCTGGTGATCACCACGCTGGAGCTCCTGCAGCCCGACACCACCGCTGCCGTCCTGCGCTCGGCCCAGGCGCTGGACTCCCTTGCCGTGGAACTCACCTTCGACGATCCGCTGGATCCCGAGGCCTCCACCGAGGGTGTGCGGGCGATGCTCGTGCACCCGGAGGATGCGGAGGAGGAGGACCGCACGCGCGAACTCCCCCGCGTGCTCGACGTCCTGCATCCCCACGTGTGGGAGGAGCGGCAGGCGGCGCTGGAGCGGGCGGCGGCGGAGGCGGCCGCTGCGGTTGCGGCTGCGGCGGCCGCTGCCGCCAGAGCAGCGGATCCCGATGCGCCGGACCCGGAGATCCCGGAGCCCACCGATCCTGACGATCCCGACGAGGCGGCCGACGAGCTGGCGGCGGAGGAGCCCGTGCGCCCCGGCATGCGCCTCGTCCTGGTGCTGGACCGCCCTCTCCCGCCCGAGACCCGGATCGTGGTTCGGGTGGAGGGGGTGGAGAACCTGGCCGGGATTCCGGACGGCGGGGGCGAGGTGACCTTCACGACGCCGGAGGCGCCGGAGCCCCCCGAGGCCGACCCGCCACCGGATCCCGACCCGCCGCCGGATCCCGATCCGGACCCGCCCGGGACCCCCGATCCGCCTGAGGCCTCCGCCCCGCCGTCGCCCTCCGGCCCGCATGCGGCGCCCGATCCGCCGTCGCCCACAGGCCTGCGGTCGCCCTCCGGTCCGCCGTTGCAGCCCGGGGGATGAGCCGGCCCGCCGTCTTCCTCGACCGGTCCGGTACCCTGATTCAGGAACCGGACTACCCGCTCCACGCCGAATCGGTGGAGCTCACTCCGGGAACCGGCGAGGCGCTTCACGCTCTCCGGCAGGCAGGGTTTCTCCTGGTGGTGGTGACGAACCAGTCCGGCCTCGCCCGGGGCCTTTTCAGCGAGGAGGAGTATCGCGAAGTGGCGACCCGGGTGGACCGGCTCCTGGCCGGAGCCGGCGCCCGCCCCGACCGGACCGAGTACTGTCCCCACGACCCTCGCATCACGGGGCCGTGCACCTGCCGGAAGCCCGGGACCGGGATGCACCTCCGCGCCGCCGCCGCCCTGGACATCGACTTCGCCCGCTCCTGGTGCGTCGGGGACCAGGTCCGCGACGTCCTGCCGGCCCGGACCCTGGAGATGGCGGGCGCGTTCCTGGTGCGGACCGGGCATGGCGTGGAGGAAGCGCCGGCGCTTCCCCCGGGCGTGAGGGCGGTGGATGACCTGAGGGCCGCGGCCAGGGAGATCGTTGCCTTGACCCTTCGGAACCCCATGGGGTAATTTTCAGGTGAACTGGATGCCCGCCGAGCGCGGGGTCCGCTCCCACGGACGGCAAGGAACTCGATGATGCAGATTGCCCTCAGCGAAACTGCCCGGACCAAGGTCTCGGGCTTCATGGTCGAGCACGGCGCCGGCGAAGGTGCCGGGCTCCGCGTGGCCGTTCTTCCCGGGGGATGCTCCGGGTTCCAGTACGGCCTGAACATCGAAGATGCTCCCGAGGCCGATGACGAGATCCTGGATCTCGACAACGGGGTTCGCATCTTCATCGATCCCTTCAGCGCCCAGTACCTGGAAGGCGTCGAGATCGACTACGTGACCAGCATGATGGGGTCAGGATTCACCTTCAAGAATCCCACCGCCTCTGGCGGATGCGGGTGCGGAAGCTCCTTCACCACCTGACCTGCTCCCCTCGCCCCGTCCTGCCATGACCATCGTTCACGACGGGGCCCGGCTCCGCCTTTCCGTCTTCACGGGCGGTCCCTTCCAGGAAAACACCTACCTGGTGCACTGCGTCGATTCCGACCGGTGCGTCGTGGTTGATCCGGGGGCCGCCACGCCGGAGCTGGTGGAGGTCCTGACCCGGGCCGGGCTCACCCCCGAGGCGATCTGGCTGACCCACGCCCACCTGGACCACGTGGACGGCATCCCGGCCCTTGTCGAGGCGTTTCCCGTGCCGGTCCTTCTGCATCCGGCAGATCTCCCCCTGTACCGGAAGGCCCCGGACCAGGCCCGCGCCTTCGGCCTCCCCTTCGGCGGCGCACTTCCGGAACCGGAGACGACGCTTTCGGCCGAGGGGTCGCTGACGTTGGGGGCGGCCACCTTCGAGGTGCGCTTTGCGCCGGGCCACGCGCCGGGCCACGTCATGTTCTTCGAGCCCAACGCCGGCGTGGCCCTGGTGGGGGATGTCATCTTCCAGCGCTCCATCGGGCGGACCGACCTCCCCGGGGGGGACACCCAGACGCTCCTGGCCTCCATCCGGCAGGAGGTCCTCACCCTTCCCGATGCCACGGTCCTCTTTCCGGGGCATGGCCCCGCCACCACCGTCGGCGAGGAGCGCATGGGGAATCCCTTCCTCCTCCCCATGACCGGGGGCAGTTCGGGGAGAACGCTGGCGTGACGCTCCCCGCGGTCCTCTTCGCTTCGGGAGGAGGATCGAATGTCCGGGCCCTCCTGAACGCCCACCGCGAGGCCTCGGGCGGACGGTCCGGCGATTCGGATTCTGCTTCGCTGTCCGCGCCGCCTTCCGCGCCGCCTTCCGCGCCGCCTTTCGCGCCGCCTTTCGCGCCGCCCCCCGCGCCGCCTTTCGCGCCGCCCTCCTCGCCGCCTTTCGCGCCGCCCTCCGCGCCGCCTTTCGCGCCGCCCTCCTCGCCGCCTTCCTGGTTCCCGGCCCTCCTGGTCACCGACCGCGACGATGCTCCGGTGCTGGAGCATGCCGGGGCGTACGGGCTCCCCCACGTTGTTGTCCCCCCGGGCCCGGACTTTGAGAGCCGTCTCGTCCGGGTCCTGACCGATGTCGACGCCGGGCGGGGCGCCGGGATGCTGGTGCTGGCCGGGTACCTCCGGCTGGTACCTCCCGGCGTGGTGCGGCGCTGGGCCGGGCGCATCCTGAACGTCCATCCGAGCCTCCTTCCGGCCTTCGGAGGAAAGGGGATGTACGGCGCTCGGATCCATGCCGCGGTGCTGGCCGCCGGGATCCAGGTCACCGGCGTGACCGTCCACCTGGTGGACGAGCGCTTCGACGAGGGGCCCATCCTGGCCCAGTGGCCCGTTCCCGTCCGCCCCGACGACACCCCCGCCACGCTGGCCGCCCGGGTGCTGGCCACGGAGCACCGCCTCTATCCGGCGGCGGTGGAGCATGTGGCGGCCTGGCTGGCTGCTCGCGATGCGTCGGTCTTCGGGGATGCGCACGCGGCCCCCCCATCTCTCTCTGCCTCCCAACTCCTTCGTACCGGACTGGTCTTTCCATGAATAGCCCCCGCAGGACCTCGCCTCGCCGCGCCCTCCTCAGCGTCTCCGACAAGACGGGGATCACGGACTTCGCCCGCGCCCTCCATGACCGGGGGTTCGAGCTGCTGTCCACGGGCGGAACGGCCCGGGCCATTCAGGAGGCCGGCCTCCCGGTGACGAAGGTTTCGGAGGTCACGCGGCACCCGGAAATCATGGACGGCCGGGTCAAGACGCTGCACCCGGCGATTCACGGCCCCCTCCTGGCGCGCCGTGAGGTGGCGGGCGACCTGGCAGCCCTGGAGGAGCACGGGTACGGCCTCATCGACGTGGTGGCGGTGAACCTCTATCCCTTCCGGGAGACGGTGGCCCGGGGTGACGTTTCCGTGGGCGACGCCATGGAGCAGGTGGACATCGGGGGTCCCACCATGATCCGGGCCGCAGCCAAGAACCACGCCCATGTGCTGGTGGTGGTGGATCCCGCCGACTACCCCCGGGTGCTGGCTGCAGTGGATGCGGCTGCGGTGACCGCTCCGACCGCCGCTCCGGATGCCGCACCGACCGCCGCTCCGGATGCCGCACCGACCGCCGCTCCGGATGCCGCACCGGATGCCAGTTCCGCTGCTGGACGAGCCGCCGAGCCCACTGCCGGACGGGCCCCCAAGCCGGCCACCGCGCGGGCCGCCGAGCCCGCTGCCGGACGGGCCGCCGAGCCCGCTGCGGACTCCACCTTCCGTCGCGAGCTCGCCGCCAAGGTGTTCCGACATATCGCCGGGTACGACCAGGCCGTGGCGGACTTCCTGGAGCAGGGTGTGCCGGTGGCACGTGTGTGCGCGGAGGAACTCCTTCCGGCTGAGCTCTCAGGGAGCTGGACCCGCCAGGAGGTGCTCCGGTACGGGGAGAACCCGGACCAGGAAGCGGCCCTCTACCTTCCGGCCGGGGCGCCGGCGGGAATCGCCGCACTCGAGCAGCTCCACGGCAAGGCCCTTTCCTACAACAACCTCCTGGACCTGGACGGCGCCCTCCTCTCGCTGGCGCCCTTCGCCCATTCCCCCCGCCCGGCGGTGGTCATCGTCAAGCACACGACCCCCTGCGGCGTGGCCGTGGGCGACACCGTGGCCGTGGCCTACCGGAAGGCGCTGGCCACCGACCCGGTGAGTGCCTTCGGTTCGATCATCGCCGTCAACCGGGTCGTGGATGCCGAGGCGGCTGGCGCCATCCGCGACCTCTTCGTGGAGTGCGTGACTGCGCCGGACTTCCTTCCCGAGGCGCTGGACATCCTCACGGAGAAGAAGAACCTCCGCATCCTGCGCTTCCCCGACGACGCCCGGGATGCCGAGGGGGCCGCCCGCTTCCTTGCAAGCCACGGACGCGTTCCCGAACCCCGGGTTCTCCGCGGGATCTACGGGGGCGTTCTGGCCCAGACGGCCCCTGTGCTCCCCTTCTTCGGGGTCGAGGATGATGCGTGGAAGGTGGTGACGCGCCGGTCTCCCACGAACGCGGAACGGGAGGACCTGGCCTTTGCCTGGGCGGCGGTGGCGGGGGTCAAGTCCAACGCCATTCTCCTGGCCCGGGACGGTGCCACCCTGGGGATCGGCGCCGGCCAGATGTCCCGGGTGGACAGTTCCCGCCTGGCGGTGTGGAAGGCCGGGGAGGCGGGGCTCGACCTGGCCGGCTGCGCCCTGGCTTCCGACGCCTTCTTCCCCTTCCGCGACGGGGTGGATGCGGCCGCCGCCGCCGGGGTACGGGCCATCATCCAGCCGGGCGGATCGGTGCGGGACGAGGAAGTGATCGCTGCCGCCGACGAGCACGGCATCGCCATGATCCTCACCGGTCGCCGGCTCTTCCGGCACTGACGAGAGCGGCTTAGGTTCCCGGGGGCGGGATTCCGGACTTCCGGTTTCCCGCTCCCTGGAGGGGTGGCAGAACGGCTATTGCACCGGTCTTGAAAACCGGCGTCCGAAAGGACTTGTGGGTTCGAATCCCACCCCCTCCGTACCAACGTGGCCGAAAGGCCCTGGCCTCGCGTAGGGGTCGGGACCGGCGAAGCAGAGCGCAGCCCATCCCACCCCCTCCGTACCAACGTGGCCGAAAGGCCCTGGCCTCGCGTAGGGGTCGGGACCGGCGAAGCAGAGCGCAGCCCATCCCACCCCCTCCGCTCAATCGCGGTTGCGGGGCCTCGGTCCCCTGGAGTCGTGCTCCGGTTCGCAGATGGAGTCGGGTTCCGCCGGGGTCACTTTCTCGGCAAATGTCTTGGTGACTCTGAGCCTTTGGCCTGAAATGGGCCGCTCACGGTTGCGTTCGGTACCCGCGTACGTGTCATGACCCGACGAGAGTCGAGAAGGCGACCAAATCCGGCACTGTCCGGTACTTTCGACGAAAGCGAGGGCGAAGTTTGCCGAGTTTTTGACCCTCGGCGCCCGCTCCATCGCCCCGGACCCGATCCCCGGCGGGCGCGGCGTCCCGGGCGGGCCCGCTGTAGAGGAAGGGCGCCGGTCCGGCACGAGCGCACTGAGGCCGGATCATTCCCGCATGCATGCAGTATCAGGCGCTTGCAGTCCCGGTCAATGGCTTCACGGGTCCGTCACTGTCCCGGTCCGCCCAACACGGGTGCGCTGCCGTCCCATTCCGTGGAGGCATCCCTGCCTTCCGCCGCCTCCTCCCAGCTTCGAGACGATCCATGCAACCCGACTGCCACGCTTCCCGCTTCCGCCACCCCCACTCCCGCCACCCTCGCTCCCGGTACTCCCGTTCCCGGGCCACGTCTTTCATCCTCGCCTTCGCGGTGGCGGGCTTCGGCGCAGGTGGCTGCGCTTTCGGGGCCAGCGATGGCCCGGAAGACCGCGTGACCCTCCGGGGCACCTTGGAGGCCGGGTTCAACTGTGCGGTCCGAGAGGTGAACGAGCGCGACTTCGTGGTGGTGGACGCCCGTCGGGACTCGGGCTTTCTGCGTGCCGAGCGTGATCGTACCGGCTTCACCGATGCCGTTCTCGGTGACGCCCGGGTCCTGGACCAGCTCACCGTGTCGCTCTACCGCGATGCTTCGGAGCGCACCGTGATGCGGGTCACGGCCGAGCGGATCGAGGTCCCCAGGTCCGGCACATCCGCCGGCGCCCGCATTGCTGGCCCCGGCACGGCCGAGGGTCGGGCCGCTGCTACGGAGATCCTCCAGGCATGCGAGTCGGCGGTGACTTCCTGACCCCGGTCTGACAACGGCTTGCCAACACGGGCTCGACGTGCCCTTGTGGGGGGACAAACGAATGGAAGCAGTCATCCAGGCCGCTTTCCACCTCCTTCTCCCCACGCCCGAGTCCTGTCATGCCCGCTCGCATCCGGCGGTCCCCGATTCGACCCCTGTCGATCCGGAACCTGACGGCCGCCCTGGGCCTCCTGGCCCTCTCCACCGCCACCGTTCCCACGCACCTTTCGGCGCAGATGCCCTCCTCGCTCCGGGCTCCTCTGGCGCCCGTGCCCGGATGGGTTGGAGGTGAGGGATCGGCCAACTACCAGCTGGCCGCCCGCTTCGCCCCCTACAAGATCCGTGATCTCCTCTACTCCACCTCGGTGAACCCGAACTGGATCGAGGCCGGTGACCGGTTCTGGTATGAGTGGCGCACCTCCGAGGGGACCCGCTGGATGCTCGTGGATCCGGCCAGGGGGACCCGCACGGCCCTCTTCGACAACGATCAGCTGGCAGCCGAGCTCACCCGCATCACCCGGGACCCGTGGGACGGACAGAACGTGCCGGTGCGGAACCTCCGCTTCATCAACGAGCATGTTGTCCAGTTCGAGGTCCAGTCCTCCCAGGAGGAGGAATACGAGGTGCAGCGTCGCCAGCGGGAAGAGGACGAGATCGAGCGGGAGGAGGAGCAGGAGGAAGAGACCACCCGCACCACCACCCGCACCCGGCAGAAAGTCCACTACTTCCACTACGACACGCGGACGGGGGAGCTCACCGAGCTCGAGGACTACGAGGCTCCGGATCGCCATCCCGGGTGGGCCAGCGTGTCGCCGGATCAGCGCTGGGTCGTGTTCAGCCGCGCGTTCAACATGTGGATGATGTCCTACGACGACTACATGAAGATCGTGGATGCCCGGCGAGGGCTCGCCGGGAGCGAGGCCATGCGGGCCGAGGAGGCGGTGGAGGTAGAGGAGATCCAGCTTACCACTGACGGCGAGGAGCATTACAGCTACGGGAACGCCGGCAGGGGCCAGACCGACGTGGAGACGGCTCAGGAGCACAAGCGCCGCCAGTCGGCCGGCATCACCTGGTCCCACGACAGTCGCTGGTTCGCCTTCACCCGGCAGGACCGACGTGAGGTGGGAGACCTCTGGGTCGTGCACGTGAACGGGAACCAGCGTCCCCGCCTCGAGAGCTACAAGTACGACATGCCGGGCGAGGAGAACGTCACCCAGACCGAACTCATGGTCTTCGACGTGGAAGCCCGCGAAATGAAGCGGATCGACGACGATCCCTGGAAGGACCAGCGGATGGGGCTCTTCAGCGCACCCCCGCCGCCGGACCGGACGCCCGAGGACGCCCCCGGTGCCCGCTGGCTCTCCGACCAGTCCAGCGAACTCTACGTATGGCGCCGGAGCCGCAACCAGCACCGGGTGGACGTGCTCCGGGTGGATCCGGCCACGGCGTCGGTGGAGGTGGTCATCGAGGAGCGCCTGAACACCTACGTGGAGCACCAGACGCCCCGGCGCCTGGCGAACGGTGACCTGATCTGGTGGTCGGAGCGGGACGGATGGGCCCACCTGTACCGCATCGCCCCCGATGGCTCGGTTGTGGCGCGCCTGACCCAGGGGCCCTGGCACGTGAGCGGGGTCGCCGACATCGACGAGGAGCGGGGGTTCGTCTACCTCCGCGGGAATGCCCGGGAGCCGGGCGAGGATCCCTACTACCAGCATCTCTATCGGGTCCGGCTGAACGGGCAGGGGCTGGAGCTTCTCAACCCGGGGGACTTCGACCACCGGGCGAACCTCTCGCCCACCACCCGCTACTTCGTCAACAACCTCTCACGGGTGGACGCCATTCCCGAGGCCGCGCTCCATGACGCCGCCGGCCGGAAGATCATGGACCTGGAGGTGGCCGACTTCTCGCAGCTCCTGGCGGCCGGGTACCAGTTCCCCGAGCCCTTCCACGTGAAGGCGGCCGACGGGGTAACCGACATCTACGGCGTCATGTACAAGCCCTACGATTTTGACCCCGACAGGGTCTATCCCATCGTGGCGTACGTGTACCCCGGGCCCCAGACCGAGTCGGTCTCCAAGTCGTTCTCGACGAACGCCACCGAGCAGGCCCTGGCGCAGTTCGGGATGATCGTGATCACCGTGGGGAACCGCGGGGGCCACCCGGACCGCTCCAAGTGGTACCACAACTACGGGTACGGGAACCTCCGGGATTACGGCCTGGCCGACAAGAAGGTGGCCATCGAGCAGCTGGCCGACCGGCATTCCTTCGTGGACATTGATCGAGTGGGAATCTACGGTCACTCCGGGGGCGGCTTCATGTCCACGGCGGCCATGCTGGTCTACCCCGACTTCTTCAAGGTGGCGGTGGCTTCGGCCGGGAACCACAACAACGACGTCTACAACCAGAACTGGTCCGAGAAGCACCACGGCATTACCGAAAAGGTGGACGACGAGGGGAAGGTCACCTTCGAGTACGAGATCGACCGAAACTCGGACCTGGCCCACAACCTCAAGGGACACCTTCTCCTCACCACCGGTGACGTCGACAACAACGTGCACCACGCCGGCACCTTCCGGATGGCGGAGGCGCTGATCCGGGCCAACAAGCGCTTCGACTTCTTCGTCTACGTGGGGCAGCGCCACGGCTACGGGAACATGAGCGACTACTGGTTCTGGCAGCGCTCGGAGTACTTCGTGCGGCACCTGCTGGGGGATACCCGGTGGTCCGCCGACATCGTGGAGCTGAACCGGGAGGTGGAGCAGAACCGGGCGCGTCGATGATCTGAGGTGCGCCGAGGCACCCGTGCGCCTCGTCGCCCAGCGCTGCACCGCGTACGGTGATTGACCAAAGACAACGGCGCCACGTGCGGCGACCGAAAACACAACGCCGCCGGTGGGATGGACTCCCACCGGCGGCGTTGTCTTTTCCGGGACTGTGGCTCCCGAGGCGCTCAGCATCCCGAGGCGCTCAGTTCACTCCCGAGATTTCAGCGTCCTGAGCTCTCCTGCCTCCCCCGGGTTCACCCTCCCGGGGGAGCCGGAAGTCAGTTCCCGGCCGGCTCCAGTCGGAGGATGGGGGACTCCCCACCGCGCCGCTCGTCGATGGCCAGGTAGATGAAGCCGTCGGGGCCCTGGCGGACGTCGCGGATCCGCCCCACGGCGCCCCGGAGAAGGGTCTCCTCGCCGGTGGAGGTGTGGCCGTCGATCGTCACCCGGGCCAGCTGCTCTCCGGCCAGCCCGCCATTGAAGAAGCTCCCGCGCCAGGCGGGGAAGGCGTCGCCGGTGTAGATCATCATCCCCGAGGTGGCGATGGAGGGAACCCAGACGTGAACCGGGTCGGTCATGCCGGCCATGGAGGTCCGGTCATGGATCTGGTCCCCGCCGTACTGGACCCCATGGCCCACCACCGGCCACCCGTAGTTGGCCCGCGGCTGGATCAGGTTGATCTCGTCCCCACCCTGGGGGCCGTGCTCGTTGATCCACACCTCGTTCGTCTCGGGGTGGATGACCATTCCCTGGGCGTTCCGGCTCCCGTAGGCGTAGATCTCCGGGAGGTACCCGGCCTGGCCCACGAAGGGGTTGTCGGCGGGAACGCTTCCGTCGTCGTTCAGCCGGAGCACCGATCCGATATGGTTGTCGGTGGTCTGCGCCGGGTGCGTCTCGGGCGTGTCGGTCATGGGGGAGTTGCCCCGGTCGCCCACCGTCACGAACAGGTAGCCGTCCCGGTCGAAGGCCAGGCGGGACCCGAAGTGCTGCCCGGCCCGACCCCAGGCCTCGGCCACGAAGATGTCCTCCACGTTCGTCAGCGCCTGCCCGTCAAACACGCCTCGAGCCACGGCCGTGGTTCCCTCGTCCCCGTCGTTGCGCGGCTTGGAATAGGAGAGGTAGACCATCCGGTTCGACGCGAAATCGGGGTGAAGCACCACATCCAGGAGACCGCCCTGGCCCTGCGCCCGAACCTGGGGGACGCCGGCGATGGGCGTCGGGTCCAGGACCCCATCCCGAATGATGCGGAGGCGGCCCGGACGCTCGGTGACCAGGATGTCTCCCCCCGGCAGGAAGGCGATGGACCACGGGTTCACGAGGCCCTCGGCCACGGTCACCACCCGGAAGGCGTGGTGGTCCGAACTCAGAACCTCGCCGGTCTGGGCCACGGTGGGCGCCGGATCTGCACAGGCGGCTACCGCCAGGAGGGCAAGGAGGCCGGTTCCGCGGGCAAAGGCGTGGTGGGCGCGGCGGGGGGGAGGGAAGGCACGGGATGCGGACATGAACATCGACTCCTTGACCATGGGGTTCCTGAAATCTGGCGGCGGATGGGCGCAGAAATAATGCCGCGGCGGCCTGGGCGCCAGAATTTCCCCTGCGTCCAAGCCATTGAGGAAACCCCGTGGACCCTCCTGGAGTTCCTTCGCGACCGGACTTCCCTCAGGGGAAGATTCCCCGCTCCCGGTACGCCGTGGCCACCTTGCCGATGGCGGCCGCCATGGCTCCGCTCCGGAAGTCTGTCCCGTAGAAAAGGGCCATCTCCCGCATCTGCTCGTACCCCGAGACCATCGTCTCCTCCAGCCCCGAATTCACCAGGTCCTCCTCGTCGGCGCCCACCGCCACCCGCGCAAAGGTGTCACCGTTGAAGGAATTCCCCGTGAGTTCTTCCACGGCCCGGAGGATCCGGTCGTTGGACGAGGCCTCGAAGCGACGTCCCATTCGGCCGAAGCGGATGTTCGAGAGGTTCTTGATCCATTCGAAGTAGGAGACGGTGACCCCTCCGGCGTTCAGGAACATGTCCGGGATCACCAGGATGCCTCGCTGGTTCAGGATCTCGTCGGCGTCAGCGGTGGTGGGACCGTTGGCCCCCTCGGCCACGATCTTCGCCTGGATCCCCGGGGCGTTCTCCCCCAGGATCACGCTTTCCAGCGCCGCCGGCAGCAGGATGTCGCAGTCCCAGCCAAGGCCGGCGGCCCCTTCAGCGCCTCCCGCGATCTTCTCGTCGGCGTCCAGGTCAAGGAGTGACCCACCGGAGCGTCGGTGGCGGTCCACCACCTCCACATCGAAGCCCGCGGCGCGGTAGGCGGCACCCTCGCGTTCGAGGATTCCCACGATGATGGCGCCGTCTTCGGCGAGGAACTTCCCCGCGTGGTACCCCACGTTCCCGAGTCCCTGGATGACGACCCGCTTTCCGTCGATGCCGGTGGAGAGGCCCAGCCGGTCCATGTCCTTCCTGTGGGAGACCGCCTCGCGGATCCCGAAATGGACCCCACGCCCGGTGGCCTCCACACGCCCCCGAACGCCGCCCTGGCTCACCGGCTTGCCGGTCACGGCCGCCTGGGCGCTCACCTCCCCGGGGGAGAGGGCGATGTAGGTGTCCGCCATCCAGGCGATCTCCCGGGCACTCACCCCCATGTCGGGGCCGGGAACGTCCACTCCGGGTCCGATGCAGTTGCGCTGCACGAGCTCGAAGGTGTACCGGCGGATGACCCGTTCCAGTTCCCCCTCGGAGTAGTCGTCCTTCTCGATGCGGATGGCCCCCTTGGCTCCACCGAAGGGGATGTCCACCAGGGCGCATTTGTAGGTCATCAGCGCGGCCAGGGCGGTCACTTCGTCTTCGGAGGCGTGGGGGCTGAGGCGGAATCCGCCCTTGACCGGGAGCCGGTGCTGGGAGTGATGGGCCCGCCACCCGTGCACCACCTCGATGGTGCCGTCGTCCCGGCGCAGCGGGAAACTTACGTGGTAGACGGCGTTGCAGGCCTTGACCTGGGCCAGGATTCCCGCCGGGAGGTCCAGCAGACGGGCGGCGCGGTCGAAGTGGCGGTTGACCTGTTCGAAGAACCGGGGGGCGGTGCTCATGCGTGGGCGACTCCGCAGGGCGGGGAGGGGGGGCG
>SKNW01000052.1 GCA_007120305.1 Gemmatimonadota bacterium | reverse complement strand
ATCTCCGGGATGCCCAGTTCACGCTGGAGAACGAGGGTGGCCGACAGGTCTACGTTCCCCGCGAGCAGTTCGTCGCCACCGGGGGCGGGGCCGGCGCGAACAACCTTCGGAACACGGACTTTGCCGAAGTCTACGTGAACTACAATGACGGGCTCTCGCGGGCCTTCTCCGCCACCATGGAGCTGGAGCACCGCTTCGAGGGGATCTCCAGCGTGCGAGGCTCCTACACCTACACGACGAGCTACGACAACTCTTCCTACTCGTGCTGCACGGCCAACGCCGGGTTCACGAACCCCCGTGTGGGGACGGCGAGCCCCAACGAGGTCGGCGGCGTGGACGGGCAGGCCTGGGGACCGAGCTCCTTCGTCCGGAACCACACGCTGATCCTTTCCGGCTCGACCATGCTTCCCCTGGGCATCCGCACCAGCATGATCTGGCGCTGGAACACGGGCGCCCCCTGGGGGCCGGAGAACAGCGGCGACCTGAACGGCGACGGCGTGAACTTCAACGACCGTCCCTTCATCTTCGCCCCCGAGGACCTTCCGCTGGCCACCAGCGATCCCGCCGCGGCGCAGGAGCAGCGGGAGCGCTACGCCGGCTTCCTGGCCGACAACCCGTGCGTGGGCGACTACCAGGGGCAGATCATCCCTCGGAACACCTGCCGGCAGCCCTCCTTCAACCGGCTGGACATCCGCTTCAACCGGGAGTTCAACACCCTTCGAGGGCAGCGCCTGGGCCTCGAGGTAGACCTCTTCAACGTCCTGAACGGGCTGGACTCGGAGTGGGGGCAGTACGTTTCCGTGTCGGCCGCGCGGAGGAACCTGATCAACCCCTCCCGCTTCAACCAGGAGACGGGGCAGATCGAGTACACCGTCCCCACGGGTTTCGGGAACCGCACCACCCTGGGGGCGAATCTTCTCCTCCAGTTCCAGGCCCAGGTCGGACTCCGCTACCGGTTCTGATCCGGAGCGGCGGGACGCGACGTTCTGTCACGAGCTGCGGCCTCATCCGCCTGAGCCCAGGGTTCCGGCGGGTGAGGCCGCGGTCGTGAACGGGTGCCTGGCGCCCCTGCGCGCTCCAAGGCGGGCGCAGGCTTCAAGGCTCGCGCAGGGCGCTCGCAGGGCGCTTGCAGGGTGCTCGCGGGGGGCTCCCAGGGCTTGGCCCGAAGAGGGGACGATGGCAACTTCCACCGCGGCCCACGCCTCGGCCCCCCGCCCCCCACGCCAACGCCACGCGTTCGAGCTCTTCGCATGGATTTTCCCTCTCTCCCGCTTGAACCCGATCTCCCCCCCTCCCTCCAGCCGCTCCTGGAGGGCATCCGCTCCGGGCATCGCCTCTCGCTGGCCCGGGCCATTTCGGTGGTGGAGAATGAGCGGACCGGCTTCCAGGCCCTCCTCCACGCGCTTCTCGTTTCCGGAGGGGCGGGCAAGGGACCGGCGGCCCGGGTCGGGATCACCGGGCCTCCGGGCGCCGGCAAGAGTTCGCTGGTCACCGCCATGGCCCGGACCCACATGGAGGCCGGGGAGACGGTGGGCGTCGTGGCCGTGGACCCCACCTCTCCGTACTCGGGCGGCGCCCTCCTGGGGGACCGGATCCGGATGAACGAGCTGGCCACCGATCCCCGTATCTTCATCCGGTCCATGGCCTCGAGGGGATCGCTGGGGGGGCTGGCCACAACCACCACCGAGGTCCTGGACGTCATGGACGCCGCCGGCTTCCCCCGGCTTCTGGTGGAGACCGTGGGGGTGGGACAGACCGAGCTGGAGATTGCGGGCACCGCGGACACGGTGGTGGTGGTGCTGGTCCCCGAATCGGGCGACGGCATCCAGGCCATGAAGGCCGGCCTGATGGAGATCGCCGACCTCTTCGTCGTGAACAAGTCGGACCGCCCCGGGGCCGACCGGCTGGTCCGGGAGATCCGCACGGCCCTCCACTACCGGGCTGCGGACGTGGGGCGCACCTCGGTGCCCGCCCACCACGGGGTGGACCTGGCCCGCGTGGGCCGGGGAGAGAGCCGGGGCAACGGTGCGGGAGAGGGGGACACGACGAAGCCGGGCAAGGGGCCGGAAGGCGAGGGGAAGGGGTCCGGAGCGACGGGGCGTCCCGAGCCCTGGACGCCGAGGGTGCTCCAGACCGTCGCCCATGCCGGTGAGGGGGTGGACGAACTCCTCCTGGCCATCGAGGAGCACCGGACCTGGATGGAGGCCAGCGGGGAACTGGAGCGCCGGCGCCTGGCGAGAACCGCCACCCGGATCCGGGACGTCCTCGACCGGGAAATGAAGCGCCGGGTGCGACGGCTCCTCGCCGATCCCGAGGTCATGGGGGCATCCCTTGACGCCATCGCCGCCGGGGGGAGCACGCCCTACGCCGAGGCCGCGCGGCTGCTGGAGGAACTCACGTGAACGGGAGTGAGCGACGGGGCGACAGGGGGGGCATCACGAGGGGCGCGAGCGGGGTCATAAGGGGCGCGAGCGGGGGCATGGGCGGAGTCGCAAGGGGCGCGAGTGGGGGCGCGGGCCGGACGCCTCGCCGCCCGCCGGTCCTCGTTCCCTCGGCCCTGAGCCTGGTCTTCCTCCTGCTCCTGCCCCCCATGGCCTGGGGGCAGGGGACGGGCCCCGCCGACACGATCGTCGTGCTGGATACCCTCCCGGTTCTGGGTTCCCGGGTGAGCGCCGAACTCCCCCTCCGCACCCGCTCCGTCCAGGTGCTGGACCGGGAGACCCTGGCGTCCGTTCCGGCCCGCTCCGTGAGCGAGGCCCTTCGCTGGGCCTCCGGGGTGGAGGTGGGGGCCCGTTCGCCGGCCCAGGCGGATCTGTCCATCCGGGGAGGGACCTTCGAGCAGCTCCTGGTCCTTGTGGACGGGGTCCGGATGAGCGACCCGCAGACCGGCCACTTCGATCTGGACCTGGTGGTTCCCCTGGACCGGGTGGAGCGGATCGAGATCCTCCGGGGACCCGCTTCGGCCCAGTACGGGAGCGACGCCGTGGGGGGCGTGGTGAACGTGGTCACACGGCGCACACCGGCTGGCGTGGGCGGACGACTCGAGGGTGGAAGCTTCGGGACCTGGGTGGCGGCCATCGAGGGGACCGCGCCCCTTCCGGGAGGCCTCCTCCTGGAAGCAGCCGGAGAAGGGGGCCGCTCCGATGGGCACCGAGCCGGGACGGAGTGGGAGCAGCTCCTGGGGACCGTTCGCCTCGGGGCCCCGGTGGGTGGAGGCCAGATGCGACTCGAGGGGGGGCTCGCCCGCCGCGACTTCGGCGCCGAGGACTTCTACGCTCCCTTTCCGTCGGTGGAAGCCACCCGCACCGAGACGGCGACCCTGGCGTGGGCGCCGGCCGCCGGAGCCCGGATCCGGGTGGAGCCGCGGCTCACCTGGCGGGGTCACGACGACGAGTTCATCCTGATCCGCGAGAATCCTTCCGTCTACCGGAACGAACACCGATCCACCCAGGCGGGCGCCGACGTGACGGTGCGGGCGCTGCCACGCCCCGGGGTCGCCGTGGCCGTCGGGGCGGAAGTGGCCCGGCATCGCCTGGTTTCGAACGCCCTGGGTGACCGGGCCGAGAACCGGGGGGCGGCCTTCGTCGAGGCGGCGCTGCGTCCATCGGGGCCCGCGGGGCTCGGGGGACGGCTGGAGCTCTCGGTTGGACTCCGGCATGACGACCATGCCCGGTGGGGCGGGTTCACCTCGCCCTCGCTGGCGGGCGCGCTCCGGCTGGCCGACCCCCTTCGCCTCCGGGCTTCCTGGGGGCGCGCCTTCCGGGGACCCACCTGGACGGAGCGCTTCTACGCCGACCCGGGGCACATCCCCAACCCCGACGTTCGGCCGGAGCGGGGCGAGGCCTGGGAGGTGGGACTCCTGCTGGAGCCGTCAGAGGGGGTACGCGTCCAGGTGGCGGGCTTCACCCGCACGCAGCGGGACCTCATTGACTGGGCCCGCCGGCCGGCGCCGGAGATCGAGCCGCTTCCGGGGACGAACCCGCCCATGCGGGACCCCTGGGTACCCAGGAACGTGAGCGAGGCCCGGTTCCGGGGCGCGGAGGCCGAGGCGGGGTGGAGGGTCCGGGAAGGCACCGACCTGGGCATCTCGGTCGCCCTCCTTTCGCTTCGCGCCGACGCGGAGCCCGGATTCGAATCCAAGTATGCCCTTCGGCCCCTCCGGGAACAGGCCATCGTCTCGGTGCGGCAGGGCGTGGGCCCCGTGGCGTTCTCGCTCCGGGGTCTCCACGGGCGGCGGGGTGGTGAGGATGCCTTCCGGGAGGTGGACGTGCGGATGGACGCTCCCCTTGCCCGGCTCGCCGGCACGAGGCTCGCTGACACCGGGCTCGCTGGCACCCGGCTCTCCGGGGCCCGGGTCTACCTGGACCTCCGGAACCTCTTCGGGTCGGACCATCCGGACCTGACCGGAAACCCGGTTTCCGGCCGGGCCATCTCGCTGGGCGTCCGGACCGGGCCGCGTTGACCCCTTCCTTCCCCCCGGGCATCTTTCAGAGGGTCCCATGCACGGAGGGTCCCACCCGGCCCACCGGGACCCATCCGTCCGAAACCGCCTCCATCCGGGAGCTGCACCATGTCCACCGTCGAACACGATCTTCCCCCGACCTCCTCCGGCGACCTGGCCGCCGAAATCGAGCGGAAGGACGCGGAACTCGCCGAACTCCGGGAACGGCTTCGGGCGTGGGAGGAAGGGGCGGCCGCGACCCCGTCCCGGCATGACGGCTTCACCACCATCTCGGGAAGGGAGATCCGCCCGCTCTACACCCCCATGGATCGGGCGGAGGCCGAGGGTTACCTGGACGGCATCGGGCTCCCCGGCGAGTACCCCTTCACCCGGGGTCCCTACGCCACCATGTACCGGACCCGGCTCTGGACCATGCGCCAGTTCGCCGGCTTCGCCTCGGCCGAGGAGACCAACGAGCGCTACCACTACCTGCTGAAGAACGGGCAGACGGGGCTCTCCGTGGCCTTCGACTTCCCCACCCTCATGGGGTACGACTCCGACCATCCCCGCTCCCTGGGCGAGGTAGGGGTGTGCGGCGTGGCCATCTCGTCGCTGGCCGACATGGAGACGCTCTTTGACGGCATCCCCCTGGACCGGGTCTCTGTCTCCATGACCATCAACGGGCCCGCCATCATTCTCTTCTGCTTCTACGTGGCCGCCGCCGAGAAGCAGGGAGTCTCGGCCGATCAGCTTCGGGGCACGGTCCAGAACGACATCCTGAAGGAGTACCAGGCCCAGCACGCATGGGTATTCCCTCCGGAGCCTGCCCTCCGCGCCATTGTCGACATGTTCGAGTGGTGCGCCGAGCACACGCCCAAGTACAACCCCATCTCGATTTCGGGCTATCACATCCGCGAGGCCGGGTCCACGGCGGGTCAGGAGCTCGCCTTCACCCTCAAGAACGGCTTCGAGTACGTGGAGCGGGGGATCGCGCGGGGGCTCGACGTGGATGACTTCGCCCCCCGGCTCTCCTTCTTCTTCGACATCCACAACGACTTCTTCGAGGAGATCGCAAAGCTCCGCGCCGCCCGGCGCATCTGGGCCCGCACGCTCAAGGAGAAGTACGGGGCGAAGAATCCCGAGTCGTGGCGCCTGCGGACCCACTGCCAGACGGCCGGCGTGACCCTCACTGCGCAGCAGCCCGAAAACAACATTGCCCGGGTGGCCTACCAGGCCATGGCGGCGGTGCTGGGGGGCACCCAGTCGCTCCACACCAACTCCATGGACGAGACACTGGCGCTTCCCACCGAGAAGTCCGTGCGCATCGCCCTTCGGACCCAGCAGATCCTGGCGTACGAGACCGGGGTGCCGAACACCATCGACCCGCTGGCCGGCTCGTACTTCGTGGAGCGGATGACCGACGAGATGGAGGCCGAGGCGGAGGAGCTCTTCGAGCAGATCGAGTCCCTGGGCGGCGTGGTTCCCGGGATCGAGGGTGGCTGGTTCCAGAAGGAGATCGCCTCGGCGGCCATGCGCCAGCAGCAGGAGATCGAGTCGCAGGAGCGCCTCATCGTGGGGGTGAACGCCTTCACCGACGGCGGAGAGAAGGTGGAGATCGAGACCCTTCGCATCGACCCCCAGGTGGAGGTCCGCCAGCGCGAGCGCATGGCGCAGCTCCGCGAGACCCGGGATGCGGAGGCGGTGCAGCGAACCCTTTCGGCCCTCACCGAGGCGGCGCGCTCCGGCGAGAACCTGGTCCCCCGCATCCTGGACTGCGCCCGGGCCTACTGCACCCTCTACGAGATCCGCTTCGCCATGGAGGAAGTCTTTGGCGCCTACCGGGAGCCGGTGTTCTTCTGAGGCGCGCGGCATGATCCCCGACGCGACGTCACCGATCCCGACCGAGGTCGGTGAGCGCCCTCGCGCCATCCTCTTTGATGCCGGGAACACCCTGGTCTTCGCCGATCGCCTCCGGATCCTCGAGCTCTACCGGGCCGAGGGGGTGGAGTCGGACGAGGAACGGATCTTCCGGGCGGAGCTCCAGGCTCGGGCCGAACTCGCCTCCCGGGTCCGGGACGGGATCGTGGGAACCGAGCCTTACCTCTGGAAGGCGTACTTCCAGACCCTCTTTCGGCAGAGCGGGGTGCCGCCGTCGGCCATGGACGCCGTGGGGCGCCGGCTGGTGGCGACGCACGCCGAGGACCATCTCTGGACCCTCGTGGAGCCGGGGACCGCCGAAGCCCTGACCTCGCTCCTGGACGCCGGGTACCGGCTCGCTGTCATCTCCAACGCCGACGGGCGCATGGAGAGCGCGTTGGAGCGGGTGGGGCTCCGCCGGTACATGGAGTTCGTCGTGGATTCGGGCGTCGTGGGCGTGGAGAAGCCGGATCCCCGCATCTTCCTGGAAGGGCTCCGTCGGCTGGGGCTGCCCGCGGCGGAGGCCCTGTATGTAGGGGACCTCTACCCGGTGGACGTGGTGGGGGCGCGCGGGGTCGGGATGGAGGCGGTCCTGCTGGATCCGTCGGGGGAGCTCACCTGGCCCGTTCCCCGCATCCCCTCCGTCCTGGAGCTGGAGGCCTGGCTCTCGCGCGGCGGTGGGTGACCTCTTCGCCCGGATTCCGTATGTTCAGAGGCTGATTCGTGGTCCGGCGGAGGAATGGCAGGGTGCCTCCGTCGAAGGACCCCACGGGAAGATCTTCCACGCAGGCGGAGTCACAGATGAACGCAGGGGAACAGAGGGTCCGGGTCCTGGTGGCCAAACCCGGCCTCGACGGGCACGATCGGGGGGCCAAGGTCATTGCCAGCGCCTTCCGGGATGCGGGATTCGAAGTGATCTACACGGGGCTGCACCAGACCCCCGAAATGATCGTGGCGGCGGCCACCCAGGAGGACGTGGACGTGGTGGCCATGTCGGTCCTTTCCGGGGCCCACATGACCCTCTTTCCCCGGGTGAAGGCCCTGCTGGATGAGGCGGGCGCCCACGACATCCTGCTCACGGGGGGAGGCATCATTCCCGAAGCCGATGTGAGGGAACTGGGCGAACGGGGGATCGGGCGCCTCTTCGGCCCCGGGAGCCCCACCACCGAGGCGGTGGCCTACATCCGGAGCTGGTACCAGGAGCGAGAGGCCGCTCGCGGCCAGGAACCGAGCCAGGTTTCGGGCCAGACCTCCGGCCAGACCGCCGGCCAGGCTTCGGAGACCGGAGCCGGCGGATGACGTCTCGGCTCCAGGCCCTCTGCGACGAGCTGGAGATCCTCCGGTCCCGGCTCCACGAGGGCGGCGGACCGAAGCGGATCGAGCGCCAGCACGACCAGGGGAAGCTCACGGCCCGGGAGCGGGTGGATGCCCTCCTGGACCCCGGCTCCACCCGGGTGGAGATCGGACTCCTGGTGGCCCACGACCGCTACGAAGGGCAGGCCCCGGCGGCTGGCGTGGTCACCACCGTGGGGCGGATCCACGGCCGGGAGGTGGTGGTGGTGGCCAACGACGCCACCGTGAAGGCCGGATCCTGGTGGCCGGAAACCATCACGAAGATCCTCCGGGCCCAGGAGATCGCCATGCGGTGCCGGATCCCGATCCTGTACCTGGTGGACTCGGCCGGGGTGAACCTCCCCTACCAGGGAGGCGTGTTTCCGGGGCAGTACGGGGCGGCGCGGATCTTCTACTACAACTCCATCATGCGCCGCTATCTCCACATCCCCCAGCTGGCGGCGGTCATGGGGCCCTGCATTGCCGGGGGAGCGTACCTGCCGGCGCTTTCGGACTCCATCATCATGGTGGAGGGGACGAGCTTCATGGGGCTCGGCGGCCCGAACCTGGTGAAGGGCGCCACCGGCCAGGTGGTGGGGCAGGAGGAGCTGGGCGGGGCCCGGGTGCACACCGAGATCTCGGGGGTGGCCCACCACCGCGTCCCCGACGATGCGGCCTGCCTGGCCCTGCTCCGGGAGCAGGTCCGGACCCTCCCGGTGGAGCCGCCGGCGCTGGCCCTCCCCGAACACGGGGCGGCCCCGCTTCGGCCGGCTTCGGAACTCCACCAGATCCTCCCCGGCGACCACCGGCAGCCCTACGAGATGGAGCGGGTCCTGGAGT
>SKNW01000100.1 GCA_007120305.1 Gemmatimonadota bacterium | reverse complement strand
GGGTTCGTCCCGAACACGAAGCCGTTCTGGCGGTCGTGATAGGTGTCGAAGACGAGGATGACCGCGTCACTCTCGTCCAGGCGGGTGTCGCGGATGGCCTCTCCCTGGACGATTCCCGACGGACTCGAATCCCAGAGCCACACTCCGACATAGATGGCCTGGTCATCGAAGAGGATCCGGACTTCGGTGGGCTCCGACGCGGGGGCCCCATCCCGGGGAATCCGCTGGATGAAGTCCGTGAGGGCCGAGGCCTGCCGCCACACCTCCTCGTCGAGCCGTCCGTCGACGACGGGAGGGGTCTCCACGCGGACCGCCCTCGCCACCGGAGGCCCCTGGCCGGGGTCGTTGCCGGGGATCACCCCGGTGGCCGGGATCGCCGGCGACTGCACCCCGGCAAGGCTCGGTGGAACCAGAGCAAGAAGGGCGAACGCAAGGACGATGCGACGAACTGCAGCGAGATGGAGCATGGGCATGCCGGAAACTGCCTCGGGCCATGGGTTGCGGAGGCATGCAGGGGAGAGTGTGTCGAGATTCGCCGTTCCCGGGGCTGGAGGCAAGACCGGCGGAGAGGGAGAAATCCGTCTTCCATGGGCACGCAAGACCGGCAGGGCCTGACGGCGTTGGCTCCGGGCTGGCTGCTCCGTTCACGAGGTGACCCGGGTCAGGACGCCGTCGGCGTCGTCGGGGCCGGCACGGCCGGGCTCGCCCACCCTGCGACCCCCCGCATGGAGGACGCATCCGCCTCCCGGTCATCCCGTGCCCTCGACCCCCGCCGAGACGCTCCCCGGAGGATGCGGAGGTTCTCGCGCATGAGCTCGCGGACGGGGTGGAAGCGGTGGGGTTCGGGGAGGCGGGTCTGGAGTTGCCCCGGCGGTCTCAAGCGGTGGGTGCAACACCTGGGTAAGCTGATCGACAACCCGGGAGGGAGCATGATGCGAGAAGGAACCCGTAGCAGGCTGTCGGAGGTGGAGAAGAACGAGGCCCCCAGACGGAGGTTGGCATCATGGGACAAGGCCAGGAGCAGGTACCGGAGTTGACCGTGGGACTGGACATGGGGGATCGCTACTGCGAGATCTGCGCACTGGACCGGGAGGGAGAGGTCATGGAGCGAGGGAAGGGGCGAACCCAGGAGCTCGCGCTGCGGAGACGATTTGGTGGCCTGGCGCTTGCGCGGATCGTCATCGAGGTGGGAACCCACTCGCCCTGGATCGGCCGTGTTGGCGGGGCTCGGGCCCAAGACATCTCTGGGGTTTATCCTGACGGTGGAGGACCCGGATCGATTCAAGCGGAGTCGGGAGGTAGGACCTTGCCTCGGACTCGTGCCCCGTCAGGATGATTCCGGGAGTCGGGAACGCCCAGGCCGGATCACCAGGATCGGAGACAAGATGTGCCGGCGACTCCCTGTACAGTCCGCCCACTACATACTCGGGTCCTTCGGACCGGACGGTGATCTGAGGCGATGGGGAGAGCAGATCGCGGGACGGGGGGAGGCCCGCGGGAAGAAGCACGCGGCCGTGGCCGTGGCTCGAAAACTGTCTGTGATCCTCCACCGGCAATGGGTAACTGGAGACGTCTACGAGCCGCTCCGCACGGGGAATATCGGGCGATCCGGGGAGTTGCCGAGAGCGGGTGCCTGAGCTGGAAGCCGCACGTTGCAGACGAAGCAGGGTTGGAAAACGGTCAAGGCATGTTCACGCCTCGTCCGGGTGACTGCGTTTCTTGCCAGGTCCTTTCGGAGGCCGGTGGACAGATGGCAGCACCCGTGCGGGACGGACATCAACATGCAGTGAACTGAAGTTCTCGACTGCGAATGGAAGCCAGGCGCAGGCGACCGTCCCCCAACTCAGGAAATGCACTGGCACGGGCGCCTTGACGGGCGGGCCTTCTCATGGAAAATGAGAACTGCGGACCAGTGATGACCTGCTCCCCTCTACCCGGGGCGTCAGAGGGCTCCGCTGCGGAGCAGCGGAGTAGAGTTCAGGACCTTCCACGGAGGAAGGCTGGGGCGAGTGATCCGGGGGCGCCAGCCAAGGCTGGAGCCGGACCCGGTGCTCGGCCTCGCAGCGGACGGGGGAGAGGTTGCCCAGGGCTGAGTGCCGGTGCCTTGGGTTGTGCCACCCCTCGATGTACCGGAAGACCTCCATCCGCCCCTCGGCCTGGCTCCGGCAGACCCTTCGATCCAGGAGCTCGCACTCGAGGCTGGCGAAGAAGGACTCGGCCATGGCATTATCGCAGGCATCTCCGACGGACCCCATGGAAGGGCGGACCCCGGCGGCAAGACACCGCTTCCCGATGGCGTCGGACGTGTATTGGGCGGATTCAAACGGTCGTCGCCACACCGCGAGGGAGGCTGTTGCGATGGCGATGCGACGCAAGCAGAGTTCGGATCGGTCCGGAAGAAGGCCACTCCGGTTTCCCGGACGACCCACGGTGGTCAGGCGCGAGGAGCGAAGCCGATTCTGGGCGAGAGGCCCCCGGGTGCAGTAGCGAACGAGCCGCTCGAGACCCGCTCGGTCGTGCCCCTCGATACGGACGGAGCCGTCAACCGAAGACCCGCTGGTCCCGCGCCATGTGCGCATGTGCGCAGCCGTGGCGGGGTCCAGGAGCCGGAGTCGCGTGAATCAACGTAGGACGCGAAGCTGCTCCGTGCAGGCCAGGTCTCCCGCGTCTCGGGCCTCGAGGCCGGCGGCCTCGTGAAACCGGAATCTGCGCTCGATGTCGCCGGAGACCACCCCGTAGAGGGTCAGGACGTGGTAATGGGGGTGCGGGTTTAGCGAACTCCCGAAACGCTGCGGGGAGGCGATGGCTCCGGGCTGCGCGTCGCGAACCGCGGCCGGAACTCCCGGACTCGCGTCACGGAGGGCAGCCTGGAGGACCCGGAGGAAGATGGCAAGCACGGCACTCGCCACCTGGGGCGTCTGATGGAGGAAGGTCCAAGCCGCTTGGTCACGGAGAGCACCCCCTACCGCGCAGGGAGGTGCGGGATCACCTCGTCGGTCAGGTGGGCCGCCACCTCCGCCATGCGCCGGACGTTGCAGGAGGGGCCTACGGAGGCGGTACCCCCGGGTTCCGGGCCCCCGGATGACCCGCTCCTGGATGCCGCGATGGAGGTGACCGTCTTGCGGGACGCGGTGCCGGTCCAGGGAACCGCTGGCCGGGGATCGACGCTCGCCGGCAGGGCTGCTGGATGCTCTGCTGGCCAGCGGACGGATCCGCCCGGTGGAGCTGAGTCCCACCGAAACCGCCGCGCTCCGGACGCTGGAACACCCCCAAAGACCCCGAAGACCCGGAAACCCCGAGCCCCCCGGGTCTCAGGGGCGGTAGGCGATGGCGTCGATCTCCACCCGGAGGCCCGGGTCGGGGAGGGCGGCCACCTGGACCGTGGTGCGGGCAGGGCGGTGGTCTCCGAAGACCCGGGTGTAGACGGCGTTCATCTTCTCGAAGTCCCGGAGGTCCACGAGAAAGACCCCGCATCGCAGAACATGCTGAAGGTCCGACCCGCCGGCCTTGAGGATCGCTTCCAGGTTCCGGAAGACCTGTTCCGTCTGGGTCTCCACGTCCGCGCCGGCCAGGCGGCCGGTGGCGGGGTCGGTGGCTCCCTGGCCCGAGACGAGGACCAGCCGGTCGAAGATCATCCCGGGGGAGTAGGGACCGATGGGGGCGGGAAGGCCCTCGGCCACCACGGGGCGGTGCGCGGGGGAATCGCTCATGGCAGGGTCCCTTGGGTTCAGTAGGCGCTGGGCGGCGGGCGACGGACGCTGGGCATCAGGCGACGGGCGCTTGGTGACAGGCGCTGAGCGACAGGCGACAGGCGGCGCGGGCTGCGCCTCAGTCCAGCAGCGGGAGGAGGGCGTCCACGGACTTCTTCGCATCCCCGTAGAACATGCGGGTGTTTTCGCGGAAGAAGAGGGGGTTCTCGATTCCCGAGTACCCCGTACCCTGGCCGCGCTTGGAGACGAAGACCTGCTTGGCTTTCCAGACCTCGAGCACCGGCATCCCGGCAATGGGGCTGTTGGGGTCGTCCTGGGCCGCCGGGTTCACGATGTCGTTGGAGCCGATGACGATGACCACGTCGGTGCGGGGGAAGTCCTCGTTGATCTCGTCCATCTCCAGCACGATGTCGTAGGGCACCCTTGCCTCGGCCAGGAGCACGTTCATGTGCCCCGGGAGTCGCCCGGCCACCGGGTGAATGGCAAAGCGCACGTTCTTCCCCCGGTCCCGGAGCTTCCGGGTGAGCTCCGCCACGGACTGCTGGGCCTGGGCCACGGCCATCCCGTATCCCGGCACGATGACCACGCTGTCGGCCTCGTTCAGCGAGGCGGCCACGCCGTCGGCGTCAATGCCCACCTGCTCCCCCTCGATGGCCTGTGCGGGACCGGTGGCCCCGCCGAATCCCCCGAGGATCACGTTGATGAACTTCCGGTTCATCGCCCTGCACATGATGTACGAGAGGATGGCACCCGACGATCCCACGAGGGCTCCGGTGACGATGAGAAGATCGTTGCCCAGGGTGAACCCGATGGCCGCCGCCGTCCACCCCGAGTAGGAGTTGAGCATGGAGACCACCACCGGCATGTCCGCGCCCCCGATCCCCATGATCAGGTGGTAGCCGATGAAGAGGGCCAGCGCCGAGAGCGCCAGCAGGACCCAGAACTCACCGCCCACGAGGTAGACGACGATGAGCGCCAGGGAGGCCACCGCCGCCACGGCGTTCAGGACGTGGCCGCCAGGGAGCTGCTTCGGCATGGCGGTGACCCGGCCCGCCAGCTTCCCGTAGGCGATGACGGACCCGGAAAACGTGATGGCCCCGATGAAGATGGCCAGCGAGATCTCGATCTGCAGAAAGAGGATCTCGTCGGGCCCCTTCGTGGCCACCAGGGCGGCAAAGGCCGAGAACGTGTCCATGGACTCGCCGGCGGCGCGGGCCGCCAGCACCCGGAGGCGCTCCATGTCGGCGTTCAGGGCGACGAAGACGGCGGCGAGGCCCACGAAGCTGTGGAGCGCTGCCACGAGCTGCGGCATGTCGGTCATGCCGACCCGGCGTGCCACGATCCACCCGATCACGGCGCCCACCACGACCATGGCCCCCATCAGCGCGTAGCGGTCGATGCCGGGGCCCAGGGCGGTGAAGATGACGGCGATGGCCATCCCCACGATGCCGTACCAGACGGCGCGCTTCGCGGTTTCCTGGTTGCTCAGGCCGCCGAGGGAGAGGATGAAGAGAACGGTGGCCGAAATGGCGGCCGCGGAGACGAATCCCTGTCCGAGCATATGGTTCCCCGGCCCTTACGACTTCTGGAACATGGCGAGCATCCGGCGCGTGACCATGAAGCCCCCCACGATATTGATGGTGGCCATGAGCACCGAGATGGCGGCCAGGGCCACGACGATCTGGTTGCCGGAGCCGATCTGCAGGATCGCCCCGAGCACGATGATGCTCGAGATGGCGTTGGTGACGGCCATGAGGGGCGTATGCAGGCTGTGGCTCACGTTCCAGATGACCTGGTAGCCCACGAAGCAGGCCAGCGCGAAGACCATGAAGTGAGCCATGAAGCTGGGCGGGGCCACCTGTCCCAGAAGCAGCATGAGGGCGCCGCCGGATGCCAGGAGGGTGATCTGGTTCCGGCTCTGCTTGCGGAAGGCCTCCCGCTCCCGGGCCCGCTTCTCTTCGGGGGTGAGTTCCTTCGGCTTTTCGCGGGGCTTGGCGGCGGCAATGGCCGCCACCTTGGGTGGGGGCGGCGGATAGGTGATCTCGCCGTCGAAGGCCACCGTGGACCCCCGGATCACGTCGTCCTCCATGTCGTGCACGACCTGGCCGTCGCGGCCGGGGGTCAGGTCGGAGAGCATGTGGCGGATGTTGTTGGCGTACAGGGTGGACGACTGCGCGGCCATGCGGCTCGGGAAGTCGGTGTAGCCGATGATGGTCACCCCGTTTTCGCTCACCACCTTCTCGTCGGCCACGGTGAGCTCGCAGTTGCCTCCCTTCTCGGCGGCCAGGTCCACGACCACCGAACCGGTCTTCATGGCGAGGACCATGTCCTCGAGCCAGAGCCTTGGCGCGTCCCGCCCCGGGATCAGGGCGGTGGTGATGACGATGTCGATCTCCGGCGCCATCTCGCGGAACCGGGCGAGCTGCTTCTCGCGGAACTCCGGGCTGGACGGGGCGGCGTACCCTCCGGTGGCGGCGCCGTCCTGGGCCTCCTCGAACTCCAGGAAGACGAACTCCGCTCCCATGGACTCGATCTGCTCCGCCACCTCGGGGCGCACGTCGAAGGCGTAGGTGATGGCGCCGAGACTGGTGGCGGTCCCGATGGCGGCGAGGCCGGCCACCCCGGCCCCCACCACGAGGACCCTGGCCGGGGGCACCTTGCCCGCGGCGGTGATCTGCCCGGTGAAGAAGCGGCCGAAGTGATTCCCCGCCTCGATGACGGCCCGGTACCCGGCGATGTTCGCCATGGACGAGAGGGCATCCATCTTCTGGGCCCGCGAGATCCGCGGGACCATGTCCATGGCCAGGACGCGGGCTCCCCGGGAACGGCAGAGTTCCAGGAGCTCGGGGTTCTGGGCGGGCCAGAAGAAGGAGATGAGGGTCTGACCTTCGCGGAGGCGCCGGGCCTCGTCCTCTTCCGGTCCCCGCACCTTCACCACCACGTCGGCTTCGCGCCAGAGGGCCTCGGCGGTGTCGACCACCCGGACCCCTGCGGCCGCGTAGGCGGCGTCGGAAAATCCGGCGGCCATTCCGGCGCCGGTCTCGACCAGACAGTCGAAGCCGAGCTTCTGAAGCTGGACGGCGGACTCAGGCGTCAGGGCCACCCGGGCTTCTCCGGCGACCACCTCCTTGGGTGCTCCAATCTTCACGCTGGTCCTCTCCCTGCTCCCGGTGAACGGTTCGGCGTCGTCAAAAGACCCGGTAATCTTTCATCTTCGAGCGGTTTCGCCCAGAGGTGGGACCATATGTCACGCTCCCCGCGAGGGTCCGGCCTCGTGAAGGGCCCCCTCCAGCGCCTCCTTCAGCGCCTCCTCCAGCGCCCGGAGGTCCCCCTCGTCGTTGTAGAGATGAGGGGAGATGCGGAGCGCGCCGCCCCGCACCGAAACGACCACCCGCCTCGCGGCCAGGGACCGGCTCACTGCTTCCGCCGAGGCCGTCCGGGGGAGCCGGAGCCCGAAGAGGTGTGAGGCCCGCGCGGCTTCCTCCTCCACCTCGAACCCGGCGTCCCGCATCCGCTCAACGAACGGATGGGTGAGGCCAAGGGCGTGGGCCTGGACGGCGGCGGGTCCCCCCCACCCGTGGAGGAGCTCCAGTGCCTCCAGCATCATGGGGAGGAGAATGAAGTTCGAGCGCTCCCCAACATCGAAGCGGACGGCACCGGGATCGTAGCTGTCGCGGTAGTTCACCAGGCCCCCGAAGTCGCGGCTTCCTTCCCGGGCGATCCAGCTCTCCTCCAGGGGAACTCCGTCGTCAAAGGCCGGGCCGAACCAGCCGAGGGCGAGGGAATAGGGCCCCAGGAGCCATTTGTAGCCGGCCGTGATCACGGCATCGGGGCGGACGGCATCCATGGGGAAGGGGAGGGCTCCGATGGACTGGGTTCCGTCCACGATGACCAGGGCGCCCACATCCCGCGCCCGGGCCGCCAGCGCCTCCAGGTCGAAGAGGGTGCCATCGGCCCAGTGCACGTGGCCCAGCGCCACGATTCGGGTCCGTGGGCCCATGGCCTCCAGGAGACGCTGGTTCCACACCGCTCCCCGGGGCGGCGCAGCCGGGGGATCCACGATGCGGAGCCGGGCGCCGGCGTCGGAGGCGGCGCGCATCCATCCGTAGACGTTCCCCGGAAACTGGTCCCTCGCCACCACCACCTCGTCGCCCCGCTCCAGCCCCGCGTTCCGGGCGCAGATGGCCACCCCGTAGGAGACGGAGGGGAGGAGGGCCACACGGGCCGGGTCGACCGGGGACCCGCCCTGTTCCAGGAGGCGGGCGAACGCCCGGCGGAGCTCGTCGGCCTCGGCAAAGAAGGCCTCGGGGCCGATCAGGGAGGGATCCCGCTTCCTTCGGATGCCTCGGATCCCCGCCGCCTCCACGCGCCGGTGGATGGGAGACATGAAGGCCCAGTTCAGGTAGTGGAGGTCCGGGGGGAGGGAGAACTGACGACGGAAGGCCGGCGAGCCCGGCGAGGCGGTGCCCGAAGGCGGAGGCGAATGCCGATGCGGAGGGATCATGCGCCCAGAATGCCCCCGCGGCCGCCCTCGGGCAAGCGGTCCCGGGCGACCCCGGGAACGCACCCGGGAGTTCGGGGGTGACCGGAAGCCATGTCCGACCCCGAAGCCCGTGCCGAATTTTCCTGCCCTGATCAGGACCCTCTCCCGACCTGGGTGGGGGTGGACGGATGCCCGGCGGGATGGTTCTCGGTGGCGCTGGTGGAGCGGCCTGGCCCTGGCGGGGTCGGCTGCGGAGAGCTCGGCGGCGTGGGGCTCGGCGCCGGAGCGCTCGGTTGTGGAGAGCTCCACGTCCGGATGGCGGTGGACCCGGACGCCGCGGCGCTCTGGCACCGGTGGCGCGGGGCCCGGCTCATCCTCATCGACATCCCCATCGGCCTCCTGGATCGACCTGGGCCCCGACGCTGCGACCAGGAAGCCCGGGCGCGCCTCGGACCCCGGCGGTCCAGCGTCT
>SKNW01000048.1 GCA_007120305.1 Gemmatimonadota bacterium | reverse complement strand
GAGGACCAGGAGGAGGAAGGCCAGCTCCGGCGACACGCGGAGTGCCAGGTTCGACGGAGGCTCGATGATGCCGAGTCCCAGGAAGAGCCAGAGGTTCAGGACCTGGATCAGGGCAATGGCGAAGGCCACGGCCATGATGGCCATGAGCTTTCCGGCCACCAGTTCGTTGCGCGTGGCGGCGGAGGTGAGGAGCGTGGCCAGGGTACCCCGTTCCTTCTCCCCGGCCAGGGTGTCGGTGGAGAGGGCTGATCCCCCCAGGATCATGAGGCCCAGGAGGAGGAGGGTCACGTAGCGCCCGAGCATGGCTCCCCGCACCTCCTCGTCGGAGGCCACGTCCCGGGTATGGAGCACGACGATCTCGCTTCGGGGGGCCGGGAATCCGGCGCCGAGAAGGAGGGAGTCACGGCGCACCTCCCGGGCGGCGAGGAGCCTCATCTGAAGAAGCGACGCTCCCTCCCGTGATGCCGTGCGGCTCGAGTGGTAATGGAGCCGAAAGACCGGAGCGCCCTCAAGTTCGGTGGGAATGACGTCGGCCTCCACCTCCTCCTGCTCCACCAGGGTCGCCCACGCCTCCGGCGCCATCGCCTCCAGGTAGAGGTCCAGGTTCTCCGTCTCCAGCGCCTGCCGCGGATCCTCCACCGATACCCACTGGAACCGGGAGGCAGGCGACGCCTCCCCGAGGAGGCTCCGGGCGAATTCGGCCTCGCTCCCCACGATGGCCACCCGAAAGGTACGAGCCTCGTCCCTCTGCACCTGGCGGTCCTCCATCCAGGACATTCCCACCAGGAACGCCGGGAGGAGGAGGATGGGGAGGATGACCGACATGAAGAGGGTCCGCCGATCCCGGAGGAGGGACCGGATCTCGAGCCCGAAGACGGCTCGGATGGGGCGCGTGAGTCTCACGCGCGGGATCCCGGCGTGACGTTCTGGACTTCGGCCTCCGCCTCGTCGCGCACCCCGGCAAAGTGCACGAAGATGTCTTCGAGGTAATGGAGTCCGGTGCCTTCCCGCAGTTCGTTCAGCGTCCCGGTGGCCAGGATTCGCCCGCCGTGGAGGATGGCGATCCGGTCACAGAGCTTCTCGGCTTCGCTCATGATGTGGGTGGAGAAGAGGATGGCTTTTCCCTCCGCCCGGAGTTCGGCAATGATCTGCCTCAGTTCGATGGCATTGAGGACGTCGAGCGCCACCGTGGGTTCGTCAAAGATGAGAACGGGCGGGTCATGAGCCACGGTCCGGGCAATGGAGACCTTCTGCTTCATACCGCTTGACAGTCGCTCCACCCGCGTGTCGGCATAGGCCTCGAGGCGGAACCGACGAATCAGGTCATCCACCCGGGCCTCCACCTTCCTGGCGGGGTACCGGTTGACCGTGGCAAAGAAACGGAGGGTCTCGCGGGGGGTGATCTTCGGGTACAGAGCCGTGGAGGCGGAGTAGAAGCCAAGGTTCTCTCTCACCCTCTCGGGCGCGTCCCGGACCTCGTGGCCCATGACCCAGGCGTTCCCTGACGTCGGACGGAGAACGGTGGAGAGCATCCGGAGCGTCGTGGTCTTTCCTGCCCCGTTGGCCCCCAGGAGTCCCAGGATCTCGCCGGCCGCGCAGGCAATGTCCACGGCATTCGCCGCCATGACCTCGCCCCGACTCTCGTCATAGAAGACCTTGGTCAGGGACTCGGTGCGTACCAAATCGTCGTTCACGCGTCACTCCTTCGAGCCTGGAAACGGTTCCTGAGAAATCTGCCCAGCCCCCCTCCGGCGGAGCCCAGGAGCACGTCCTCCCTCCGCATCACCCACTGGGCGAACAGCACCGCGAACGCCACGGTCACGGCCATGGACACGAGGGTGATCCCCCCCGCCACCAGGGGCACGCTTCCCTGGATGGCGGCGCGGAGAAGGAGGACCACGTTCACCACCGGCACCAGGGCCAGTCGCTCCGTCAGGACCAGGTCCGGCGACTGGAGGAAGATGGCGGGAAGAATGATCACCATGTAGAACGGGGTGATGGCGGACTGGCCCTCCTTGAAGTTCCGGGCAAAGACCGCAAAGACGAGCATTCCCGCCGCGACAAAGAGGCCGAGGAGGAAGGTGCCCACCGCGATCAGGGGGAGGGTGGCAAGGGGGAGACCTCCCGCCGCCACCTCGCCGGGTCCCGCCACCGGGGTCAGGATCCAGCGGAGGGAAAGGACCAGGGCCGCCACGTTCAGGAGCCCCCCCACCGCTCCGAAGGTGGCCACGTACATGTACTTGGCCGCAGCCACGTTCCCCCGGGGCGCCGCCACCGTCATGAGCGTCTCCCAGGTGGAGCGTTCCCGCTCCCCCGCCGTGGCATCAATGGCCGGGTAGAAGGAGGCGAGGGCCACCATGATGAGGGTGAGCATGGGCACCACGATGGCCAGGAAGAAGCGCGTCGACTCCTCGGGTGTGGCCACATCCTCCCGAAGCACGGCGAAGCCCGTCCACGCGGGATCATCGAGGCCCAGCTCAGGCCGGAGCTGGTCGATCCACCGCTCCCGGTACGCGGCCACCACGGCCTCGATCCGGGCCCCGGCGCGCTCACTTCGGCCATGGGCAGTGCTGACGCTCAGGCGGAGGGCGAAGTTCTCGTCCACCCCGGCCCCTGCGGGCACCGGGTCCTCGACGTGGAGCACGGCATCCAGGCGCCCCCGGGCCACCGCCTCGTCGGCCTCTTCCGGCGTCCCCGTCCACGGAGTGAGGGCCATGGCCTCGCCGGCGACCAGGGAGTCGACCAGGCTCCGATGGGCGTCGGGGAGTCCCAGGACCACGACCCGGGCCGTCAGCCGGTCGGCCTGACCCTGAATGAAGCTGATTCCTGCGAAGGCGGCCCAGAGCAGGAGGGGATACATCACCAGGGGGATGACGATGCTCATGACCACGATGCTGCGGTCCCGCAGGGCCGAGCGGACCTCGTGGCGGTAGAGGGTCCAGATCTGTCGTAGGTCCATGCGCGGCTTCAGGGGTCCGGATCCGGGGAAGGGGACTGCATGACTACACCCGGGTGGGCCCATCGGTCAAGGCGAGTGGCCAGGCTGCGGGTCCCGTGAGGATCCGATGGATGTCAGTCATGGATGTCGATGCGGGTGCAAAGGCGGCCGCTGCAACGCCCGCCATTTCCCTCGAGCGCGCAAGGCCCGAGATTGAGGCCGTTGGACATGCTGGATCCTGCTCGGGGCCCGTGTCGTGTTCCGTCCGCGTTCCGTCTGGCAGGTTCCGGCCCGTCTCGAAACATTCACCGCAGCCCACGGAGCCGTCATGAGCCTCTTCTCCTTTCTCAAGTCTGCCGGACAGAAGCTGACCCCCTCCAGGGAGGATGCCCCGACGGCGGCCGGTGGCCTCTCGGAGCAGGAACGAGACGACCTGGCCTTCCAGAACCGCCTCACGCGATTTGCCCTGGAGCTGGGCGTTCCGGTGGAGGGGCTCCGCCTCACCTTTCGGGAGGGCAAGGCGACGGTGGCGGGGGTGGCAGAGAGCCAGGCCCATCGCGAGAACGTGATCATCGCCATCGGCAATACCGCGGGCGTGGAGGCGGTGGAGGACCGGATGACCGTGGTCCACCCGGCGCCGGCCGCAGAGTTCTACACGGTGAAGCCGGGTGACACCCTGGGGAAGATCGCCCGGGCGCACTACGGGAAGGCCTCGCGGTACCCCGAGATCTTCGAAGCGAACCGGCCCATGCTCACCGACCCGGACAAGATCTACCCGGGGCAGGTGCTCCGGATTCCCCGCGACTGATGGGGTGATTGTTGCCCGGACTCGCCGTTGGGAGCCACCGTTGCCCGGCGCCCTTCGCCGCCGGTAGCTTCCCATCCCAACGATCCGAACCGTCCGAACGGTCTGAACCGCCGGCGCCGCCCTTCTGGCCGTGCCGGCTCTTTCCCTGCCCCCGGCTCCGCCCTGCCCATGAGCTCCTCCGCCCGCCGTCCCCTCACCGTCGTGGCCATGGGAGGTCATGCCTTCATGCAGGAGGGGGAGCGGGGGACCATCGAGGAGCACGAGCGAAACGCGGACCGCGTGGCGGATCGCCTCATGGCCCTGGTGGACCGGGGTCATGGCCTCGTGATCACCCACGGAAACGGCCCGCAGGTCGGGAGCCTCCTCACCCAGCAGGAGCTGGCGGGAGACGAGGTCCCGGCCATGCCGCTGGACGTGCTCGTCGCCATGACGGAGGGCAGCCTCGGGTACATCCTTCAGCAGGCGCTCCTGAACCGGTTCCGCGATGGAGCTCCGGCCCGGCGCGTGGTCACCACCGTGACCCAGGTGCTGGTGGATGCCTCCGATCCGGCCTTCGAGGATCCCACGAAGCCGGTGGGGCCCTTCCTCTCCGGTGAGACGGCCCGGTCTCGTGCGGACGCGAGAGGATGGCAGGTCCGCCAAGAGGAGGGGCGCGGATGGCGCCGCGTGGTCCCTTCGCCCCGGCCGCTGGAGGTGCTACAGCACCGCATGATCCAGGAGGCGGCGCGGGAGGGGCACGTGGTCATCGCCGGAGGCGGCGGGGGCATCCCCGTCCTGGAGCGGGAGGACGGCCGGATCGTGGGCGTGGAGGGCGTGGTGGACAAGGACCTGACCTCCAGCATCCTGGCCACCCGCATCGGGGCGTCCCTCCTGGTCATCCTGACGGCGGTACCCAACGTCTACCGGAACTTCGGGACCGACGCCCAGCAGGCGCTGGGTGCCGTCACGCTGGAGGAGATGGAGAGGCTCGCGGACGACGGCCACTTCCCTCAGGGGAGCATGGGGCCCAAGGTGGAGGCGGTCCTGCACTTTCTCCGGGCGGGGGGCTCTCGGGCCCTCATCACGGATGCGGAGAGCCTGCCCCGGGCCATGGAGGGAAGGGCCGGCACCCACGTGGTGGGTCGCATCTGAGGGGTACCTCAAGGGCGGCGCATCGTGTAGATCAGGATGGCGGCCTCCACGTGCCCCGAGCCGGCCCCGGGAAGGAGTCCGGCCCGTGACCCGTCCACCCACTCCATACGGACGATGTTCTCCGCCGGCACGAGATGGAGCACCTCCTCCACGGTGCCCAGGCGCGCATCGTTCTCGTAGACCAGGATGTTCTGCCCGATGGCCCCGAAGCTGCGGTCTCCTCTGGATTGAAGCCACCGGGGCCGCAGGAGCTGGATGACCTCGAGGGCATGGCTTGCCTGGATCTCCTGGATCTCGGACTCGGTCAGGGCCCGGAGGTCGGTCCCACTCCCACCCGGCGCGGAAGCGCATCCAGCGGCGAGAAGACCGCACCCGAACATGGCCAGCCCCAGCATGGCTCGACGGGCTCGCCTGGCCTTGGTGGGCAGGGACGAGGTGCGAGTGAGGCAGACGGGCAAGAGGGGGGAAGGCATGACGCTCCGACTCCCGGATGAAGGAAGGGTGGGCAGGAACGGCCCCTGCCTCTCATCTTCCATCGTAGGGTTGTCGAGGACGAGAGGGCAACCTCAGACCGGCCGTGCCGCGGCAGGAATCCGATCCGCGGGTTCCCGCTGGACGACCCCCCGGAGGAGGCGGCCCAGGAGGTCGGAGCCGGTGAGGATCCTCCGTTCCTCTCCCCAGAGAAGGATGATGTCCTCGTCGACCACGTCGTCCTCGGCGTGGAGCGCGTGTACGCGGAAGCGGGGGACCAGTTTTCCCAGCGTGACGCTCCCGTCGTGAACGATGATGGGGCGGTGGCAGTGGTGGCGCGGCTGGACAGGACCCGACGCCAGGAGGACCTCCCGGAGAAATCCACTGGCATCCAGGACCAGGTGGGCCTCGTCCTCTTCATCGGTGAGGATGACCCAACGGCGTCCTGATCGATGGACGGCCTGCACGAAGGGGTCCGAGGCGTCACCGGTCAGGGCAGGGAAGACCGGTCGGCGGTCCTGGAACCGGATGCGCACGATGCTCTCGGGGTCCACCGGCTCCCCCTCTCGCGAAACCGGGAGGTCATCCAGGTCCAGGAAATTGAGGGCGCCCGTCCCCTCCATACGGCCGATCTCGGTGGCGGCGGCCCGGGCGTGCATCCGGAGAAGATCCCGGAGATCCTCTTCTTCGTAGTAGACGACGGCCTCCTTCCCGAGCCACCGGTCCAGAATGAGGGCCGTGGGCTTCGCCACGGGATAGAGAAGGACCTGGTAGAAGCGGAGAAGGGGAGAGAGAGCTGCCGCCATTCGAAGGGCGTGCCGGGAGGAATAGGCCTGCGGGATGATCTCTCCCACGATGGTGATCACCACGGTGGAGAAGAGAAACGCCGAGATCCCGGCCATGACCGAGCCCGAGAGGAGGGCCAGGATCACGTTCACCGCCACGTTCCCCCAGAGAATCGTCACGAGGAGAAAGTTGGCATCCCTCCGAAGCTCGAGGAGACGCCGGGCTTCGGTCCCGCCCTGCGCCGACTCCACCTCAAGGTGCAGTCGGCTGGAGCGGAAGCAGGCGAGGTTCAGTCCCGAGAGGGTGGCGGACTGGGAGAGGCAGGCCAGGATCCCGAGCCAGGTGATCCAGGGCGCATCCAGAAATGGGGGCATGGGCAGGAGCCGAGGGCCGGGGGCCGGCAGAGGACGGGAAGTGGACGGGTCAATCTTGTGGATCCCGGCCGGGAGGGCCAGAATCCGGGACGCCGTCGTTGCTCCTTCCCGCGGCACCGTCCCCTCCTCCCACGCCACTGACCATGAACCCGAGTCCGCCTCTTCCGTCGTTGCCCGCTTCCTCTCCGCCCCGGCGTGCACGGGCTGCCTGGCGTGAATGGGGCGCGCTGGGCGCGCTGGGCGTGGCCCTGGCCATGGCTGTTCTCCTCGTGGCGCCCGCCTCGCTGGCGGCCACCTGGTCCATCGTGGCGGTGGACCGGGAAACGGGGCGCCTCGTCATTGCCTCCGCCACCTGTGTGCCGCAGCAGGCCATACGGAGCTTCCCGTCGGAGGGCCTCTGGGACGTGCAGGCCATCGTGGTCCCGGGGTGGGGCGTGGCCGCCGCCCAGGCCGCGGTGGATCGGACCCGGGGCAACCAGATGCTGATTCGCCGGGAGCTGGCCGCGGGAACGGACCCCCATGCCATCCTGGCGCTGCTGGCCGAGGATCCCGCCCTCGAGGGGCGACAGTTCGGCATCGTGGATCTGGAGGGTCGCTCCGCAGGCTTCTCCGGGGCCCGAAACGGGGCCGCCTCCCTCGGAGTCCAGGGATCCGTTCGAGGGACCGGAATCCACGTGTCCATCCAGGGAAACCTGCTGGCGTCGGATGCCGTGGTGCTGGATGCGCTGGCAGCCTTCCTCTCCGAGGGAGGAACCCTGGAGGACCGGGTCATGGCCGCCATGGAGGCAGCGGACCGGGCGGGGGGGGATGCCCGGTGCATGTGCACCACGCCACCGGTCCCCGACGCGCCCTGCGCCCACCGGACCGCCCACGTGGCCTACATCCTGGCGGCGGACCCGGACGATACTGCCGAGTCCGGGTCCCACAGCCGGGGCGACTGGTCCCTCTTCCTCCACGTGACGGACGAGGACATCACCCCCGATGAGAACGCGAACCCCGTGACGACCCTGCGCCTCCGCTACGACGCCCTCATGGCCTCCCGGGCAGGAGAGGGGGCGTCCCCGGCCGGCTGACTCGGCTTCCAGCTGGCTCGGACCAGGGGCTCGCGCCTGCGTCAGTCCACCCGGATGGTGGCCGGGTCGAAGTCGGGCTCCGGGTACTGCATCCCGAGGCCCTCCAGCGCTCCCACCAGGATCCGGGCAATCACCAGGTTCCGGTACCACTTGGAATTGGACGGGATCACGTACCAGGGGGCCCAGGGGGTGCTGGTACGGCTCAGCATGGCATCGTAGGCTTCCTGGTAGGCGTCCCAGTGTGCCCGTTCGGCAAGGTCCGCCGAACTGAACTTCCAGTGCCGGTCCGGGTCATCGAGACGCGCCTGGAGGCGGGCACCCTGCTCCTCCTTCGAGATGTGAAGGAAGAACTTGAGGACTGTCGTTCCCTCGTCCGCCAGCAGCCGTTCGAATTCGTTGATGTGGTGGTAGCGGCGCTCCCAGACTTCCTGGGGCGCCAGATCGCGGACGCGAACCACCAGGACATCCTCGTAGTGGCTCCGGTTGAAGATACGGATCTCGCCCGAGCCCGGGGTCTCCTTGTGGACGCGCCAGAGGTAGTCGTGGGCACGTTCCCGGGAGGATGGAACCTTGAAGCTGGCAACCTTGACCCCCTGGGGATTCACCGTCCGGAAGACGTGGCGGATCACGCCGTCCTTTCCTCCCGTGTCCGTGGCCTGAAGGACCATGAGCACCTTGTGCTTCCCCTCGGCGTACAGGAGCTCCTGCAGGTCCCGCAGACGAAGGGTGAGCTCCGTCAGGTACTGGCGGCCCACCTTCTTTCCTTCGTCGTGGGTCAGACGATCCGAGGGACTCCGGTCGGCAAGGCGTACGGTGGTGTCGGGCGGGATGCGGTAGCGTTCCATCGGGGTGCCCTCAGCGGCGGAGGCTCACGAGAATGGCCCCGCCCGTGTGCCCCGTCCCGTACCGGGTCGTGGCGTCGGCGGCGCCGAGGTAGTCGATGAGAAGAATGGAGGTCACGTCCAGGCGACGCAGCGCGTCCAGGGACGACTCCCGGATCCCCTCGATGTAGACCACGGGAGGGACGGGGCGCGGGTTCAGGATGGACTGGGCGCCGCGCCCACGAAGCCACTGGGGGCGGAGGTTCTGCACCAGGTCATAGGCGTTCCGGGCGGAGGACCCCGCGGCCTCCTCCTGGGTGATGGGGCCCGTCCGGGATGCCGCGGGCGATCCGGAGGTGGCGAGGCAGCCGGCACCTCCGACGACCACCAGGAGGAGGGCCACCAGGAGCCGGGCGGAAGACGCGGTCGTCATGGGGCTCTCCGGAGGAAGGGTCGATGCGCTCGGATCGGAACACGGGCAGGGAGCACCTGCAGGGTGCCCCTCAGGGTGCTCCGGCGACGGGCCGAGGACACTGTCGGACCCCTGCGGAAAGGGGACGAGGCCCAACGTACGCCGTCGAGACGGATCCGTCGAGGCCGTCGATGAGACGCGCGTGGTGAGCGGCGCTCCGGGGGTCAGCTCCCGGGCAGGTATCGCTCGATATCGTCCCCCTTCATGTGGTACAGCGCATCGTGGAAAGCCGGAAGAAACCCCCCGGGACCGGGTTCCCGGCCGCCGGCCGCCCGCTGGGACCACGCCATGCGTCCCGCCACGCCCATGATGGCCATGGCGTGGGCCGCCGCCTCCAGCGCATCCGGGTTCACCGCCGCAAGAGCCCCGGTCAGCGCGCTGGCCGTGCACCCCATGCCGGTGATCCGGCCCATGAGGGGCGTGTCGGTGGGGATGCGCAGGGTCCGGGCGCCGTCCGTGATCATGTCCGTGGCGCCGCTCACGCTGACCACGACCTCGGACGCCCGGGCCAGGGCACCGGCCGGCGCCTCGGCTTCCTCGGCCGAGGACGAGGAATCCACCCCCCGGGTACCTCCCTGTTCGCCGGCCAGGGTCAGGATCTCGGAGGCATTCCCGCGCACGATGGCCGGACGCACCCCTTCCAGAAGCGCCATGGCCGTCCGGGTCCGGAGGGAGGAGGCCCCGGCCCCCACCGGGTCCAGCACCACAGGGATGCCTTTGGCCCCAGCCGCGGCGCCGGCGCGGTGCATGCTCTCGATCCACGCACTGGAGAGGGTGCCGATGTTCAGGACGAGGGCGGAGGCGATGCGAACGATCTCCTCCATCTCTTCCGGCGCGTGGGCCATGACGGGCGAGGCCCCCAGGGCCAGCAGCGCGTTCGCCGTAGGTTCCATCACCACGTAGTTCGTGATGTTGTGGACCACGGGCGAGGTGGTCCGGACGCGGTCCAGGTCCCGGACCACGTCACTGGGGTGTACGAGCGACGATGTCATGGGATCACTCTCCTCCGCTGGCGATGGTGATGATCATGATGGCCCCCTGCACGTGCATGCGGTGGTCCCGAATCAAGGTGATCATCGCCGGGACTGTCCCATCGATGCCATGCTGCCCGGAGAGCGTCCGGACCGCGAGAGCAGAGCAAGCACGGCGCCCTGCAGGATCGTGAATGTTGCCTGGGTATGAAGAATATTCGGCAAGAATGCGTCTGTCCGACCGGGGAGGAAATGGAGCATCTTGGGCAGTTTCAGACTACTCGGGCGGGCTTGAGGAGTCAACGGGGAGGGGTTCGCACTGAAGGGGTTCCCACTACCAGATACAGGTCACGAAGCCTTCCCCGCCTTGGGGCTATCGGGTCCCGAGGACTCCAAGGGCTCGACGTCGAGGGACCTCTCGCTTTCCCCTGGGGTCCTTCCCGAGAGCGCTGACCCAGCCCTGGAAGACCGGGGATCGAGCTCGGTTCTCCCGCCCGTGTCACACCCATTCCCCGGTTCCTTGTCCTGGACCCATGCCCATGATCGACGACTCCCCAGCCATGGCTCTTCCTCCCGTTCTGCAGCGGCTTCACCACGTGACCGCGACGGTGGCCGAGGCCCAGCCCGACGTGGACTTTCACGCGGGCCTCCTCGGGCTCCGCCTGGTCAAGGCGACGGTGAACTTCGACAACCCCGGCGTCTACCATTTCTACTACGGAGATGCCGAGGGATCCCCGTCCTCCATCATGACCACCTTCCCCTACGCGGGCCGGGGGGTGCGGCGTGGGCAGGTCGGGGCGGGGCAGGTCACGCTCACCCGCTACGCGGTCCCTCCCGGGAGCCTCCCGTGGTGGGAGAACCGGCTTTCCGGGGCCGGGGTGGATGTGGAGCGAACGCGGCCCTCCCTCCAGTTCCGGGACCCCTCGGGGCTCCGGTATGCCCTGATCGAGGCCGACGGCGACGCGCGCCAGCCCTGGGCCCAGGGTGGCGCCCCCGTTGTCCCGGTGGATCGGGCCATCCGGGGGGTCCACTCGGTGGTGCTCACCGTGCGCCGTCTCGACCCCTCGGTGGCCTTTGCCACGGGGATCCTGGGGCTGACGGAGGTGGAGCGGACGGCCAACCGGGTGGTCCTGGCCACGCCGGGTACGGAGGTGGGACGGGTGGGACCGGAAAGGGACGCGCCGCGTCCCGGCACCCTGCTGGAGATCGAGGAGGCAGACTCGAACCTTCCCGACGGGGTGAACGGCCTGGGCACCGTGCACCACGTGGCGCTGGCGGTGGCCGACGGGGAGGCGCAGCTCGCCTTCCGGGCGCGCCTGGTGGAGGCCGGGGTCCAGGTGACCGACGTTCGGGACCGGGAATACTTCACCTCCATCTATTTTCGCGAGCCCGGCGGCATCCTCTACGAGATCGCCACGGCCGGCCCCGGCTTTGCCGTGGACGAAGCCCCCGAGGCCCTGGGCCGCACGCTCTGCCTCCCCTCCTGGGAAGAGGCCAACCGCCCCGAGATCGAGGCGCAGCTTTCGCCCATCACGAACCCCGCCGACCCCGAGATTTCTCTCCCATGACGAACGTCGACCCCCACGGAAGCGAGCCCCTCCTCGTGTCGGGGCGTCCCCTCGGCGAAGGCGCGGGCGTCCTGCTCCTGGTTCACGGCCGCGGCGCGGACCCCGAGAGCATCGCCGAACTGGCCCGCGCCCATGGGGTGGAGGACTTCACCCTCCTGGCCCCTGCCGCCGCCGGGAACACCTGGTACCCGAACTCGTTCCTTGCCCCGACGGAGCAGAACGAGCCCTGGCTCTCGTCGGCGCTGGGCGTCCTCGAAGGGCTCACGGACCGCGTGCTGGAGGCCGGCGTCCCCTCCGAGCGCCTGGTGTTCATGGGGTTTTCCCAGGGGGCCTGCCTCGCCTCGGAGTTCGTTCGCCGCACCCCTCGTCGCTACGGCGGCCTCGTCGTCTACAGCGGGGGGATCATCGGCCCCATGGGCATCTCGTGGAGCCTGGCGCCCGAGGATCTCCCCGGGAGCCTCGAGGGGACCCCGGTGTTCCTCGGATGCAGCGATGTGGACCACCATATCCCCGTGGAGCGGGTCCACGAGACGGCCCGGGTTTTCGAGGCCATGGGCGCCCAGGTGGAGAAGCGCATCTACCCCGGCATGGGGCACATGGTGAACCGGGACGAACTGGCCTTTGTCCAGGGGCTCCTGCGCCGGGTCGCGGGCGAGGCGGCGCAGGACTGAGGGCCGAACGTAGCGGCCTCCGCCATGAATGCCCCCGGCCCCTCAGACGCCCAGGGTGCAGCTCGGACGCCCCGTGAGCAGCTCAAGCGCCCCATAGAGCAACTCAGGCGCCCGGGGTGCAGGCCGCGCCGCAGTGGGCCTCCACCACCATCTCCAGCAGTTCCCAGAACTCGGGGTGGGCAACGCGGCGCCCGTCCCCTGGCACCGTCTTGTGCGCCACCACCATGTCCAGCGCCGGAAGGACGGTGATGTACTGCCCCACGGCGCCCACCCCCGTGTACGCGCCGACGTAGGGCCCGGTGGCCGCCGGTCCGTCCCAGACCCAGGTCATGTACCCGTAGCCGTGGGGGCCGTCCCTGCGGCGTGTGGGGTTCATCTCCGTGACCGGGGTCAGGGGCGAGGTCATCTCGGCGATCCACTCCGCCGACACGATCTGCGTCTCGCCCCATCGGCCCCCCCGGAGCATGAGCTCGCCCAGGCGGGCCATGTCCCGGGTGGAGAAGTGCATGTGGTAGGAGGGATGCATGGAGACCTCGAGGTTTCCGCCCTTGACGTGCCGGGTCCGGTCGAAGTCCTGGAAGCCCAGGGGGCCGACCAGTTCCGCCTCCAGGGCATCGAAGAGATTCCGCCCGGTCTCGAGTTCGAAGAGGGTGCCGGCGGCGTTGAAGTCCCAGTTGGAGTAGAGGTAGTAGCTCCCGGGGTTCACGCTTCCGCGCTCCGGCGCCGACGCCAGGTCGTCGCCCGAGTTGGACGCGGGAAGGTGGATCCCGGAGCGGGCCGCGATGACATGGCGGATACGGGCTTCCCGTTCCTCGTCGGTGAAGCCTCCGTGCTCCTCGAGGCCGACGTCGGCCAGCGTCCGGTCCAGGTCGATCCGGCCTCGATCCACCTCGATCCCGTAGAGAAGGGCCAGGACGGTCTTCCGGACCGACGCCAGGTAGCTGACCTCGGTCAGATCGCCGTAGGCGTAGGCCACCTGTCCCCCGGTGATCACCATCATGGCCGACGACGACATTCCCCCAAGACGCGCCTCCACCTGCCCGAGTCCTTCTGCCGACATCCCTCCCGCCTCGGGCGTGGACCAGTGGCTCCATTCGGGCGTCGGCGTCGGAACTGCGGTCGCCGTGACCGGCGCTTCGCCGCACCCTGCCGCGGATCCGAGGGCGGCGAGAAGCAGGATGAGCGCGGGGACGCGGCTCCTGGGGCGGCCGTCGACCTGGTCCTGGTGGCGACGGGGGCTGCGGGCGGAGGAAGGGAACGAGGGCATCATGGGCCGGGACTCACGCGCAAAGGGTTCGGGCCCGGTCCCAGACCTGGTCGAAGGCGACCTCGGTCAGGGTACCGGTGAAGGTGTTCTGCTGGGAAGGATGGTACGACGCCAGGATCCGGATCGCACGTTCACTCGCCGGCTCGACCGCCCTTCGCCCCGACCGCCCGAGTTCCACGGGCACCTCCACCCCGTGCCCGAAGGCCGGCTTGGGGGAGGGCACGCCCAGCCGCCGGTCCCGGAGGATGCGGAGCACATGGTCAAAGGCCAGGGCACCCAGGGTCACGATCACCTGGATGCGGGGGAGAAAGTGGTCGAGCTCGGCTTCCAGAAAGGGGCGACAGTTCCTTCGCTCCTCCGGCGTGGGTCGGTTGTCCGGAGGGGCGCAGCGGAGGGAGGCGGTGACCCAGGCGCCGGCAAGCTCCAGCCCGTCATCCCGGTGGACGGCCTCGGCCTGGTTGGCAAAGCCGGCCCGGTGGAGGGCCCGGAAGAGCCAGTCTCCCGAACGATCCCCGGTGAACATGCGCCCGGTGCGGTTGGCCCCGTGGGCCGCCGGGGCCAGCCCCACGATCAGGAGCCGGGCCTCCGCATCCCCAAAACCGGGAACGGGCCGGCCCCAGTAGGTCTCGTCGCGAAAGGCCGCGCGCTTCTCCCTGGCCACCTGCTCTCGCCATGCCACGAGGCGGGGGCAGGCGCGGCAGGTGACCACCTGGCGGCAGAGGGCATCGAGGGCGGGGGCGGCTTCCGGCCTCACCGCCTGCGCAGGGCGTTGAAGAAGACGGGCCAGGACGCCACGGTCTGCCCGCGGAAGTTCGGCTGGTATCCGAAGAGCACCACCGAGCCGGCTCCCACCGGGACCTCTACCAGGGCGGGCTTTCCGGCCACGGCCTCCGCACCCAGGACCCACCCGGCGAGCCGGGGATCCCCCTCGCCGTAGCGGCCCACCACCACCGCGTCCGGGTCCGTGATCTCGAAGGCGCGGCTCGTGCGCCAGTACCAGGCCATGGTCTTGGCCGGGACGCCCCGGGCCAGTTCGTGCCCTGCATCCAGGTCGAGCCGGAGAATCGACCCCGGGATGTAGAAGTCCTCCGGCGCCAGGTCGGCGGTGGCGCTTCGGACGCCCAGGTCGAAGGCCTCCGCCGCCCAGTCCGTGGCCTCGTCGATGGCCACGATCCTCCCCCCGGCCTCGAGGAAGCGGCGAAGGGCCGATTCCCCCGCATCCCCGATCCCTCCGGCGTAGGGAGGGGGCATGATGCCGGCCGAAAAGCCGTTCCGGATGGACGACGGGGACTGGTCCTGGAAGACGATGACGTCGTAGCGCGCCTCGAGCCCTCCAGCCTGAAGGTCCTGGTTCGTCAGCGGGTCGTACCGGATTCCCGCCCGGTCGAAGAGCCAGCGGGTCCACCCCTCGGGCATGGGCTCCTGGTAGGCACGGTAGAGGCCGATCCGGGGTGCCTCCTCGCCCATGAGGTGCGCCGGCACCGGGAAGGAGAAGGCCTCGAAGGTTGGAATCGGGTCGGAGAGAGCCTCCCGGGTCGTGGCGTCCACGGGCACGGCTTCCACACCGAAGAGGAGCGGGAGGGAGTGGGCGGTGGCGTCGTAGGGGCGGATGGGCGGCCCCCCGGGATACTGGCGCAGGTCCGGGTACTCCTGGGCCTCCAGCATGGTCTGGGCGAAGGCGGCGTAGGGCTGCCGCATGGAGATCACGTAGCTTCCGGCGGGGAAGCGGCGGCCGTCGCCCGTGATCCCGGCAGGAGCCTGCCGGATTTCCACGTCGGCGGTGGTGAGGACCCGGAGGAGCTGCTCCACCCCCGCTTCGTTCTCCTGCTCCGCCGGGATGATCCAGGCGGCGGGCCAGGACGCCCACCCGTCCCCCGTCACTGCGCGGCGATGGATCTCGTGAAAGTTCTCGAGCCAGAATCGCCGGTTCTTCGCGGCGTTGGTCAGGAGGGCCATGGCCCCGGCCTCCATGTAGTCCACGATGTCATCCAGCCCCCAGCGCCCCCCTGGCCAGGGCGCCGGGAAGTTCGAACTCATGACCCGGGCATCGTAGTTGCGGTCACCGCCCAGCCCCTCGAAGGGGAGGTCCACGGGACGGGCCCAGGCGGCACTGGCCGTCTCCGAGAGGATGCGCACACCGCCGTGGTAGTGCATGTATGCCCGTGCCGGGGTGAAGATGTCGAAAATCGCGTTGGTCACGATTCCCTGGTATCCATCCTTCGTCATCTCTGCCGTCATGTACGTGCCCAGCTGGTTCAGGGCGGCCAGGATCAGGGGGTCCACGTTGGGCTCCACCGGATCGATGTACGGTGGGAGGAAGTAGCGGGCTCCCCCGGAACCCATCTGGTGGACGTCGTGCACGATCTGGGGGCGCCAGCTGTTGTGGGCCCCGAGCACCGTCATCCGGGTCTCCTTCTGGGCAAAGAAGTACCAGTCCCGGTTGTTGTTGTGGCCGATGTAGTGATGGTAGAGACGGGGCAGGGGGGCTCCCTCGAAGGCCGTGCCCCGATGCTCCCGCCACCACTGGGAGGTCATCTGGGTGCCGTCGGGGTTGAGCGACGGGATGAGGACGGTGATCACCTGATCCAGGATCTCGGCCACGGCGGCGTCGGAGGAGCTGGCCAGGCGGTGGAGGAGGCTTGCCGGCATCTGCCCCGCGCCCACCTCGGTGGAGTGGATGTGGCTCGTGATGAGGGCCACCACCCGTCCCTCGTCCAGGAGGTCCTCGAGCTCCTCGTTGCCGGAGATGCGCCGAGGATCGGCCAGGAGATGCTGGACCTCGCGGTAGCGGTCGAGGCGGGCGTGATTCTCCGGGCTCGTGATCACGAGCTTGACGAAGGGCTCCCCCAGCGTGGAGAGGCCCAGCGTATCCAGCGTCACTCGGGGGCTCGCCGCGGCCACGGCCTCGTAGTAGGCCAGGAGTTCGTGCCAGGTGGCCAGTTCGCCCTCGGCCCCGATCTCGTGGCCGAAGTGGGCCGCCGGCGTGGGGATGTCCCGGGTTCCACCCGACGCCCCCTGGGCTTCGCCGAACGCGGGGAAGACCAGCAGGGCGGCCAGGAGAGCGACGAGCATCCTCGGCACCCGGTCCGGGACCCAGCCCCGGATCTGCAGGTGCGGGAAACGGCAGGAAGGCATGGGGTTCAGGCGGCGCATGGGAGGACTCCCGGGACGGCAGGGGCACGGGGGGGCATCGCCCGCATCCTAGGCGTCGGGGGTGGCGAGGGTCAACTCTCAGGCGCATGTTCCCCTCCATGAAGCCCCGTCTCCCTGCCCCTCGTCCCCTGGCCCGCGCGCGCTTCCAGCTGGAGCGGTTCCTGCTCCGTGGCGCGCAGTACCGCCTTCTCTTCATCGCGGCCGTCATCGGCCTGCTCTCGGTCGTGGCCGGGGTGCTCGTTCTCCCTTCCGGCACCTTCCAGTCCCTGCCGGATGCCGTCTGGTGGGCCTTCCTCCGCCTCTCCGACCCAGGCTACCTGGGCGATGACGAGGGGGCCTTTGTCCGCGTGGTGTCGACGGTGCTCACCGTGACCGGCTACGTGGTCTTCCTGGGCTCCCTCGTGGCCATCATGACCCAGTGGCTGAACAGCACCATGGCCCGGCTGGAGAGCGGAATGACCCCGGTCAGCCGCGCGCATCACGTGGTGATCCTGGGCTTCACGAACCGAACCGTCTCCATGATTCGGGAGCTCCTCCTCTCGGAAGAGCGGGTGCACCGGTTCCTCCGCCTCCGAGGGGCCCGGGCGCTCCACATCGTGGTCCTGGTGGAGGAGGTCACCCCCTCGCTCCGGCAGCAGTTTCGCGACGAGCTGGAGGGGCTCTGGGACGAACACCGGATCACCCTTCGCTCCGGCTCCCCGCTCCGCGAGGATCACCTGGATCGGGTGGACGTTCTGAGGGCCGGGGTCGTTCTGATTCCCGGTTCGGACCTGGTGAGCCCGGAAGATGGTGGCGTGGGCCTCGATACTCGAACCGTGAAGACGCTCCTCACACTGGACCAGGCGGCGCAGGACCGGGGCGTGGACGCCGGCCCTCTGGTGGTGGCCGAGATCCACGATTCCCGGAAGATCCCGCTGGCCCGGCGGGCGTACCGCGGCCCCGCGGAGTTCGTGGCCTCCGACGCCGTGCTGGCCCGACTCATGGCCCAGAACCTCCGGCACCCCGGGCTCTCCCACGTCTACGGGGAGCTTCTCTCGCAGGATGCGGGAAACGAGATCTACCTTCCGGATGCGGAAGAGCTGGAGGGCGTCCCCGTGGAGAACCTGGTGGCGGCCTTTCCACGGGGGGTGGTCCTGGGCCTCCTCCGGTCCGAGGGCGAACGGATCTCCCCGCTCCTGAACCCCGGTCCCGGTCTCCGGGTGGAGGCAGGGGACCGGGTCGTGGTGATGGCGCGCCGCTGGAGCGATGTCCAGGCTTCGGCGAGGGACACCCCGGCCCCCGCGCCCCGGGGAGAGGGTCGCCTTCCTCCGGGTGCTTCGCGTCCCCGCCGCATCCTCCTCCTGGGATGGAGCCCCAAGGTTCCGGCCCTCCTTCGGGAACTGTCCCGCTATACGGATGGCGAAGGGCAGGGGGGAGGGTGGGAGGTGGACGTCTTTTCCAGGGTTGACCCCGCGCGGCGCCGCCATCTCCTGGCCCGGCATGGGCTGGGCGATGCCGGCGATCTCGGGGAGGATGGCGACAGGGAGGCAGGGAAGGGCAGAGGCCTTCAGCTGCGGCACATGGTCGGAGATTTCACGGTTCACGACGAGCTGATGCGCGTCGATCCGCAGGACTATGACGGGATCGTCGTCCTCGGGGGAGACACGCACCGGAGCGGGGGGGAAGCCGATGCCCGGACGATCCTCGGCGCCCTCCTCCTGGAGGAGATGGCGGCCGCCTCGCCGCGGCCTCCGGGCATCCTGGTGGAACTCCTGGATCCGGAAAACCGCCGACTTCTGGAACGGGGCCGCGCCGAGGTCCTGGTCACCCCCATTCTCGTGAGCCACGTACTGGCGCAGGTGGCCCTCCGGAGAGATCTCCAGGAGGTCTTCGAGGAGCTCTTCACGGCAGGGGGACCGGAGATTTCCTTCCATCCCGCCACGGCCGTGGGGCTCGAGGGCTCCATCGTCTTCGACGACATCCTGCGGGCGGCGTCCGCCCGCGGGCTAACGGCCCTGGGGGTCCGGCCAGCCGGGGGGCTTCCCCGGCTCAACCCGGACCGGACGCTCCAGTGGGTGGCCGACGCCGTGGAGGTGGTCCTCCTGGGCACGCCCGCCGCGGTGCCCGCGCCCTCTCGGGAATCCTCGCCGGACCCCTCGCCAGCGTCCCCTCCGGCGCCCCCACCGGCGCTCCCTCCATCATCGTCTCCCGCGTCGGCTCCGCCGCAGGACCTCTCACCGCCGCAGGGGTAGGCGCCGAAACCTCGTCCCGTCTCGGGGGTCTGAGCCACGTCGGCAGCCCGTGTGTTTCCGGCCGCCGTTTCTGGTCAATCCCCAGCGAGAGGACCTGCATGCACCGTGTCATCGATCCGGCCACAGGCCGCGAGCTCCGCGCGATTCCCAACGACACCCCGGAGACGGTGGAGGCCGCCGTGGACGCGGCCGTCCGGGTCCAGGCGGAGTGGGCTCGCACCGGGTTCGACGAACGTGCCGCCGTGGTTCGGAAGGCCGCCACCCTCCTTCGGGAGCGGGCGGATCGCTGGGCCGCGCTCATGGCCGAGGAGATGGGGAAGCCCCTGGCCCAGGGGCGCGGCGAGGTGGAGAAATGCGCCTGGGTCTGCGAGTACTACGCCGAGCGGGCCGCGGACTTTCTCGCCGACTCCCCGGTGGAGGTGGAGGGGGCCCGGGCCTATGTCGCCTACCGCCCACTGGGCGTGGTCCTCAGCATCATGCCCTGGAACTTCCCGTTCTGGCAGGTCTTCCGCTTCGCCGCCCCGGCCCTCATGGCCGGGAACGCCGTGCTCCTCAAGCATGCCTCCAACGTCCCCGGGTGTGCCGGCGCCATCGAGGGGCTCTTCCGCCTCGCCGGGGCTCCCGATGGCCTCCTCACCGCCCTCTACCTGGACCGGGAGCAGTCGGGCGACCTCATCGAACGACCCGAGATCGCCGCCGTCACCCTCACCGGGAGTACCGGGGCCGGAAAGGCCGTGGCCGCCCGGGCGGGTGGGGCTCTCAAGAAGACGGTGCTGGAGCTGGGCGGGAGTGACCCCTACCTGGTCCTGGAGGATGCGAACCTGGACCAGGCCGTCGAGGCGTGTGTCGCTGGCCGCCTGGTGAACTCCGGCCAGTCCTGTGTGGCGGCCAAGCGCTTCATCGTGGTGGAGCCCCTTCGCGCCGATTTCGAGGAAAAGCTGGTGGCGCGGATGGGGGCCGCGAAGATGGGTCCTCCCACGGAAGAGGGGGTCGAGGTTGGACCCCAGGCGCGGGAGGATCTGCGGGACGAGCTCCACGAGCAGGTCCAGCGCTCCGTGGCGAAGGGGGCCAGGCTCCTGCTGGGGGGAGAGATCCCGCAGCGGGCGGGGTGGTTTTACCCTCCCACGGTCCTCACCGACGTGGCCCCGGGCCAGCCCGCGTACGAGGAGGAACTCTTCGGACCCGTGGCCGCCATCCTCCCCGTATCCGACGAGGCGGAAGCCATCCGCGTCGCCAACGACTCGGTCTTCGGGCTGGGGGGGGCTGTCTTCACCTCGGATGCGGAGCGAGGCGAACGCATTGCCCGGGATGACCTCCACGTGGGATGCGCCTTCGTCAACGACCACGTGAAGTCCCACCCGGCGCTCCCCTTCGGCGGCGTCAAGGAGAGCGGCTACGGCCGGGAACTCGGCCCCTTCGGGATCCGGGAGTTCGTGAACGTGAAGACGGTGTGGGTGGGAGGAGGGTGACGGAGGTCGACCAGGTCCGCCTCCGGGACGAGATCCGCTGGCTGGGCGAGGAGCTGGGGGAGGTGATCCGTCGGCAGGCAGGGGAGGCGGCCTTCCAGCGTGTCGAAAGGGTTCGGGCCATGGCCCGGGCCCGGCGGGGTGGAGAGGAGGGGGCGGAGGAGCGCCTCGAAGCGCTCCTGGCCTCCCTGGGCACGGAGGAAGCGGAGCCCCTCATCGCCGCGCTGAGCGTCTTCTTCGATCTGGCGAACCTGGCCGAGGACCGCCAGCGGGTCCGGGTGGTGCGGGGGCGCGAGCGGACCGCGGCCCCCGAAGCGGGGCGGGGCGAGGGAAGCGTAGCCGACGCCGTGCTACGGCTCAGGGAACGTGGACTGAGCGCCGGATCCATTCAGGCCCTCCTGAATGACACCGGGGTCGAGTTCGTCTTCACCGCCCACCCCACCGAGGCCAAGCGGCGCTCGGTCCGGGAGAAGGTCCGGGACCTCCGGGGGCATCTGTACGATCTGGACGATCCGAAGCTCCTCCCCCGTGAAAGGAGAGTACTGGAGGAGCGGGTGCGCGCCGACCTCACCGGTCTGTGGATGACGGACTTCGTGCGATTCCGTCGACCCACGGTCCTGGAGGAACTGGACCGGTCGCTCTTCTTCGCGGGGAACCTGTGGGCGACCGCACCGCTCCTTTTCCGGGAACTCCGGGGAGCCCTTGCGACCTCGTATCCCGGGCACGACTTCCGTATCCCCCCCATGATCCGCTTCGGGACCTGGATCGGAGGCGACCGCGACGGCAACCCCTTCGTCACCGCCGAGGTCACGAAGGCATCCCTCGCCCGCCTCCGGGAGGAGGCGCTGACCCGTCACGTGGAGCAGGCTCGAACGGCGCGTCGGAGCCTGAGCATGTCCCTCAGGAAGGCGGGGGCGAGCGAATCGCTCCTCGGGGCCATCGAGAGGGCCGTGACGGCCTCGTCGTCTCTGGCCGAGGCGGTGGCGCACCTGTCGGGCGACGAACCCTATCGGCGGTGGCTCGCCATCCTCGAGGTCCGGCTGCGGAGCGCCCTGGATGGCCATGGAGAGGATGCCTACGCCGACCCCCGCGACCTGGTCCGCGACCTCCAGGTGATGCGGGAGAGCCTCGTGGCGCACGGAGGCGAGCTGCTGGCCGATGCTCACCTGGACGACTGGATCTGCCAGGCCGAGGTGTTCGGATTCAGCCTCATGCGCCTCGACGTGCGCCAGGACTCGACCCGCTACCAGGCCGATCTCGCCGAGATCCTGGCATGCCTCGGGCTTCACGACGGATACGGGGACCTGGACGAGGAGGAGCGGCAGCGCGTGCTCGCCGACTCCAGCCCCGGTCGGGCCCCCGTGGTCGCCGATGGCCTCTCCGACGACGCCCGGGAAACCGTGGCCCTCTTTGATCTCCTGGCTGATGTGTGCCGCCGCTCCGGGCCCGGATCCCTGGGAGCCCACGTGGTCTCCATGACCCGCCGACCCAGCGATGTGCTGGCCGTGCTCTGGCTCTCCCGGTGGGCGGCGGCAAGGGCGGGCCTTCCGGAGGGGCGGCTTCCGGTGCCCATCGCCCCGCTCTTCGAGACCATCGACGACCTGGCCTCCGCGCCGGACACCCTCAATCTCCTGCTTTCCCACCCGGCGTACCGCGAGGAACTGGACGCCCAGGGGGGGCGGCAGATGGTCATGGTGGGGTACTCCGACAGCACGAAGGACGGCGGCTACATGGCCGCCGCGTGGAACCTCTTCGATGCGCAGTCCCGCATGCAGGATACGGCGGAGGCGCACGGGGTTCCCCTGGTCTTCTTTCATGGCCGCGGCGGGGCGCTGGGGCGGGGCGGGGGGCCCGCGGCCCGGCACATCCGCTCCCTCCCTCCCGCCACGCTTCGCGCCGGCCTCCGGGTTACCGAGCAGGGCGAGGTGCTGGCCGAGCGCTACGATGATCGGCGCGTGGCCGGACGGCACCTGCAGCAGATGCTGTCGGCGGTCCTGGAGGGCGGGGGACGGGCACTTCTGCCCGATTCGGGGTCAAACGCCACCCGCGGACCGGACGAGGCGGAGCCCCAACTTCCGAGAGCCCTCTTCGGTCTCCTGGCGCGCACCTCACGGACAGCCTACCGGGAACTCGTGGACCACCCCGGCTTCATCCGGTACTTCGAGGAGGCCACCCCGATCCAGGGGATCGAAGACCTCCCCATCGGGTCGCGGCCGGCACGGCGGGCCGGGGAGCGCTCCCTCGAATCCCTCCGTGCGATCCCCTGGGTCTTCTCGTGGACCCAGAGCCGGCACATGATTCCCGCCTGGTACGGCCTGGGGTCCGCCGTGGAGGCGGCATCGCGCGGCCGGGGGAAGAGCCGCCAAACCCCGGACGGCATGGAGGGTGGCGAGTCCGTGGAGGGCGATGACGACCCCATGGAAACGCTCCGCCGCCTGTACCGGACCAGCAGCTTCTTCCGCGCCACCATCGACAACGCGGAACTGGCGCTGGCCAAGGCCGACATGGGCATCGCCCGGATTCATGGAGGCCTGGTGGAGGATGCCAGGGTGAGAGACGAGATCGGGCAGATGATCGAGGCGGAGTTCGAGCGGAGCCGCGCCGCCGTGCTCGACCTTACGGGCCAGGCCGAACTCCTCGAGCAGGTTCCCTGGCTCAGGCGTTCGATCCAGGTACGAAACCCCTACGTGGACCCGCTCAACCTTCTCCAGGTCTCCCTCTTCCGGCGCCTCCGCGCGGCTCCGGAGGGCTCCGACGCAGAGGACGAGGCACGGGAGCTGATCCGGCTCACGATCCAGGGAATCGCCGGGGGGCTCCGGACCACGGGGTGAACCACCCCTCCTCCCCCGCATGAAGCGGGAGGTGCGTGCGCGAGGGGGGACGGAAGGACGAAGGGCCCGGGGGATCACTCCCCCGGGCCCTCGTTCAATCCCGCCGTGCGGGCTTGCCGCGCCCCGGTCAGGGGCGGGCGGCCGCTACGTTTTCGGCGTCATCAGAAGCTGTACCGCACCCCCAGCTGGATCTGGTAGCGCGAGGCGAGGTTGGCGATGGAATTCGCCGTCTCGAGGGGAGCGAACGGATCCATGAGGACCCGCCCGTCCTGCTGGTTGCGGCTGCGGATCTGGAGAAGGTTGAAGGACTCGTTGGAGATGAACTCCTTCCGGCCCCACCCCTCGTTCAGCAGGTTTGCCACGTTCAGAATGTCGAGGGTGACCTCGGCGCGCTGCGACCCGATGGTCCGGAATTCCTGGGCCAACCGAAGGTCAATCTGATTGAACCAGGGCTCCTGACAGGCTCCCCGGTCAATGATGCCTCCCCGGGCCTCGCGGAGGCAGGGGGTCTGCTCGATGAACGCATTGAGGTTCGACCACGACTGATCCGGCGAGAGAGCCGGTCGGTTGCCCACGGCCCCGCTGGCGTTGTCAAAGAAGCGGATTTCGCTCTGGCTCGCCGGCACCCAGATCAGATCGTTGGACGTCTGGCCGTCGCCGTTCGCGTCACCCTGGTAGACGAAGGTGTACCGCTGACCGCTCTCTCCGACGTACACGAGCGAGAGCAGGGTCGGGAAACCCTCAATGAGGTTGAACTCACGGTTGAACGTGGCCAGGACCCGGTTCTGGATGACGAAGTTGGACCGGGCGGCAGGGAGATCATTGGGATCCCCGGCCGTGGGGTTGAACCGCCAGTTCGAGATGGCCTGGCTGGACCCACCCCGGTTCACGTCGAAGGCATCAGAGAACGTGTAGGAAGCGCTGAACCCCCACCCGTCCTGGATCGGACGCTGGAGCTGGGCCGTGAGGTTGTAGGCGTAACCCCCGCTGGTGTTGGAAATGTCGATCACGTCACCGACGGGGATCTCTCCCGTCCCGGCCTGGAGGAAGGTCCGGGTGTACTGTGCCCGTCCCTCCAGCTGGGGGAGGGAGGTATTCTCGCTGATGAGCAGGTTCTGGTACTTGATGTCCTGCAGGGTCTTGGTGTACAGCCCCTCAAGGGTACCAATCATCCCGCCGATGCCAAGGTCGCGATCCAGCGCCACCGAGGTCCGGAAGATCTGCGGGAACTTGTAGTCCGGATCCACCGTGTTGATTTCGTTCGGCGCGAAGGCCGTACCCTCACCGGCACAGGATCGCGGCTGGTTGTTCGGATCGGCGGTGAAGCCGGGGACGGATCCCCCGGTGCAGGTGAAGCGAACGTAGTCGATCCCGGTGTTGCCATAGGCGTTGGAGATCCAGACGAAGGGCGTACGGCCCGAGAAGAGGCCGAGCCCGCCGCGAAGCTGCGTGGTCCGGTCGCCGTAGACATCCCAGTTGAAGCCCACGCGCGGGTTGATCTGCACCGCGTTGCTCGGCACCTCGGAGGTGTTCCTCCCGAGGTCCGCCCGCGCCACAACGGGATTGTCACGCGGGGACTTGGGAAGCTGGGTCAGGTCCAGCCGAGCCCCGTACGTCAGGGTGAAGGCGTCGGTGACGTCCCAGCGGTCCTGAGCGTAGACCGACCAGCGCCGCACGGGGAATTCCGCCAGTTCATCACCCCCGGAGAGGAGATAGGAGTACTCGAAGCGGTTGGGGTTCCGGTCCCGGAGGTCCTCCAGCGATCCGAATTGCCAGTTTCCGAAGGGGTTCCGCACGAAGAGGTTGGCGAAGCGGAAGAACTCGTTCGAGGTCCCCACCGTGAAGTTGTGGTTGCCGCGTGCGAAGCTGAAGTCGTTGGTGATCTCCAGCACATCCTGGTCCAGGGCATTCCGCCCGGAGAAGTTGTCCGGTCCGAACTGGATGTTGTTCGCACCGCCAAGGTTCACGCGGAACCGGGGGAAGGGAACGCCGATGTCCCGGGCATCCCGGACAAAGGTGAGCCCCACCCTGAACTCGTTGAAGATCCCACCGCCAAGGTTCGAGTTGAGCTGCGCCACCGTGGAGTTCGTGGTGGAGGTGAAGAGGTGTCCGGAGGTGCCGTACCCGAAGTTTGCCCCCGTACCCCCGTGCGAGCGATCGGCGGTGGCATCCACAAGGTTGTGGCGCAGGGTCAGACGGTGTTCCGGGGTGAGCTGGAAGTCCAGCCGGGCGAAGATGTTGTTCGAGTTGGTGCTTCGGGGAAATTCGCCGATGGCACCCACATCATACTCGAATTCGTTCTGGGCAAT
>SKNW01000006.1 GCA_007120305.1 Gemmatimonadota bacterium | reverse complement strand
GGCGCGAACGCTGGGGGTTCCCCGGCTCGAGCTCCATGCCGAGGTGGGCTCGACGAATGCCCGGCTGCGGAGTGCCGCGGCGCCGGTCACGACGGCCGCGGCGCCGTTTGCGCCTACCGCGGCGCCGGTCCTGCCGGCTGCAGCGCCGGTCCCGCCTGCTGCACCCCCGTTCACCACCGTCGTGGCCCATGCCCAGCGGGAGGGGCGGGGGAGGGAAGGGCGGAGATGGCATTCTCCCGCCGGGGGCGGGCTCTGGATCTCCGTGCTTCTGCCCCTGCCTCCCGGTGGCCCCCCTGGCGTGACTCCCCTGGCCGTGGGCGTGGCGACGGCGGAAGCCGTGGAGGCCGTAATCGGAGGGGTGGGGGGCGGCCGTGGCTTTGCCGTCGGCCTCAAGTGGCCGAACGACCTCCTGGTGGTGCAGGATGCGGGGATGCGGGCGTTCGGGTTGGCGGAGAGGGTCGGCAAGCTCGCCGGGATTCTCTGCGAGGCCGTTCCGGGAGGGATCGTGGCCGGGATCGGTGTGAACCTGCGGGCGGGGTCCGATGAGGGAACCATCGAGGAAGGGAGCGGCGAGGAAGGGAGCGGGGAGGCTGGGTTTCCTCCCGTCCACCTGGAGCGCCTGGCTGGGCGGGCCGTGTCCCCTTCGGAGCTGGCGGGACTCCTGATTCCTGCCCTGCGGCGGTGGGCCGATCCTCCCCCCGACCGCCTGGAAGGTGCACTCCGCGAGGCGTGGGACGCCCGGGACCTTCTCCGCGGCACAAGGGTGCGGGTTACCCCCGGCGTGATGGCCCCCGGGAGGATGGGACCCCGGGGGAGGGTCCGGAGGGTAGGGAGGGATGGTTCTCTCCTGGTGGAGGACGAGGTCACCGGCGAGACGGCTTCCGTTCGTGCCGGCCAGGTGCGATGGGTCGAACCATGAGCGGAGAGGGAGGGGACACGATGCACCTGGTCGTCGACGTGGGAAACACGGAGTCGGTGGTGGGACTCTTCGAGGCGGGCTCGCTGGAGCCGAAGCGGGTCTGGCGGTATTCAACCGCCACGCCGAGGACTGCTGACGAACTTCTGCTCCTGCTCCGCGCCTTTCTTGGCGAAGCCAGGGTAGGCGAGGCTGCCACGGGGGAGCCTGGAACGGGAGAGACTGGAACGCGAGAGGTTGGAGCGGGAGGCGACGGTGCCCCCAGGATCGTCCGCGCCACCGTGGGGTCGGTGGTACCGGCGCAGACCGATCTCCTGCGGGCCGCGCTGGGGCGTCTGGTGCAGGGGGCCGTTCACGTGGTGGGCGGCGCTGTCGGCGGAACCCGGCTCCCTATCAAGCTGGACGTGGAGGAGCCGCGGACCGTGGGGGCGGACCGGATCGTCAACACGCTGGCGGCGGCGCATCTCTACGCGAAGGACACGGTGGTCGTCGACCTGGGCACCGCGACGACCTACGACTGCATCACCGCCGATGGGGTGTTCATGGGCGGGGTCATCGCCCCCGGGTTGCAGGCTGGACAGGAGTGGCTGGCCAGCCGGACCGCCAAGCTGCCCCGGGTGGAACTCCAGCCTCCCGTCCGGGTCATCGGGCGGCGGACCGAGGCCTGCCTCCAGTCGGGGATCTTCTACGGGGCGGTGGACGCCATGGACGGAATCGTGCGCCGCATCCTCGAAGAGTGGGGGCGCCCCGAGGCCCTGGTGGTGGGAACGGGCGGCCTTGCCCCGGTGCTGGTCCCGCATTCTTCCACCGTGCATCGGGTGGAACCCTGGCTCACCCTGATCGGGCTCGAACTGGCGGGAGGGCATCTCGAGGCCATGGACGATGGCGGCGTGGCCGCCCCCCGGCTTCGGGGCTAGATTCGAACCCGTCGGCCCGGGGTGGCTTGCGCGGCGCCCGTGGCCTGCGCGGCGCCCCTCCTTGAATGTCCTGCGATGAAGACTTCCCTGAACCCGCGATCCTCATGACGCTTTCCCCGGTCTTCCGTTCTGCCGCTGCCGTCCAGCTCCTGCAGGAGAATGGTATCCTGGAGCGGCTCCAGCCGGCGCTGGCGTCCCAGGCCCGTGCGGTCCGGACGATCCATGCCGACCTGGGGGCGCTCCTCGACCCGGCGTTCCTCGCGCCGGCACCCGAGGTTCCGGAGGGGAGCGAGAAGGACGTGGTGGAGTCCCTCACCTTCCTGCAGGAATACTTCTTCCTGGTCCTCTTCCGCTCGCTCTTCGAGTCCCTGGGGGTCCCGGCGTCGCGGCTGGATGCCTATGCGGAGCTGAACTTCTGCATCAAGGGCACGATCACGGCGGCGGACAACATCTTCGACGAACAGGCCAAGAGCCTGCTCCCCCTCCGGACGGGGAGGGGCGCCCGCTTCCTCTCCATCCTGCAGCTCATGTGCTTCGAGCGCCTTATTCGGCGCGCCCTGGATCGGCTCATCGCAGCGGGGCAGGCCACGCCCGAGGGTGCGGACCAGGTGCTCAAGGGTCTGCTGGACCTGATGGCCCGGATCGGAAAGCTGGAAGGATCGGAGGAGGGAGGTGTGGAGGAGATCCCCCATCCCGAGGTCATGATCGATCGGGTGCACCGGGTGCGGGGAGGGGCGCTCTTCGCCCTCGCCTTCGTCCCGCCCGCCGTTCTGGAGGAGGGGACGACGCGGGACCGCATCCTGGCGGCGGAGCCTGCCGTGGCGCGGTTGGGCACCGCCTTCCAGATCGTCGACGACCTGACGGACTTCGAGTTCGACGTGGAGCGGCGCTCCCACAATCTCCTGGTGTCCCAGGTCCATCATCATGGATCGGATGAGGAGCGAGCCGCCCTGGGCGAGATCCTGGACGGAGCGGCGCCCGCTCCCGGGGTCGTGGAGGCTCGCTTCCGGGAGTCGGCCCGTGCCGTTCTCGAGCGGGCCTACACCGAGGCCCGCGGCGCCTTCCGCGACCTGGGGGCCCTCGGGTTCTGGTTCCCCGAGTCCCTGGCCGACGAGGTGGTGCACGCCATCGTGGGACTCGAGGGGGTCCGGCGGATGGAGGAGATTACCCGGGGCTGACGTGCGCCCCGGCGTGGTTCCGACCCCGAAAGACCGTTGACTTTCCCCTCCGTCGAGGTAGTTTACGGCCGGGTTGTTAGCACTCACCTCATGCGAGTGCTAACACTTTTCCCCCTGAATGAATTCCCGTGACACACGGAGGATCGACGATGGCAGCAAACCAGATCAAGCCGCTTCATGACCGAGTGGTCGTGCAGGCGACCGAGCAGGCCCAGCAGACCTCGAGCGGCCTCTACATTCCGGACACCGCCAAGGAAAAGCCCCAGCAGGGCAAGGTCATGGCCGTGGGCCCCGGAAAGCTCTCCGAGCAGGGTGAGCGACTGGCTCCTGACGTGAAGACGGGCGACACCGTGCTTTACGGCAAGTACAGCGGCACCGAGGTGACGGTGGATGGGCAGGAGTTCCTCATCCTTCGGGAGTCTGACATCCTCGCGGTCATCGGCTGACGCCTGCCGTCTCCGACCGGGCCGCGACCCATCCGTTTCTGACGACTTACCCAACGACATTGACACAGGGAGATCAACATGGCAGCAAAGGATCTCGTTTTTGATACCGAGGCTCGTGCCAAGCTCAAGGCCGGCGTCGACAAGCTGAGCCAGGCGGTCAAGGTGACCCTCGGGCCCAAGGGCCGCAACGTGGTGCTCGACCGGAAGTTCGGCTCCCCCACCGTGACCAAGGACGGCGTGTCCGTGGCCAAGGAAATCGAGCTTGAGGATCCGGTGGAGAACATGGGGGCCCAGATGGTCAAGGAAGTGGCCACCAAGACCTCCGACCTGGCGGGCGACGGGACGACCACCGCCACGGTGCTCGCGCAGGCCATCTTCTCCGAGGGTCTGAAGAACGTGACCGCAGGGGCGGACCCCATGGCCATCAAGCGTGGCATCGACCGCGCCGTGGTCCGGGTTGTGGAGGAGCTGAAGGGCTTCTCCATGGAGACCAAGGGGAAGAAGGAGATTGCCCAGGTTGGCGCCATCTCCGCGAACAACGACCCCGAGATCGGGGATCTGATCGCCGACGCCATGGAGAAGGTTGGCAAGGACGGCGTGATCACCATCGAGGAGGCCAAGGGGCTGGAGACCACCCTCGAGACCGTGGAAGGCATGCAGTTTGATCGTGGCTACCTGTCGCCCTACTTCGTTACCGATCCCGAGCGGATGGAAGCGGTGCTGGACGACCCCATGATCCTGATCCACGACAAGAAGATCTCGAACATGAAGGATCTTCTCCCCGTTCTGGAGAAGGTCGCCCAGATGGGCCGGCCCCTCCTGATCATCAGCGAGGACGTCGAGGGTGAGGCGCTGGCGACCCTGGTGGTCAACAAGCTGCGCGGGACGCTGAAGGTCTGCGCCGTGAAGGCTCCTGGCTTCGGCGATCGCCGGAAGGCCATGCTGCAGGACATCGCCGTGCTGACCGGTGGACAGGTGATCTCGGAAGAGGTCGGCTTCAAGCTCGAGAACGCCGTCCTCTCTGACCTGGGCGAGGCCAAGCGCATCGTCGTGGACAAGGACAACACCACCGTGGTGGACGGTGCCGGCGACGCCGACAAGATCAAGGGTCGGATCGACGAGATCCGCGCGGCCATCGACAAGTCCTCCTCGGACTACGACCGGGAGAAGCTGCAGGAGCGGCTGGCCAAGCTGTCCGGCGGTGTGGCCGTGATCAACGTAGGTGCCGCCACCGAGAGCGCCATGAAGGAGAAGAAGGCGCGAGTTGAGGACGCGCTCCACGCGACCCGTGCGGCCGTGGAAGAGGGAATCGTCCCCGGCGGTGGCGTGGCGCTCCTTCGTGCGCAGACGTCGCTTGCCGACTTCACCGTGGAGCGGCTCGACGAGCAGGTGGGCGTCGACATCCTCCGGCGTGCCCTGGAGGCTCCCATCCGGCAGATCGCGACGAACGCCGGCGTTGAGGGGTCCATCGTGGTTGCCAGGATCCGCGAGGCGGCGGATCCCCGGTTCGGGTTCAACGCGTCCACCGAGGTCTACGAAGACCTGGTGGAGGCGGGCGTCATCGATCCCACCAAGGTGGTGCGGACGGCGCTCCAGAACGCAAGCTCGATCGCCGGTCTCCTGCTGACGACGGAGTGCGTCATCGTGGAGCATCCGGAGCCCGAAGGCGCCGGTGGCGGCGGCGGGGGCGGCGGTATGGGCGGCATGGGCGGGATGTACTGACCTCCTGCCGATCCGGCCACGGACAACGGGGTGGGGTGCTTCGGCACCCCACCCCGTTTTCGTGGTTGCCGGGGTGGCATGGGAGCGGACGTTGACCCTCCGGTCCCGACGGCATTAGAGTCCGGGCCTTGAAGGTGCGGGGTGGGAAGGGAGGCCCACCCGTGCCTCCCTCCTTCCTCCCGCCAGGATTCTCCGGCGCATGTCATCCACGCCCGTGCATGTCACCCTTCCCGACGGAAAGGTTCTTGATCTTCCACCGGGGTCCTCGGCGCACGATGCCGCGGCGGCCATTGGCCCCGGCCTGGCCCGTGCGGCCCTGGCCGCGGTGGTCAACGGGGAGCTTGTGGACCTTCATCGTCCCCTCCCCGCGCAATCCGAGCTTCGGCTGATCACCGACAGGGATCCGGAGGCCCTTCCCCTGGTGCGCCATTCCGCGGCGCACGTGCTGGCCACGGCTGTCCGTCGGCTCCGTCCCGGCGCCGAAATCGGGTTCGGGCCAGCCATCGAGGACGGCTTCTACTACGATTTCGGAGTGGAGGAACCCTTCACCCCCGAGGACCTGGAAAGCTTCGAGGCGGAAATCGAGGCGGTAATCGAGGCCGATTACCCCTTCGAGTGCCAGGTGGTGGGGAAGGCCCAGGCCCGGGAGCTTTTCCAGGATGACCCTCTGAAGCTCGAGCGTCTCGAGGAATTCTCCGACGACGAAACCATCACCGTCTATCGGGATGGCCCGTTCCTCGATCTGTGTCGGGGCCCCCACATTCCCTCCACCGGCCGTCTTCGGCATGTGAAGCTTCTTTCCGCAGCTGGGGCCTACTGGCGTGGAGATGAGAGGCGGCAGATGCTTCAGCGCATCTACGGCACGGCATTCCTCAAGGAGGCCGACCTCCAGACCCACCTGGAGCGCCTGGAGGAGGCGAAGAAGCGGGACCACCGGGTGCTTGGACGCCAGCTGGACCTCTTCACCGTGGATGCGAGGGTAGGCTCCGGCCTCATCCTGTGGCAACCCGCCGGCGCCGTGATCCGCAACGAGATCGAGGACTACGAGAAGGAACTGATCCTTCGGCACGGCTACGAACTCGTCTACACGCCCCACGTGGTCAGTGAGCGCCTGTTCGAGATCTCAGGGCACCTGGAGAACTTCCGGGAGAACATGTTCGGGGCCATGGAGGTGGAGGGAAGCCGCTACAGGCCGAAGCCCATGAACTGCCCGGGGCACATCTGCATCTACCAGGCGGCGCAGCGCTCCTACCGGGACCTGCCCATCCGGTATGCCGAGTTCGGAACGGTCTACCGCTATGAACGCAGCGGCGTGCTCCACGGGATGCTCCGGGTGCGGGGTTTCACCCAGGACGATGCTCACGTCTTCTGCACCGAAGACCAGGTCCCGGCGGAGATCGAGGCGCTTCTCGACCTCGTGGACGAGATGCTGACCACCTTCGGCTATCCGTACACGGTGGAACTGGCGACGCGGCCGGAGAAGGCCATGGGGAGCGAGGCCGAGTGGGCCGGCGCCATCGATCAGCTGCGCCAGGTGCTCGAGGGGCGTGGTATTCCGTTCGCCATCGACGAGGGTGGGGGCGCCTTCTACGGCCCGAAGCTCGATTTCAAACTCATCGACGCCATTGGCCGAAAGTGGCAGGGACCCACGGTCCAGCTGGACTTCAATCTTCCTGAGCGTTTCGGCATCGAGTACATCGGTGAGGACAACGAGCGGCATCGACCTGTCATGCTTCACCGGGTCCTGGTGGGATCGATGGAGCGCTTTGTCGGAGGGCTCATCGAGCACTACGCGGGGGCATTTCCGGTCTGGCTGTCGCCTGAGCAGGTCCGTATTCTCCCCATCTCCGAGCAGTTCTCCGAGCCGGCCAGGGCCTTCGTGGAGGAACTCCGGTCCATGGGAATTCGGGCGTCCCTGCACGACAGGGAATCCCTGAACTACCGGATTCGCGAGGCGGAGATGCGAAAGGTCCCCTACATGGGCGTCCTGGGGGAGCGGGAAGTCGAAAACGGAACCGTTGCCGTCCGGCGCAGGGGCGAGGGAAGGAAACAGGAGGTCATGGAGCGGGCGCACTTCGCCGAGCGAGTACGCGAGGAGATTCGTACCCGTACCGGAATCTGATGGCCGTCGGCATCCCTGCTGGGTGGGGTCGACCGGAGTTCTCCTGCTGACGGGTCCCGAGGCGGCCTTGCGGGGTGCGCGGGCTGGATACGTGGTCGCGCCGAGAACTGACTCGTGTTCTGTTTGCGGGAAGTGTGGAAACAGGTTGGGAGGCGCTGGGAGTTTGCCCGTCGAAAAGGGGCGCGGTCCAACCCCTAGATGAGGAACCGCACGAGCATTCGCTCACCACCTCGTCCCAGGCGCAAGTCAGCGGAACTTTCCGCCCCGCCGTTCCATTCGTGACGCTGGCGGTCCGTCCCTCCCGCGCTCCATTGCTCCAGGGCTTCATCGTCGGGGAAGACCGCCGCCCACGCTTCGAACCATGCCAGGTAATGGGGCAGGTACCGGGTGGCGACCCCCCGGAAGCGAGGGAGCCATCGACGCAGGCGGTTCCGGTACTTCACGACGCCCTGGTGCATCCGGGGGGTGATGTCCGATGTGAGGTCAGACCGGCCCCTCATGGACCTTGGGCATCGGCATCCCTTGGTTCCCACGCCGTTGGTAGTGAACACGCCCGGCGATGGCCATCCCCTCCACGTGGGCGAGACTGCGGGATGGAGACAGGCTCCGTGGCTCAGGTTCTGGTCGATGCACGCCCGAAGGGTCCCAGCATGGGGAGGCCGACCGACGACCCCCACCATTCGGGCGCGACTTCGGTTCGGGGGCCACGCCGGGGACGCGGCCCGATCCCGGACAAGAATCAGGACCAGGGCAGTTCGATCGCCCATCGCGCGCTCGCGCCACGGAGGGGCGTGCGTCCGCGGCGGTCGGGGGAGTGTCTTCGATCCCTTGAATGACTCGGGGATGCGAAGCTCATGCAGGCCGACGCAGCCGCGGAGGGACGGAGATGTCGCTTCGAACCGCATTCTCCAAGAAAGGATGCGGTGCCGGCGGCGGAATGCGGTGGTGAGGGAGATTCCGCAATGGAAGGATGTCGCGCGGAGCGAACACCCCTGGGCAAGACAGTCAAGAAACTGACGCCAGGAGGCAAGGTCGCGTGCGTACTGAAATGGACTCCCCGTCAGGTCGCTGAAGGTTCGTCTGCACGTTCGGCATCGGAAGCGCTGACGACCGGAAGAGGTGCCCCAACGATAGGGGGCCCCGGCCCCGCACCGCGGGCAGGATGGATTGGCGTGAGAGGCCGGGCTGAGGATGGGAGAGCCACGGGCCATCCGGAGGAATAGGAGAAGCGAGGCTGCATCCTGCTGGAGGTGGGAACGGATGGCCATGGTGATTCCCGGTGCGACAAGGGAGTGGTGACGGGGTTCAGGAGGAGGCGAGGCTTCGGGGGTTCCCCGGCTCGTCCTGGAGCTTCGTCACGGGGAGGGGGCAACTCCATGGAAGACGGGGACACCACATTCCACGACAACAGAACGCGAGCCGTCCCCATCGAGTCGACAGCGCGGTGGGCCGGGGCACGGGTTGAGCGCATGTGCTCGGGGCCTCAAGCCGGGTGGGCTCCACCGGCAGGAGGTCCATCCCCCCCCCGGGAGGAAACACCCGAGGGTGTGCGGTCCCCGGTGGGGCAGGGTTGACGCACCGCGACGCGCCACTATCTTCTACGCAGAAAAATGCGGAAGCGAGGGATGTCCCTCCACCTATCGGCCCGCCGTTCAGCGGAAGTGCCGTCGGGTCTTGAATCCTCCACCCTCCGGCCTGCTGTCGCCGGGGGAGGGATTGTTTCGGCCCTCCATTGGACGGGCCGTTTTTCTTTCTGTTCGGTGTCCGCCCCCGAACGCAGCACGGAGGAACGAGCCATAAAGGAGCAAAGGGTCCGCGTCAATGAGCAGATCCGGATCAGCCCCGTCCGCCTGATTGGTGCGGACGGAGAGCAGGTCGGGATCATCGCCCTGGATGACGCCAAACAACGTGCCGAAGTGGCCGGGCTTGACCTGGTCGAGGTCGCGCCCGAGGCCCGTCCCCCCGTCTGCAAGCTGATGGATTACGGGAAGTATCGGTACGAGGAGCAGCGAAAGGCCCGGGAAGCCCGCAAGAGGCAGCACACGGTCTCGGTCAAGGAGGTCAAGTACCGCCCCGGCATCGAGGATCACGATTACGAATTCAAGACCCGCCACGTCCGCCGCTTCCTCGAGGAGGGGGACAAGGTGAAGGTCACGATGATGTTCCGGGGACGGCAGCTCTCCCATCCGGAGCTTGGGCTGGAGGTGCTCGAACGCGTATCGAAAGCGGTGGAGGACCTCGGGAAAATCGAGAGCGCACCGACCCGCGAAGGTCGGACCATGTTCATGGTGATCGCGCCGTTGAAGGACAAGTAGTCCGTCGCGGGGAGATTGCGGTACGATAAGGAGGGTTCTGTAGCATGCCTAAGATGAAGACGAACCGGGCTGCCGCGAAGCGCCTGAAGCGCACGGGGACCGGGAAGCTCCGGCGCCGCCGCGCCAACAAGAGTCACATTCTCACCAAGAAGACCACCAAGAGGAAGCGTCGTCTGCGCCAGGCCACGCTCGTCGCCAAGGTGGATGAGGGTCGGATGAACCGGCTCCTCCCGACCCTGTAAGGAAGAAGGAGTCGCATCATGCCACGCACAACCGGAGCACCGGCCCGGAAGGACCGGAAGAAGAAGGTACTCAAGGTCGCCAAGGGGTATTTTGGCGGTCGGAAGAAGCTCTACCGCACCGCCAAGGATGCGGTGGAGAAAGGCTGGCAGCACGCCTACCGGGACCGCAAGAAGAAGAAGCGGAATTTCCGCAGCCTGTGGATCACCCGGATCAATGCGGCGGCTCGCCAGAACGGCCTGTCCTACTCGCGCCTGATGGATGGCCTCAAGAAGGCAGAAATCGAGCTCGACCGTAAGGCGCTCGCGGACCTGGCCGTCCACGATGCTTCGGCCTTCGGAGCGCTGGCCGAGAGGGCCAAGGGCGCGCTCGAAGCCAACTGACGGGGTTCGTTTCCGCCAGCCTCGAGCAGAGCCTTGCCGGGGGGGGTGGGGGAACAGCATCACAGGCGGGGCTCTCCGGGACGTTTCCGGGGGGCCCCGTTGGCGTCGAGGTGGGGGTGTACGCGCCGCCAGGAAAGCTCTTAGAATCAGGAAAGCTCTGGAAATCCAGCCGCCCGCGCGGGTCAGAGTCTTCGACCCCGGGGGCTGACGATCCCGACGGGGTACCGGCCGAAGTGGACAACGGCGCTTCGGCCTGGTGCCCCGCGAACCCAAGGCAGAGGGAAGGCAGAGGGAATGAGGGATACACAATCGCTGATCGAGGCACTGCAGGATCTGGAAGGCGAGGCCCTCGCGGCAGCCCGTGAAGCATCGGACTCGGGCGGCCTCGAATCTGTCCGTGTTCAGTTTCTCGGTCGGAAAGACGGACGCATCTCCGCCGTCCTGCGCCGCCTTGGGGAGATCCCCCCAGCTGACCGGCCGGCCCTGGGTGCCGAGGCGAACCGTGTCAAGGCATCTCTGCAGGACGCGCTCGACGCTCGCGCCTCCGAGGTTCAGGAAGCTTCGGGGAGAGGTGCCACATCTCCAGCCTCCAGGACGGAGCCGGGGTCGGATCACCGAATCCCGTCGAGTGGCACCCTGTCGAGTGGCATCCCGTCAAGCGGCATCCCGTCAAGCGGCATCCCGGGGAGGGATCTCGCGTCGGGGGCGGAGCCGGGCACGGTTGCGCCCGACGCCACCGGGACGGGCAAGCGAGCGGGCGCTCGCGCTTCAGGAGGCCGTGGCCCGGGAGCGTCCGGCACCTCCACATCCCGCCCTGACCTGAGCCTTCCGGGACGTCGGAGCTATCCCGGGGGCAGGCATCCCATCACCCACGTGGTGGACGAACTCTGGGACATCTTCCGGGGAATGGGCTTCACCCGCGCCCGGGGGCCGGAAGCCGAGACCGAGTGGTACAATTTCGAGGCCTTGAACACCCCCCTCGACCATCCGGCGGCCGACGAGCAGGACACCCTCTACCTCAAGGGCGGGCACCTCCTTCGGAGCCACACGTCCCCGGTTCAGGTCAGGGTCATGCAGGAATATGCTCCCCCGATTCGCATCCTGGCCCCGGGGATGGTCTATCGGCGCGACACCTACGACGCCACGCATGCTCCGGCCTTCCTCCAGCTGGAAGGGCTTGTCGTGGACGAGGGAATCACCTTTGTGGACCTGAAGGCGACGCTGGCGGAGTTTGCACGTCGGTACTGGGGCCCGGGAACACGGGTTCGGTTTCGTCCGTCGTTCTTCCCCTTCACCGAGCCTTCGGCCGAGGTAGATGTGAAGCGCGTCTACGTGGATGCCGACGGCCAGGAGCAGGAAACCGACTGGCTGGAAATCATGGGCGCGGGAATGGTGGATCCCGCCGTGTTCGAGGCCTGCGGGATCGACTCCGAGCGCTACACCGGCTTCGCCTTCGGGATGGGTCCCGGGCGCATCGGAATGCTCAAGTACGGCATCCCCGATATTCGGGCGTTCTTCGAGAACGACATTCGCTTCCTCCGCCAGTTTGCCGATCGATGAACGTCTCCTACCGCTGGCTCCAGGCCCTGGCGCCTGATCTCGAGGGCACCCCCGAATCCCTCGCTGAACGTCTCACCGATCTGGGGTACCCGGTGGAATCCATGCACCGGCTCTCCGAGGGCCTCGACGGGATCGTCGTGGCCCGGGTGCTCGAGGTTCATCCGCACCCCAACGCCGACCGTCTCCGGGTCTGCCAGGTGGAGACCGGGGCGGGCACCGTCCAGGTCGTCTGTGGCGCACCGAACGTAAAGGCCGGGGGGTGGTACCCGCTGGCCCCGGTGGGCTCCACGCTTCCCGGGGGGATGGAGATTCGAAAGGCGCGCCTGCGTGGCGAGGCGTCCGAGGGAATGCTCTGCTCCGAGGTCGAGCTGGGGCTGGGGCGGGGCAAGGACGGGCTCATGGAACTCCACCTGGACCCCACCGAGGCCGGCGCAGCGGTGGGTGCGCCCCTCGTCGCCGCACTGGGGCTCGATGACGTCCGTCTCGAGGTCGAGGTCACATCGAATCGGCCCGATCTCCTTTCGCACCGGGGAATCGCGAGGGAACTGGCTGTCCGGGGGGAGGCCTCCCTGGTGGACCCGCCCCTTCCGCCTTACTCGTCGGACTCGGGCCTCCCCGGGGGCGGGGGCGGGGGCGGGGCCGAGCTCGGGGCCGGGCTCGGGCTCGGGCTTGAGGTCGGGCTCGGGCTCGAGGTCGACGCCGAGGGCGTGGCCAGGGCCGTGAGCTCGGAGCCCGGCCAGGTCCCGGAGGCTTCGGGCGCGGGCATCACGCTCCGCGTCGAGGATACGGGGCGATGCCCTCGCTACCTTGGCCTCGTTATCCGGGGGATTCAGGTCGGACCCTCGCCGGCGTGGCTCCAGGCGCGGCTCCGGGCAGTGGGGGCGCGCCCGATCAACAACGTGGTGGATGCCACGAACTACGTTCTCCTGGAGACGGGCCAGCCGCTTCACGCCTTCGACCTGGACCGGCTGGGCGGCGCGCAGGTCGTGGTGCGGCGGGCCCGGAGCGGGGAAACGCTGCGTACGCTGGACGGTGTGGATCGCCCCCTGGATCCCGAGATGCTGGCCATCTGTGATGCTGACGAGCCCGTGGCGCTCGCCGGGGTAATGGGCGGCGAGGCATCCGAAGTCACCTCGGGAACCACGGACCTCTTTCTCGAGTGTGCCCTCTTCACCCCCGGTCCCATCCGGGCCACGCGGAAGGCGGTGGGGCTCTCCACCGACGCCTCGTATCGGTTCGAGCGGGGCGTGGACCCCGACGGCCTGATGGCGGCGCTTCTTCGCTGTGCCCGGGTGATTCTCGCCACGGCGGGCGGCTCTCCCGAGGGCCCGATCCTGGATGTGGGGACGGACTCCGGCGCGGCGTCCGCTCGCCCGGCCGGCGGCACCCGGGACCTCACGCTTCGTCTGCGCCGCATCCAGCAGGTGCTGGGCCTCCCTTTCTCCGCGGAGGCCACAACGGAGCTTCTGACCCCCCTGGGGTTCGGCGTGGAGCCGGCCAGCGACGACGCGCTGCGGGTGCGGGTCCCCGGGTGGCGGAGCTGGGACGTCACCCGTGAGGTGGACCTCATCGAGGAGGTGGCTCGTCGCCACGGGTACGACCGTTTCCCCGATACCCTGGCGCCCTACCGCCCGGGAAGCGTCCCGGACCATCCTCTCTTTGCCCTCGAGGATCAGCTCCGGTCCTTTCTGTCGGGTCAGGGGTTCCTCGAGGCCCAGACGCCGGCCTTCGCGCCCGAGGGGGAAGGCGACGTCGAGGTCATGAATCCCGTGTCGGCAGAGGAAAGGTGGCTCCGAGGTGCCCTCCTTCCCGCCCTCCTCCGCCGCGTGGAGTACAACCTGGCCCGGGGGAACCGGGACGTTCGCCTCCATGAAGTCGGTACGGTCTTCTTTCCCCCATCGGAACCCGGGGCGCTCCCCAGGGAAGAGACCCACCTGGCGGTGGTGCTGCACGGAAACCGGGCGCCGGGGCACTGGACCGGGGAGGCGGCCCCCGTTGACCTTTGGGAGGTGAAGGGGCTCCTCGATGCCCTGTGCCTGACCGCCTGGCCCGGGACTGCCCTGCGGCCTGCCAGCGAGGTGGGGTCACCGGAGGGCGATGGGTTCAGCCTCTTCGTACCCGAGACGGCCCTTGCGGTCCCGGGTCCGGCGTCGGCCGCGACGCCCGCCGTGGGGTGGGCCGGCCGGGTGGATCCCGCCCGACTCGATCTTCCGCCATGGGCCGGCGCCGTCTGGGCCATCGAGCTCTCTCTTCCGGCCCTTCCCCATTCTCGACCGATTCCGCGGCACCGGGCCCTGCCAACGCATCCCGGAGTGGAGAGGGACCTGGCCCTCCTGGTTCCGGACTCGGTGGAGGCGGGGAATGTCGTGGGCGTGGCCGAAACGCGCGGCGGCATGCATCTTCGAGAGGTGGAAGTGTTCGACGTCTATGTGGGTCCGGGGGTCGACCCCGGGATGCGATCGGTGGCCATTCGCCTGCGCTTTCGGGCCGACGGCCGTTCCCTGACCGACGGAGAGGTGGACAAGGCCATCGCGCAGGTGACCCGGGCCCTAGAGGAGGAGATCGGTGTCCGTATCCGCGGAGGATGAGCCCCTGGAGCGCCAGGCCCTGCTGCGGCTCGAGGGAGCCGTGGGCCGGCTTCTGGATGAAATGGAGATCCTTCGGGCGCGGATACGCCGGGAAGAGGGGCGGGTGGCGGAGGCCGAAGCGCTGATGCGCAAGGTGACCCGTGGCGCCCTGGACCCCGCCGAGCTGGAGCGTCGGGTACGGGAGCTGGATGCGGAGAACGCGGACCTCCGCGCCCGCATCGGCGAGGGGAAGGAGGGGGTGGAGCGTCTGCTGGCGCGGATCAGGTTCATGGAGGACCAGGCATGAGGGGTGGCGCACCATGAACGAAGGGGCCCGAAGGAGCACGGTCACGGTCCGCATCGCCGGGGAGGAGCATGTTCTTCGTTCCTCCGCCGATCCGGAGTACACGCGAGCCTGCGCGGCCTTTCTCGACGAACGCATCCGCGAGATCCGGGAGTTGTCGGGGCTGGTGGAGGGGCACCGGGCGGTGATCCTGGCGGCCCTGGCCATGACCGACCGGTACTTCGAGGCGCAGGAGGAGGTCGATCGACTCCGGAAGGAGGTGGCCTCCCGCTCCACGAATCTCGCCCGCCGCATCGAGGAAGAGCTGGGCGGCTGAGTGCCCACCCGGGCCCCAGTTCACCCCCGCCGGGCTCCCCCCCGGCCCCGACCTTGCCCCCCGCCTGTCGGCTGCGTGCTTGCCCCGGGAGGGCGGGGGTTCCTATTCTACGAGGTCGATTCTGACCCTGAGACTGTTCTCGGCCGGCTTTCGCCGTCCGATTCTGGAGATCATACATGGATTCCCCGCTGGCCCTTGTGGTCGCCGCGGTGGTTGCGCTGCTCATTGGCCTCGCTGTGGGGCATGGGCTGGGCCGCCGGCGTGAGTTGGCCCGACGCGAGCAGGAACGAGCCGAGGGCCGCGACGAGGCCCAGCGGATCGTGGAGCGCGCCCGGGAAGAGGCTGATTCGCTCCGCAAGACGGCGGAACTCGCCGGCCGGGATGAGGCCGCCCGACTCCGGGAAAGCTGGGAGCGGGAGGAAGCCCGGCGGCGGGAGGAGGTGGAGCGAGCCGAACGACGGAGCGAGGAGCGGTCCGATGCGCTGGACCGCAAATTCGATCTTCTGAACGAGCGGGACGTGGGGCAGGAAACCCGCGCGGACCAGTTCCGGGAGCGGGAAGCGGGCCTCGACCGGCGGGAGCGCGAGGTGCTGGCCGCCGAGGCGGAGGCCCGGGGGCGGCTCGAGTCCCTGGCCGGGGTCTCCCGGGCGGAGGCGCTGCAGCGTCTGATCTCGGACCTGGAAGACGAGGCCCGGGCGGAGGCTGCCCAGTCCCTTCGGGAAATCCGGGACGAGGCCCAGCGCGATGGTCGGAGGGAGGCCAAGAAGATCATTGCCCTGGCCATCCAGCGCATGGCCGCCGAGGAGACGCAGCAGGCCACCGTGTCGGTGGTCCAGCTCCCCTCCGACGACATGAAGGGTCGGATCATCGGGCGGGAGGGGCGGAACATCCGGGCCTTCGAGCAGGCCACCGGGATGGACGTCATCATCGACGACACCCCCGAGGCGGTGGTCCTCTCCGGCTTCGACCCGGTCCGGCGCGAGATCGCCCGCATCGCCATGGAGAGGCTCATCGAGGACGGGCGCATCCACCCCGGCCGCATCGAGGAGGTGGTGGAGAAGTCCCGGGGCGAGGTGGAGGAAGGGATGCGGGAGGCGGCCGAACAGGCCCTCTACGACCTGGGCATCCACGGCGTCCACCCCGAGGTGGTGAAGGTCCTCGGGCGCCTCCGCTTCAGGACCTCCTACGGGCAGAACCAGCTCACCCACTCCAGGGAGGTAGCCCGCCTCGCCGGAATGATGGCCGCGGAGCTGGGCGCCGATATCCAGCTTGCCAAGCGTGCGGGACTCCTCCACGACGTGGGGAAGGGGATGACCCATGACCACGAGGGGACGCACGTGGAGCTTGGGTACGCCCTCTGCTCGAAGCACGGCGAACCGGAGGTGGTGCTGAATTCGATCCGGGCCCACCATGACGAGGAACCTCACCACTCGGTGGAAGCCTTCCTGGTCACCGCAGCCGACGCCATCTCGGGATCCCGCCCCGGCGCCCGCCGCGAGATGTTCGATACCTACGTGAAGCGTCTCGAGCGCCTGGAGGCCATCGCGCTGGAGTACCCGGGCGTGGAGCGCTGCTTTGCCGTCCAGGCCGGCCGCGAGGTCCGGGTCATGGTGGAACCGGACAAGGTCTCCGACGAGGAGATGTCCCGCATCTCCGAAAAGGTGGCCCGGCGCTTCGAGGAGGAACTCCAGTACCCCGGGCAGATCAAGGTCGTCGTGATCCGCGAGACGCGGGCTGTCGACTTCGCCCGCTGAACGCCCCAACCACGAACCCCTCATCATGAACCCATCGCCATGACCGGGAGCTGACCGCCATGCCGGCGACGATCATTTCGGGAACCGAGGTGGCCCGCACGCTTCGGGCCGAGTTGAAGGAGAAGGTGGCCCGCCGGGCTTCCAGCCATAACGGAACTCCTGGCTGGATCCCCGGGCTGGCCACGGTGCTCGTGGGGGACGACCCTGCCAGCCGGGCCTACGTGGGGATGAAGAACCGGGCGGCAGCCGAAGTGGGTATCCACTCTCGCCAGATCAATCTGCCTGCCGACGTCTCGGAGGACGAACTCCTCGGCGTGGTGGAGGGACTGAACGCCGACCCGGACATTCACGGGATCCTCGTCCAGCTCCCCCTCCCGCGGCACATCGACGAAGAGGCCATTCTCGAAGCCATTCTCCCCGAGAAGGACGTGGACGGCTTTCACCCCGTCAACGTGGGGCGGCTGGCCGTGGGGGCGGACGACGTGCTGGCCCCGTGCACGCCGAAGGGGGTGGTGGACCTGCTCCTCCGCTCGGGCCACGATCCCGCCGGAAAGCACGTGGTGGTGGTCGGACGCTCCAACATCGTCGGTCGCCCCATGGCCTCGCTTCTCCTCCGCCGGGGGAGGGGAGGGGATGCCACGGTCACGGTGGCCCATTCCAGGACCCCGGACCTGGGCGCCGTGACCCGCCTGGCCGACATCCTTGTCGTGGCCGTCGGGCGCCCCGACACCGTGACCGCCGACATGGTCCGGGAGGGCGCCGTGGTCATCGACGTCGGGGTGAACCGGGTGGACGATCCTTCGGCGCCCCGGGGCTACCGCCTCGTGGGCGACGTGGACTTCGAGGGGGTCCGTGAGGTGGCCGGGGCTCTCACGCCCGTTCCCGGGGGGGTGGGGCCCATGACCATCGCCACCCTCCTGGCCAACACGGTGCAGGCGGCGGAGGCCATCCGGGCTCGGAGCGAGCAGGAGGTGCCGGCGTGACGTCGAGGGAGGCGGAGGGGGAGGACCTGGATCTCTTCAGTGCCGCCGCCGCGTCCGAGGCCGCGTCCGAATCTGCTTCCGAGTCCGGGCTGGAGCCCGAGTTCGCTTCCACGGAGCCCCGGGTCTGGAGTGTCTCCGAGATCAACTCCGCCATCCGGGCGCTGCTGGAGGAGGTGCTTCCGTCGCTCTGGATCTCCGGAGAGGTTGCCAACTGGACCCGGGCCCGATCGGGACACTGCTACTTCACCCTCAAGGACGAACGCGCCCAGCTCCGCTGCGTGATGTGGCGTCCGGCGGCGTCCCGTCTTCCCATGGATCCCGACGAGGGGATGAAGGTCCGGGTCCACGGGTCCGTGACCCTGTACGAAGCCCGGGGGGAGACCCAGTTCGTGGTGCGGGAGCTGGCAGCCGAGGGAGAGGAGGGGCTCTGGAAGATCGCCTTCGAGAAGCTGCGGCGGCGGCTGGAGGCCGATGGGCTCCTGGATCCGGCCCGGAAGCGCCCCATCCCGACCTTTCCGCGCACGGTGGGGGTGGTCACCTCTCCCACCGGCGCCGCCTTCCGCGACATCCTCTCGGTGATCCGACGTCGCGCCCCCTGGACCCGGGTCCTGCTCCGTGGCGCCCGGGTCCAGGGGGAAGGTGCAAGCGCGGAGGTGGCCGAGGCTCTCCGCGTGCTGGCGGAAAGCGGGGAAGTGGACGTGGTGATCGTGGGGCGGGGTGGGGGTTCGGTGGAGGACCTCTGGGCCTTCAACGAGGAGCCCGTCTGCCGGGCCATAGCCGCCTCCCCGGTCCCGGTGATCTCGGCCGTGGGCCACGAGACGGACGTGACCCTCTCCGACCTGGTGGCCGACCTTCGGGCTCCGACGCCGTCGGCCGCCGCCGAGGCGGCGGTGAGTGATGGTGCCGCGCTCCTCGACGTCCTCACCCGGATTCGTCCGCGCCTGGCCCGAGGGCTTCGCGGCCAGGTGGAGCGCCGCCGCCTCCGGATGGAGCGGGCTGAAAACCGCCTGAACCTGGGGTGGCGCCGTCTGGTGGAGCCACGCCACACTGCGCTGGAACGCCTTTCGGGACGGCTGGAACGGTCGGGGAGGGACGCCGTGGCGCGCCGCCGGGAGCGACTGGCCACCCAGGCCGCCCGCCTGGAGGCCCTTTCTCCTCTCTCCACCCTCCGTCGCGGCTATGCCGTGCCCCGGAGTTCCGAGGGCAGGGTGCTCCGGACTGGAGATGACTTCCGCGCCCACCCCGACTTCACCCTGCGCCTTGTGGACAGCCGGGTGGCCTGCCGGGTCACCGGAATCGAGCCCGACCCCCTGGAACTCGACACCTCTCCTCCTTCCCCGACCTCGACATGACTGATGTGGAGCCTGACGTGAAGCCTGGCCTGGAATCTGGCGTGGAGCCTGGCCTGGAGCCTGGCCTGGAGCCTGGCCTGACCTCCTCCTCCGACGAGGCTGCCCTCTCCCTGGAGTCCCGCCTTCGACGCCTGGACCGCATCGTGGCCCACCTGGAGGGGGGCGAGGTGGAACTGGAAGCCGGCCTGGCCCTCTTCGAGGAAGGGGTGCGCCACATCCGCGAGGCCGAGGCCCTGCTGGCCAAGGCCGAACTCCGGGTGGAAGAACTGGTGGGCGGCAACGGGGAGACCCGTACCCGTGCCTTTTCCGGCGGGGACGGATCCGGAGACGCCATGGGCTCGGGGCCAGGCGCGGGAGCCGGTGCGGGAGCAGCGGGGCCGGGAGGTCGGCGGTGACGGCACCCGCCCGGACCGTGGAGCCCTTCGATCTCGCCTCCTTCCTGGGGGTCGAGCGCGCCCGGGTGGAGCGGAATCTGGCGTCGGCGCTGGACCGCATCCTCCCGCGCCTGGACGTGGCGCTCCGGGAACCGGTGCGGCAGGGTGTGACCACCGGGGGCAAGCGCCTCCGCCCCATCCTCTGCATGGAGGCCTGGCGGGCGTGTCGACCGCCGCAGGACGGGGAAGGGGAGACCGCTTCACCGGAGCTTACCGAGGCCATCGAGGCCCTGGCGGCCTCCCTCGAACTTGTGCATGCCTACTCGCTGATGCACGACGACCTGCCCTGCATGGACAACGCACCGCTCCGCCGCGGGGTACCCACGCCCCACATCACCTGGGGGGCCGGACCCACCACCCTTGGAGGGGCGGCGCTCATTCCCGCCGCGGGGCTCGAGGCGTGGGAGGCGGCAGGGCGGCTCGGACTCCCCGACGAGACACGTCGGGAGCTGGTCCGCACCCTGGCCCGGGCCGCCGGGGCCGGCGGCATGGTGGGTGGGCAGGCGCTGGACCTGGAGGGGGAGGGGAGGGCGCTGGCGCGCACCGAGCTGGACGCGCTTCACCGTGCCAAGACCGGAGCGCTCCTCACCGCCGCGCTCCGCATGGGGGGGCTGGCAGCCGAAGCCCCTGCCCCCCGCCTGGCGGCCCTCGAGGCCTACGGGCGTGCGGTGGGTCTCGCCTTCCAGGTGGCGGACGACATCCTGGATGCCACGGCCTCCGCCGCGGAACTGGGGAAGGAGCCCTCCGACGCCAACCTGGACAAGTCCACCTATGTCCGCCTGCTGGGGGTGGAGGGTGCCCGGGCCGAGGCCCGTTCACTGGTGGACCAGGCCCTGGCGGCGCTGGCCGCGTCGGGCGTGGACTCGCCGGCGCTGGCAGCGCTCGCCCGCTACGTGGTGGAACGGGATCGCTGAGTCCGGGGTCAGGCGAGGGGCGGCATGTTGTGATATCTTGGGGCCGGGCCCCCCGCGCGCGGCGAGCACGCCCGCGAGAGGCCCCGCAACGACGCGCGGGTACGAGACGAACTCACGAGCACGCTCACACACGAGCCGAGAAGTCCGAGAGGAGACGAGAGGCGTGGCACGACTTGACCATATTCAGGGGCCGGCGGACATCCGCGGGTATTCCCGCGACGAGCTGAAGGCCCTGGCCCGGGAACTCCGGGACCGCCACATCGACGTGGTGGCCGGGATCGGAGGGCACTTCGGGGCCAGCCTCGGGGTGGCCGACCTCACGGTGGCGCTTCACTACGCCTTCGAGACCCCCCGGGACAAGCTGGTGTGGGATACGGGGCACCAGGCCTACATCCACAAGATCCTCACCGGGCGCAACGATCGCTTTCCCACGATTCGCCAGTACCAGGGACTCTCCCCCTTTCTCCGCCGCGACGAGTCGGAGTACGACACCTTCGGTGCCGGCCATGCCGCCACCTCCATCTCCGCCGCACTGGGGATGGCCGCCGCCCGGGACGTCATGGGTGGAGACGAGAAGGTGGTGGCCATCATCGGCGACGGCTCCATGGGGTGCGGGCTTGCCTACGAGGCGCTCAACAACGCGGGCCACACGGACCGGGACTTCATCGTCGTCCTGAACGACAACGACATGTCCATCGCCCCCAATGTGGGCGCCATGAACAAGTACCTCACCTCGGTCCTCACGAACCCCGTGTACGACCGGGTGCGGGACCAGGTGAAGTCCCTCCTCCGGAAGGGGCCCCGGTCTCTGACGGGTGTGATGGAGGCCGTGGCCGGCCGGGTGGAGGAGTCGGTGAAGCACCTCCTGGTGCCCGGAATGCTCTTCGAGGAGCTCGGCTTCCGCTACATCGGTCCGGTGGACGGGCATGACCTGGATGCGCTGCTGGACACCTTCGAGCGGGTCAAGGAAATGAGCGGCCCCCTCCTGGTCCACGTGGTCACCCACAAGGGGAAAGGCTACGCCCCCGCCGAGGCGGATCCGGTCAAGTGGCATGCCTCCGGCCCCTTCGACAAGGTGTCGGGGGCCGGGAGGAGGAAGGTGGCCGGGCTCCCCCGGTACCAGGAGGTCTTCGGGAAGGGGCTCACCGAACTGGCCCGCCTGGACGAGCGGGTGGTGGCCATCACGGCCGCCATGCCCGGGGGGACCAGCACCGACATCTTCGACCGCGTGTTCCCCGAGCGGCACTTTGACGTGGGGATCGCCGAGGGTCACGGGGTGACCTTCGCGGCAGGGCTGGCCACCCGGGGCGTGAAGCCGGTGGTGGCCATCTACTCCACCTTCCTGCAGCGCGCCTTCGACAACATCGTCCATGACGTGGCCCTGCAGAACCTCCCCGTGGTCTTCTGCATGGACAGGGCAGGGATCGCCGGGGAAGACGGTCCCACCCACCACGGGGCCCTGGACATCAACTACATGCTGTCGGTCCCTGGGATGGTGGTCACCGCCCCGAAGGATGGTGCCGAAATGCTGGCGCTCCTCCGGCATGCCCTGGAGTCCAATGATGCCCCGTTTTCGATACGGTATCCCCGGGATGCGGTGCCGGCCGAGGTTCCGGCCCTCTCCGACATCCCCGGGGTGGAGCGGGGTCGCTGGGAGCAGCTCCGGGAGGGAGGAGACGTGGCGCTCCTGGCCGTGGGGACCATGGTCCTTCCGGCCATGGAGGCCGCAGCCCGGCTGGCGGAGGAGGGGGTCGAGGCGGCGGTGGTGAACTGCCGCTTCATGAAGCCCTACGACCGCGAGCTCCTGGGCCGCATCCTGGTGGAGCATCGGGCCATCCTCACGCTGGAGGAGGGAGCGGTGGCGAACGGGTTCGGGGCCTTCCTGACCCGCGAGATCCTGGACGACCCCGGCCTTCCGGTGCCGGAGCGCATGGGGACCCTCGGACTTCCCGACGCCTTCATCGAGCACGGGCCGCGGGGTGTGCTTCTCCGCGACGCCGGGATCGACGTGGACGGGATCGTGGCGCGGACACGGGCGCTCCTCCGGGGCCGCGGCGCTGGAGCCGGGAGTTCGTCCCCCGGCGTGATGGGTGGGATGGGCGCGATGGGCGTGAGCCCGGGTCGCATGCCGTGACGCCCGGGGCACCGATCCGTCGTATCGGCCTCGTGGGGCGGGACTCCACCGACGCGGTGCGCGGCACGGTGGAGGCCCTGGCGGCCGTGGTGCGGGAGCGGGGCCTGGAGCTCGAGCTCGAGGCCGGACTTCCGGCACCGGAGGGGATGGCCTGCCCGTCCCTCCGGCAGGTCCCCGATGTGGATCTCCTGGTGACGCTGGGTGGGGATGGTACGCTTCTTCGCGGGGCCCGCATGGTCCTGGGCGCCAATGGGAGCGATGGCCCGGGCATCCCGGTGCTGGGCGTGAACCTCGGGCACCTCGGCTTCCTCACGGCGCTGGCGGCCGAGGAGGCGGCCTCGGGACTCGAGGCGGTGCTGGATGGGCGTGCCATTTTCGATGATCGCTTTACGCTGCGAGGCACGGTCTACGATCCGGAGGGGCGGGAGCGGGCCACGGTGCAGGCCCTGAACGACCTGGTTCTCCACAAGGGCGGGGTCGCCCGGGTGGTGCGCCTGGAGATGGCCGTGGGCCCCGAGGGAGACCTGGATTCCATCGGAAGTTTTTCGGGGGATGGGGTCATTCTCTCCACCCCCACCGGCTCCACCGCCTATTCCCTCTCGGCGGGTGGGCCGGTTCTCGTGCCCACCATGGATGCCCTGGTGGTGACGCCCATCTCTCCCCACACCATGGCCATGCGTCCCCTCGTGCTTCCGGCGGATGCCCGGCTCACCCTGCACGCCTTCGATCGCGCCGAGGAGCTGGTGGTCACCGCCGACGGGCAGCAGGCGGTATCCATTGGCCCCAACGACCGGGTCGTGGTCCGGAAGGGGGCCTTCCGGGTGCGGCTGGTGCGCTTTCCAGGTCAGACATTCTTCCAGACGCTGCGGCGGAAGCTGAACTGGGCCATCTGAGCCCGGGCCCATGCGGGTGCTGCGCGACGCGGCTCCCGGCGCCATGGCCGCGGCCCCGGCCTTCCACCATCTTCCTCGCATGCTCCTCGAACTCCGCATCCGGGACCTGGCGGTCCTTCGGGATCTCTCGCTCCGGCTCGAACCGGGCCTCAACGTCCTCACGGGCGAGACGGGCGCCGGAAAATCGATCCTGGTCGGGGGGCTCTCCCTCCTCCTGGGGGAGCGGGCCTCCTCCGAGGCGGTTCGGGTGGGAGCCGAGCGCGCGCTGGTGGAGGCAGTCTTCGACATCTCCGGCCTTCCCGACCTGAGGGCGCGCCTCGAGGCCCAGGGGCTTCCGGACGAAGACGGCCTCCTCCTTCTTCGACGCGAGGTCCAGAGGGAAGGCCGGAACCGGGCGTGGATCAACGGGTCTCCGGCCACGGCGGGCGTCCTCGGCGCCTTCGGACGGGCGCTGGTGGACCTCCACGGGCAGCACGATCATCAGACCCTCCTCCTTGCCGACGAGCAGCGGGGGATCCTCGATGCCTTCGCCGGGGCGGAGGCCGCGGCCATCCGGGTGCGGGAACTGCACGTGGCCCTGGGGCGACTCGTCGCCGAACGCGAGGCGCGGGACGCCCGGACGCGGGAGCTCGAGCAGCGAGCGGACTTCCTTCGGTTCCAGCTCGAGGAGATCGGCCAGGTAGCGCCGGAACCCGGGGAGGATGCTCGGCTGGAGGCGGAACTCTCCCGGGCGGACCATGCCGAGGAGCTGGCACGAGAGGCGGGAGCCCTGGCCGAGGAACTCTATGCCGGGGAAGGCTCCGCCTCGGAGCTGCTGGCCGGGGCCCGGGACCGTCTCCGGCGGCTGGCCCGCCTGGACGCCTCCCTCGCGGAGCTCAGGGACCTGGTGGAAGCCGCCTTCCACCAGGTCACCGAGGCGGGACGGACCGCCGGGAGCTATGCGGACGGGGTCGAGGTGGACCCTCGCCGCGCCGAGGCTCTCCGGGTCCGCCTGGATGCCCTTCATCGACTCCGGCGGAAGTACGGCCCCGAACTCGAGGACGTCCGGAACCATGCGGGGGCGCTGGCCCGGGAACTGGAGGAGCTGGACGGGGCCGAGCGAACCCGGGGCGCCCTGGACCGGGAGGCAGGCCAGGCGGCGGAAGCGCTGCGGGAGGCGGCGGCGGCACTGACGGCGCTGCGCGCCCGAGGTGCCGAGCGTCTGGCGGCCGAGGTACAGGATCTTCTTCCGGAGCTGGGGATGCCGGGGGCTCGCTTCCGGGTGGCCCTCGACCCGCTGGATTCCCCGGGGGCCGGTGGCGCCGAGCGGGTCCGCTTTCTGGCGTCGCTGAACCCGGGCTTCGAGCCAGGAGAGCTGGCCCGGATCGCCTCCGGCGGGGAGCTGTCGCGGGTGATGCTTGCCCTCAAGGCGATCCTGGCCCGGGTGGACCGGGTCCCAACCCTCGTCTTCGACGAGGTGGATGCGGGCATCGGCGGGACGGTGGCGGTGGCGGTGGGGCGGAAGCTGGCGGAGGTGGCATCTCATCACCAGGTCTTCGTCATTACCCACCTCCCCCAGGTGGCGGCCCGGGGAGGGCGGCACTTCCGCGTGGAGAAGATGGAAGAGGAAGGTGTGGCAGCGACCCGGGTGACGCCCCTGGAGGGCGAGGCCCGTATCCTGGAAATCGCCCGGATGCTGGGGGGCGATCCCGAGTCCGCTACGTCCCGGCGCCACGCGGGGGAACTGCTGGGCGTCTGACGGAACGACCTGAAGCGAATGGATGGCCGGCGCCCCCGAAGATGAGCGCCGGCGCACCTGAAGATGATCGCCGGCGCATCTTGAGGGGATCGTCAGCCCATCGGGCGGCGTCCGGGCTCCGGCGCGTCCGCGCCGGTCGTCGTCTCCGGCTCCCCGGCTCCCGGCCTCCCCCTTCGGACTTCCGGTCCCTGCCTCACCTCCGCCGCAGAACCCGCGCCCCCATCTCCAGGCGCGTGTCCACGGGGGCGCCGTCGGAACCTCCCACGGCCCGGATTCCCCGGAAGGTGAGCTG